>JAFZYC010000077.1 GCA_017616435.1 Clostridia bacterium
CAAAGCCCGAAAGCCCGCTGCCTTCGTGCGTGGAGAACGGCACGAGCTTATTGCCGGAAAGGTCGACGCTTTCAAAGAACGTGTACATTATCATCGGCCAGTCGCCCCACCATACGGGAGCGCCGATGAATATCGTATCGTATCCCGACACATCGGGAAGCTCACCCTTTATAGCGGGGCGTGCGTTCTCGCTTTGCTCCTTTTTTGCGACGTCGGTCAGCGCGCTGTAGGTGTAGGGATAGTAATCCGTCTCCGGCAGAACCTCATAAATATCCGCGCCGGTCTTCTCCGCTATCATCTCGGCTACTATCGCCGTATTGCCCTTGTCGATAACGCCGACCGAATACTGCTCGCCTGTGCGGGAGAAATAGACGACGAGTATCTTCGCTTCCGCGCTCGGAGCGTCTGTCGCAGGATCGGTACCCGAAGTCGTGTCAGGCTCAGAAGTTTGTCTGTTTGCCGGCATGCTTTCGGTCGGGCTTTGTGTTGCAGCCGCCTCCGGCTCGTTCGTATTCTGAGGCACGCTCGACTTATTGCCGCACGCCGCAAGCGCAAAGACCATCACTGCGGCGAGAACAAGAAATAAGATCCTTTTCATAATCATGCTTTTTCGTAGGTCGGCTGCCACATGGCGTACCGCGTCAAGTCTTCCTCTGTACCGTTGTAATACCGGACGCCTTTATTCAGCTTTGCGATCTCGGCCATTTCGCTGTCCGTCAGCGTGAAATCGAAAATGTCGGCGTTGTCCTTGATATGCGCGACGTTCTTGCTGCCGGGGATCACGACGAAGCCCATCTGCGTGTGCCAGCGGAGAATGACTTGCGCGCTAGACTTGCCGTATTTTGCGGCAAGTTCGGTGAAGATCGGCTCGTTGATAAGCGACTTGTCACCGTGCCCCAGAGGATACCACGCCATTATCCTGACGCCGTACTTATCGAGCGTCTTTCTAAGCTCGTCCTGCGTGAAATATGGGTGCGCCTCCACCTGAATGAACTGCGGTGCGATCTCCCATTTGGTTTCAAGCTCGGCTATGTACTTGCCCTCGAAGTTGGAAATGCCGATGGCCTTTGCCTTGCCCTCGCGATACGCCTTTTTAAGCTGACGGTAACCGGCAAGCCAGTTCCCGGCGGGCTGGTGGATATAGAGCAGATCGACGTAATCGACGCCGAGACGCTCCAGCGTTTCATCGATGGCGTTACCGTTCTCGTACTCGCTCGGCCACAGCTTTGTCGAGATGAACACTTCCTCGCGCGGGACTCCGCTCTCCTTTATCCCGCGGCCGACCGCGCGCTCATTCTGATACGCCGCCGCTGTATCGACAAGACGATAGCCCATTTTCAGCGCCTCGCGCACGCTGATCTCGGCGTCATGCGGAGCGATCATGAAAGTTCCTATGCCCACGACCGGGCATTTCAGACCGTTGTTAAGTGTGATGTATTCCATAATTACCTCCGATAATGTTTGAAATGATCCTTTACTGTTCCGGCGATAATTGCATTAAAGACAAAAGTTACAGGTTGAACTCAAAACTGTATGTTCCTCTTCGAGACCGGAGGAAGATCATTGACGTAGGTGTTCCAGACGTCCATGCGGTCTTCCTCGTCTATTTTCCTTATGACCTTTGCCGGCACTCCGCCGACGATGCAGTTATCCGGCACGTCCTTAGTCACGACTGCGCCTGCCGCGACGATGCTGTTTTCACCGACGGTCACGCCTCCGGAGATCACTGCGCCCGAGCATATCCAGCAGTTCTTTTTAAGCGTTATCGGCTTGGCATATTCAAGATCGTGCTCGCCGTCGGGATACTCCCGGGATATGCGTTCTTCCGAAAGATACGGATGCATGGGCGTCGCGAGAGTAACGTTCGCGCCGATCCAGACGTTATCCTCCAGCGTGATGGGGGCAACGTCGAGAAACACGCAGTTGTAATTCACAAAGCACTCCCTGCCAACGCGGATGTTTACGCCGTATTCGCAGTAAAACGGCGAGAAAAGACCGAGGTCCTTCCCGACAGAGGACGGGATCAGCATCTCCAGAAGCTTTTTCTTTTTTCTTCTGCGCGAGATCGGCGTCCTGTTGAACTTGTCGCATAGCTCCATGCCCCTCCTGTGAGGGATTCGAATCTCTTTTTTTGACGGATCGTACAGCCTGCCCGTCGTCATGCGTTCCCACTCGGTCATATTTTACTCCGATTCAATTATCCGGCTTTGGCGGTCATAATATCCGCTTGCCCATCTCGTAGGCTTCGTTATAGGCGGGAGTGTTAAGTATCTCGCCGGGCTCGTAGACGCCCACGCCGTAGATAACGCCCATCTCCTTCGCGCCCTCGACGCAGTCGGCATAGCCGCGGAAGCACTCGAGCGTGCGCTCCTGCGCTTCGACGGAATCGTCCGCGCTGGTCATGATGTAGTAGAACTCCTTGTCCTTCACCTCCGTCCAGCGGGCCACGGTGCGGTCGATCAGGGCCTTGAGCTGAGCGTCGATCGAATAGAAGTAGACTGGGCTCGCGAGCACGATAACGTCCGCGTCGATCATCTTCTGCAGTATCTCCGGCATATCGTCCTTCTTGGCGCAG
>JAFZYC010000078.1 GCA_017616435.1 Clostridia bacterium
CTTTGTTCTGAGTTCATAAAGGACGTCTTTAGTATTCATATCAACACCTCCATATCAAAATGATAGCACGCAATATACCGATTGTAAAGCAACAGTCTGTTGCCGGGAAAAAAGGCGTGTTTTCTTCTGACAGGGGTGAGCTAAGTTGAAAAAAGCACTTGCTCTCGCAAGTGCTTTCTCATGTATAAGAGCGCCAAAATGATACATAAACCATAGAAAGAGCGCCAAAATGATACGTGCTCCGGTCCGACAAACCGGAATATACCATCAGTCACGTTCACGGTCGATCCGATAGTACTTGAAATCTTTGTCTTCCCGAATATATGAAAAGCCCACCTTTTCCAATACATGCTGGCTTCGTTTATTATTCTGTATCGTATCAGCATATAAAGTCGGGATATCCAGTTCATGGAAAACAAAATTTACTGCCAATCTTTCTGCCGCCGTACCTATTCCATGATCCTTGTACTTTGCGTTTTTCAGAGCAATCCCCATTGTTGCGCACTTGTGTTCTTCGATATTCTTGATAATGATCTCGCCAACAATATCGTTACCAAATAGGATCGCAAGGGTAATTCGTTTTAAGTCACGTTGTCGCCGAACATACCGTTCAATCTTTTCCTCACTATACTCATAGTGAACATTTTCTTGCCCCGGCATATATAAATCAGGATCATTCTCATACTCACGAAAATATAAGCGATACATTTCATCCGTCATCGGAGCCAGTTTAACACTAACATCATTCATTGATATATCTTGCCTCTATAAATAACTATTTTCCTGTTTATTATACCACAGTAAGGAGTACCAGGCAACAAGAAACCTCTTTTGCCTTGGTAGACAAAAGAGGTTTCTTTTGTGGCTCCCCCTGTTGGACTCGAACCAACGACACTGCGGTTAACAGCCGCATGCTCTACCGACTGAGCTAAGGAGGAATATCTTTTTGACGCAAATTATTATACGACAGCGATATTGAAAATGCAACCCCTGTTTTTAAATATATTGTGCGCTATCGGATCAGGCAAAATACTTGCTCATTTCGGAAAAAACATTGCATATTTTCGAGTTGAATATTATAATGTCGATAATGTTCGGAGGTGCGCGGTATGATCGCTTTGCTGGCCAAGCTCATAATAAAGGATCACAGGAACTACTCGAAACCGGAGGTGCGCCGCGCTTACGGCGTGCTCTGCGGGGGAGTGGGTATTTTTCTTAACATTATCCTGTTCATAGGCAAGTTCATCGCCGGGACGATCGCCTCATCCGTTGCGATCACTGCGGACGCTTTCAACAACTTGTCCGATGCCGGGAGCTCCGTTGTGACCCTTATCGGCTTCAAGCTTTCCGGCCAGAAGCCGGATCCGGAGCATCCCTACGGTCACGGCAGGCTCGAGTACATATCCGGCTTGATAGTCGCGATGGTCATCCTTCTCATGGGCTTTGAGCTTATGCTCTCCTCGGTCAAGAAGATAATCGATCCCGAACTCACGGAGTTTTCGTGGCTAGCCGTCGGGATACTCCTTGCATCGATATTGGTCAAAGCGTACATGTTCCTCTACAATCGACTTACGGCCAAAAAGATCGATTCCGTAGCGATGAAAGCGACGGCAATGGATTCCCTTACCGACTGCATAGCGACCCTAATGGCCCTCGTTGCCATGTTTGCCGGAAAGCTATGGGGTTGGAAGATCGACGGCTGGTGCGGCGCGCTCGTATCGCTGTTCGTGCTCTATTCCGGCTACAACGCGGCGAAGGAGACCATAAGCCCGCTTCTCGGTCAACCGCCCGAGAAAGAGCTCGTCGAGGATATCGAGAAGACCGTATTGGCGCACGAGGGTATATTGGGGATACACGATCTCGTCGTTCATGATTACGGCCCTGGCCGCATGATGATGAGCCTTCACGCGGAGGTACCGGCGAACGGCGACGTACTCGAGCTCCATGATATGATCGACAATATCGAACGCGAACTGAACGAGAAGTTCTCCTGCGAAGCTGTCGTTCACATGGATCCTATCCAGAACGACGATTCCCTTACCAACGAGCTTAAGACCGAGGTCAGGGCGATACTTTCGGATATCGATCCCGAGCTAAAGATGCATGATTTCAGGATAGTGCCGGGAACCACGCATACAAACGTGATATTCGATATCGTCGTACCATTCAAGTATTCCCTTAGCGACGCGGATCTTCGCGCAGCTGTTGAAAAGGGACTTGAGCGCGTCGAAGGGAACAAGTATTTTGCCGTGATAAATATCGACAGAGCCTACGTCTGAAAAAGGGCTACGATCGAACGCGCCGCGCGCTTTCCGTGATAAAAGGGATAAGCGCTCGACGCTTTTTTTATTGCCAATCGTTCGCGTGATATGGTATAATCGATCCATGCAGATAAAGGCTACCGTAAACCGAATAAGGTACAGGGGTGACAGCGGATGGACTGTCATCGATTTCGTTGACGAGACCAATCTCAGGTTCTCCGGTGTGGGTATGATGCCCACCGCCTATGAGGGCGAAAAGCTGGAGCTCAATGGGGAGTGGACGGTCCACAAGACATACGGGAAACAGTTTTCGGTCCAGAGCTTCACAGCTGTCGCGCCGGATTCTTCCGAGACTGTGCTGCGTTATCTGTCGAGCGGTATAATTAAGGGCGTCGGACTCCCGACTGCGAATGCGATAGTTAAGATGTTCGGCGATTCCGCTCTCGAAGTTATAGAAAACGAGCCCGAAAAGCTCATGCTTATATCCGGTATCGGTAAGGTCAAATCCAAAATGATCCATGATTCGTACATGGAGAAGATCGCGGTAAGGGATATTTATCTCGGGCTGCAGGAGCTCGGGTTCACAATGAACCAATCCGTAAAGATCCACAAGCTCTACGGAGACGGCTGCGTGCAGATGATAAAGGAGAACCCATACAGACTGATCGCGGACGTAGACCAGATAGGCTTCAAGACTGCCGATAAGATCGCTCAGAACGCGGGCATAGTACACGATTCGCCCTTTCGTATCAAAGCCGGTATAAGGCATGTACTGAACGAGGCGAAGAACGACGGAAACACATGCCTTCCGCGGGAGACGGTCATACGCAAGGCGTCGGAGGAGATCCTCGGCGTTGATATCATCCCCGTTGAGAATGCCCTTAACGAGCTTGTTATCAGCGGCGAGCTGATCGAAAAGGAGATCGGCGGCGAAGAGCTCATATTCCTTTCGTATCTGCACTACTATGAAATGCACAGCGCGGTGTGCCTTTACGACATAATGAACAACGCGGAGGTACTGCCGCTGACCGATATCGACGGCGAGATAACGCGCCTTGAAAGGAAGTTCGGATTAGAGCTCGATGAGAAGCAGCAGAACGCCGTAAAAGGCGCTTTTGACGAGGGCGTGATAGTTATCACCGGCGGTCCAGGAACGGGCAAAACGACGATCCTGCGCTTCATGATAGAGATCATGGAGGATATGGATCTCAAGCTCGAGCTCGCGGCGCCTACGGGCCGAGCAGCGAAGCGCATCAGCGACACCACGGGCAGAGAGGCAAGGACCATACACCGTCTGCTCGAATACGGCGGTTACGGAACCGAGGAGTTCGCAAAGAACGAAAACGATCCTATCGAGGCCGACGCGATAATAGTCGACGAGATGAGCATGGTGGATATCTCGCTGTTCCATTCGCTCCTTCGGGCTGTCGCACCCGGAACGAGGCTCATTATGGTCGGCGATTTTGATCAGCTCCCGCCTGTCGGCCCCGGAAACGTTCTTAGAGATATCATTCTTTCCGGAGCTGTGCCTGTCGTACGATTGACCGATATCTATCGGCAGGCCGGCCGAAGCATGATAGTTGTCAACGCTCACCGGATCAATCACGGTCAGATACCTGTAGTCGACTCACGTGAATCCGATTTTGTTTTTATAAGCCGACCCGGCATGGAGGAGACGCTCGATACCGTTGTTTCAATGTGCAGAGAGTTTCGCGACAGCGGCTCCTGCGGCGATGTGCAGGTGCTTTGCCCCATGAAGGCGAACGTGCTCGGCGTCCAAAACCTGAATATCAGCCTGCAGGCGGCGCTCAATCCGCCGTCGCCCGATAAGGAGGAGCGCAGATATGGCGATACCGTATTCCGCGTCGGGGACAGAGTGATGCAGGTTAGGAACAACTACGATCTTGAATGGAAACGGACCGTTTACGGCAAGCCTTCCGAGGACGGAGCCGGAGTTTTCAACGGCGATATCGGAACTGTTATGGAGATAAGACCGGGCGGCTCCGTCGTAAAGATACTTTTTGACGATGAACGACTGGCTGAATACGGCGCTCAGGAGCTTGAAGACATTGAGCTTGCTTATGCTGTATCCGTTCACAAGAGCCAGGGCAGCGAGTTTTCGACTGTGATACTGCCGCTCGTATACGGACCGCCTATGCTTATGAACAGGAACATCCTCTATACCGGCGTAACAAGAGCGAGGGATCATGTTTATATAGTCGGATCCGCAAAATGCGTCGAGGGTATGGTCAGGAACGTATCCGGAGCAAAGCGATACAGCGCTTTGGAGTTTTTCCTTCGTCAGATGAAGGAGACTGATATATGCTGAGCAAGCTTGTAAAAACGCTGAGGAATGCGCTGTTCCCGCCTTCCGTCGCTTGCGTCTCCTGCGGCAGAGAAGCTGTTTTGAACGAAAGGGGCATGTGCCCTGACTGCGCCGCGGGGACGGAGCTGTTCAACGACGCGCCAATGATCAAGGATATCGACGGCTATACGGCTGCTTATCTCTATAACGACGTATCGGCAAAGATGGTCAAGCGACTGAAATACAATAACGCCAAATACCTTGCGGAGCCGCTCGCGAGGGCTATAGAGATCCCCAAGGAATGGGATATCGACGCCGTTGCACCGATCCCGCTGCATTACAGGCGCTATTCAAAAAGAGGCTATAATCAGAGCGAACTAATCGCAAAAAGCCTTTGTGAAGCCAAAGGGCTCAATCTCGACACTAAGCTCGTCGTAAGACGAAGGGATACCAAACAACAGACGCGGCTTTCGGACGCGGGAAGGAAACGCAACGTGAAAGGCGCGTTCCTCGCCGACGAGAGCTGCAGGGGCCTTAACGTGCTTCTGGCCGACGACGTTCGGACTACGGGAGCTACGCTTTCGGAATGCGCAGGAGCGTTGAAGGCCTTCGGCTGCGCAAAGGTCTATGCAGCGACGGTCTGCTGCGTGGATCCAAACCATAGGGGAGGACAGTTCAATTGAGTGAGATCACATACAGAGCAATGACAGAGTCCGACGTTAAACGAGTTTCGGAGCTTGAAAAGATCTGCTTCAGGACGCCTTGGAGCTACAATTCCATACTGGGAGAGCTGTCAAACTCAGTCGCGTTTTACATCGTCGCGCTCGACGGCGATGAGATCTGCGGTTACGCTGGCGAGTGGATCATGTTCGATGAGGCACACATGACAAATATCGGCGTTGAACCCGCTCACAGGCAGAGGGGCATCGCGCGGGAAATGATAATCCGCCTCATGCAGGAAGCGCTAAGACGGGGGGCAGAGCGGATGACTCTAGAAGTGCGAGAGAACAACCACACTGCCCAAAGGCTCTATGCTTCGCTCGGATTTGCCTATGCGGGTATGCGCAAACGCTATTATTCGGATACCGGTGAAAACGCGCTAATCCTTTGGAACGACTGTATTATAGAAACCTATGAAAAACATTGCGGGAACAACCGCTTCAGCTTCATCAAGGAGGAAAACGATAATGCTCAAGACTAATTTCAACGCCAAGAACGCCCCGGAGGCGATCGGCCCGTACTGCCATGCCGTGATGGTAGGCAAGATGATATTCACATCCGGCCAACTCGGCATCAATCCCGAGACAGGCAAGCTCGCGGAAGGCGTTGAGGCGCAGACTGTTCAGGCGCTCAACAATCTCAAATCCGTTCTGGAAGAGGCCGGATCCGGTCTTGACTGCCTTGTCAAGACCACTGTATTCGTTAAGAACATGGCGGATTTCCCGCAGGTAAACAAGCTTTACGGCATGCTCATTCCAAGGCCTCATCCCGCAAGGAGCTGCGTTGAAGTCGCTGCTCTTCCAGCCGGCGGTCTCGTTGAAATAGAGGCCATGGCAGTAATGCGTGTTTGACGATAAGGACCCATCAAGAATAATCAACTACCGCCCGCTGCTCATAGCGGCCGCGGGAGTTATCGCAGGAACGGCCTTATGTGAAGCGATGCTCGGCTTATCGCTGAAAGAAGGCTGGTTCATAGCGGCGATATCGGCGCTTGTCGTGCTGACCTGCGCCATTGCGGCCTATTCTTTTATCAAAGGAAAGAAGGCCGCTTTTGTATTCATTGCGGCATTCCTGATCGCTTTTGCAAGGATGGCCGTTGCTGCTCCTGCGCATATCGAAGCTGGTGAGTATGACGTTTCCGGAGTTGTCTCCGAGATATCGGATACGAAAACGAACGTCGTGACAGTATCGGACGTAAGGCTGAACGGACGCAGACTTGATTACAAGCTTAAACTCACATTGAGTTCGCAGGAAGAGGTTCTTAGCGTCGGCTGCGGCATCGAGGCAAGATGTTATGTTTCGGAGCCGGTAAAGGTATTCGGCTCATATAACGAAAGGCTTTCGCTGTTATCGAACGGCATATCGGTAAAAGGGGAGTGCGCGAGCGCGGAAATCGTTTCACGCAACAGACTGCCGGTCAAACAATGGCTCCTCTCCGTAAAGGAAGCGATAAGGAACAGGATATATTATCTGTTCCCCGAAAACGCGCCGATCGCAGCGGGATTCCTGCTCGGGGACAGATCGGGAATCGACGAGACGGATCAGGACAGCTTCCTTGCTACCGGAACAGCGCATATTCTTTCGCTTTCCGGCTTTCATGTTGGCATACTTACTGCGGTACTGTTCTTCCTGCTTCCAAAGAGATCGCCTCTCCTCAGGTTCACGGTTATAGGGCTGTTCCTGCTCTGCTATTGCGCGATCACTGCATTTTCGGCTTCGCTTGTACGAGCTTCCGTTATGTGCATGTGCTTTCTGCTTGCGGATCTGACACGTGACCGGCGCGATCCTTTATCGTCTCTTTCGCTTGCCGCAATCATAATACTTCTTGTTTCACCTTATAAGCTATGGTCCGTCGGCTTCAGACTCTCATTTGCCGCGTCTTTCGGCATACTATTGATCACCGCTGGCGGCGGGTACAGTTCGACCAACAGAATTTGGAGAAAGCTTTCTTCCGGGTTAATAGTAACCGCTGCCGCGACAGCTGCGACCGCTTTGATCAGCGCGCAGTATTTCCATACATTCCCGACATACGGGATATTGGCGAACGCCGCGGTAGTTCCGATATTCTCTGCGGCGATCACTTTGAGCTTTGCGGCGACGCTGATAGGTATACCGTTCCCTGCGGCCGGAAAGATACTTGCGTTCGCTCCGGATAAGCTCATAGGCTTTGCCATGCTGATACTGCAGAAGATCAGGGCGCTGCCGTATTCGCAGCTGAACGTCATTTCTCCATCGACGCTCAGTGGTATACTGATGCTTCTGCTGATGTTCGCGATCTCGCCCTATATCCTGCGTCCGATGAAGACAAGGCTGAAAGTATTCCTGGGCGTGTTTTTAGTGTTTACAGCAAGCGTTATTGCGGATATAATTAGAGCATGAATCACGGCGATTTCTTTAAACTGATAAAGCAGGGCATTCCGCACGGCACTTTCCTGATGCACGGCGAGGAGGAGTATGTCAAAGCTCAGGCGGTAAAAGCGACGACTGAACTCGTCGATCCGGATCTGAGACCTTTCAACATATCCGTTTTGAGCAAGCCAACGCCTCAGGAGCTTATGGAAAGCTGTGAAACTCTGCCGCTCTTTGCCGATATGCGTATAGTCGTCTGCAACGAGTTTGCGGACGGAACGGAAGCATCAAAGTACGCTGATGTGCTTCAAAATCATCCGCAGGAGACGCTGCTCCTTCTTGTATTCAAGGGCAAACTTCCCTCGAACAGCGCGGTTTTGAAGAGCGTTAAGAGCAGCGGAAGTGAAGTTTTGTTCGACAGGCTTTCCCTAAGCGAATGCGCAAGGTGGTGCATGAAGCATACGAACGAAGCAGGCGTGTTCCTTCCGCAGGATGTGGCAATGCTGCTTGTGAGATGCGTCGGCGATGAGATGACAAATCTCGTCAGCGAGACCGATAAACTCATCGATTACGTCGGAGAGGGGAATACGGTCACCGCGCAGGACGTTTCCGTCTGCACGCGCGCGGCGCTCGACGTTCGCATTTTCGATATGCTCGATATGTTCACCTACGGAAAGACGGGGGATGGAGTTGCGGCTCTCCATGCGCTCATGGATGAGGGAAACGAGCCCATGAGTATCTCGGCTTTTCTTTCTAGCCGTTTCAAGCTCATGCTCGAGGCAAGGCGAGGCATCGATGCCGGCAGGCAGAAGAGAGACGTCGTCGCCGCTATGGAAGGGAACAAATACGCCAATGAAAAGGCGTTTGACGCGGCGCGGAGGTTCACTCAGGAGGAGCTTCTGGGTCTTATCCGAGATCTGTCGGATACCGCATATATGAAGATCAGCGGCGCTGCAAAGGACGACAAGTATGTTGAGCTCGTCCTACTAAAGCACGACTGGAGACAGTTTCCGGTATAATACCCCAAAAACATCGAATGACCGCTGCAATTTGCAGCGGCCATTTTCGTATGGGTCGATCAAAAACGATAAACCTTATTTGGCAGCAAGCTTCTTGGCAAGCTGAGCCTTTATACGATCGGCGACGTTCTTATGAATAACGCCCTTAGCGGCAGCCTTATCCGCCATGCTGACAGCCTTGGTATACGTCTCGTTAACGAGTGCCTCATCGCCGGACTCCAACGCCTTGTCGAACTTTTTAACAGCGGTCTTATACTGAGAAGTAACGATGCGGTTGCGCAGATTCTGCTTCTCGGTCACCTTGACGCGCTTGATAGCTGACTTAATGTTTGCCAAATCGGTTCACCTCCTATAAAAATCTCGAACAGAAGTATTATACCACCGCGAAATACTTAATGCAAGCGGTTTTTTTAATATATAGCGTGAAAAATCGATATATTGTTTGAGCCTGCGGTGCATACTTAATTCTATCAATCGTTAAGGAGAACAGTATGAGCATATACACGGATCTTGCGCTTGAAGCCAGGGAACTCGATCCCGAACTCGACGGCGTTACGGAACAAAGGGAAAGAGAAGGAGATATTGAAATAACAAGGATCGGGATAGTGAGCGAGAAAGCCGCGAAGGCGCTGAATAAAAAGACCGGAAGCTATATCACGATAGATGCTCCGAGGCTAATCGAAAGATCTCCTGAGCTGTTCAGGTCAGTCGCAAAGACTCTGGCGAAAGAGATAACGGGAATGCTCAAAAGGGTTAATGAAAACGCGGAAATAGTCGTCGTAGGCCTTGGCAACAGGAACGTCACTCCGGATTCGCTCGGGCCTCGTACTGTGGAGAGGGTTTTCGTCACGCGGCACATTAACCATTATCTTCCGGACGCGTTCGAGCACAGCATACGTTCTGTCGCGGCTATCGCGCCTGGCGTGTTGGGCTCTACAGGGGTCGAAACAGTTGAGCTAATAAAAGGCGTTTGTGAAAAGACAGGACCGGATCTTGTTATCGCGGTGGACTCGCTTGCATCGAGAAGGGCGGCGAGGATCAGCACGACTGTACAGCTCACGGACGCAGGAATAGAACCCGGCTCGGGAGTGGGCAATCTGCGTTCGGGAGTTGACCGCGAAAGCCTTGGAGTGCCGGTGCTGGCGATAGGCGTTCCGCTCGTCGTCTGCGCATCAACGATAACGCAGGACGTGATATCCATGATCGCAGACCAGACGGGTCTGCACGACGATGAAGAAAGGCTGCGATCTCTTGCGAAAAAGGTAGCGGAGGAGCGAATGGACGGCCTTATAGTAACGCCAAAGGATATCGACAGCATTGTGGAGGATATGTCCGCTGTTCTCGCAGAGGGAATCAATATGGCGCTGTTCGGAAGCGGATATGCGGAAGTCAGGGATCTGATATCGTAAAAGATCCCGGCGATATGCCGGGATCATTTTTATTGCATCAGCTTTTTAACGTGATCGGGATCGGGCGTTACATAGACTGTATGCTGATGGGTGTATATGACCATTCCCGGCTTTGCGCCGGAGGGCTTTTTGACATATTTCACAAGCGTATGATCTACGGGGACTGTGGCCGAGCCGCGAGCCTTGGAATAATACGCCGCGAGTACCGATGCGTCGTAAAGCGTTGCGTCGGGGATATCTTCGCCCTTTTTGATTATCACGTGCGAACCGTGGATATCCTTGACGTGGAGCCAGGTATCCTCTGCGGAGGCTGTGCCGAAGGTAAGACTGTCGTTTTGCTTGTTGTTTTTTCCGACGAGTATCGGTATCTCGTCGCGCGAGCGGAAGCAGTAAGGTTTGGATGCAGGAAGCTTTGCGGGCGAGGCTGTGCGCTTCGATCTTTTATGGGTGTCGTCAGAAACATAACCTCCCTCGATAAGCTCCTGACGTATCTCGTTCAGCTCCGATTCGCCGTCGCAGCATGTGAGCGTGTATAAAAGCTCTTCAAGATACTCGAGCTCGCTCGCGGCAGTATCGCGCATCTTGAGCGCGTGTTGCCTAGCGAGCTTTGCCTTGCGATATTTTGTATAGTACTTCTGCGCGTTATCCGCCGCAGAAAGCCTCGGATCCAGAGGTATCTCTATCGAAGCAGGGGGATCGGAGTAGTAATTCGTAACGAATGCAGACCTGCTCCTTGCCGGGATAGAATATAGATTAGCAGTCAGCAGCTCGCCGTAAAGGCGGAGCTTCTCGTTTTCCTCTTCGCCTGAGATGGCTTCGGAAAACATGGAGATCTTCTTTTCAAGCTTCGATACGGCGTTGCGAATTATATGCTCGTAAGAGGAAGTGCGGCGCTTTATGCTCTCTTCGGCCGAACGGCCGAGATAGTATGCGCAGACCGCTTCGGACATATTGGAGTATCTTACGATCTCGGAACCGTCGGATGGAACGAACGGGAGCATGGAGACCGGGCTGCCGTTGGCAGTGACGACGCAGGGAGAGAATCTCCCGCATGAAAAGTCCCGATAGAAGCATGCAAGCCTTTCCGAAAGTACGGTCATCTCACATTCTGGATACCCTAAAGAATCGATAATCTTTTTGGCGACGGCGGGGGAAAGCCCGCAGAAGTTTTCAGAAAGAGCTGCTTCCGGTTTTACAGCGTTTACCAGGACTTTTTCAAAATCTTCTACGGAAGCGGAGCGAGGATCGATCTTAGACTTGGAGGGCGGATACTCATATTTGACCTTGGGAAGAACGAGGCGGACAGAGGAGACAGAGGGGCTAACCCTTCGGATCGCGTCGATGATGATACCGTTTTCATCTACAAGGATTATGTTCGAATGCCTTCCCATGATCTCGCAAACGAGCGTTACACGCATTCGATCGTTAAGGTCGGAATAGGTCTCGACCGCTATCTCGACGATCCTGTCCATATTCGGCTGATCGACCGAAACGATCCTGGATCCGGCCAGATATTTTCGCAGCAGCATCAAAAACGCAGGGGCTTCCGCAGGGGAAGTCTTTTTTTCTTCGGTCAGGGCGATCCGGCAGTTTTCTGGCGAAGCGGAAATCAGCAGCCGGCAATTGCCGCCTGCTGAATGAATCGCTATTACCAGCTCGTCCCTTTCGGGCTGCTGGACTTTTTCGATACGGCCGCCGACGATCGAGCGAAGCTCATAAACGACTGCCGAAAGAGAAAGTCCGTCCATTATTATACAATCCTGTTTCTGAGAACTCCGATTCCGCCTATCTCGACTTCGACCACGTCGCCGCGCTGCATGGAACCGATACCCTCTGGAGTGCCGGTCGCGATTATATCGCCCGGCAGCAGAGTCATGCATTCGGTAATGTAGCATACCAGCTTGTCCACGTCGTGAGTCATGCAGTTGGTGTTTGAATGCTGGCGAACCTCGCCGTTGACTCTCGTTTCGATAGGCGCGTTATATGCGTCGAGCTCGGTCTCGATATGCGGCCCGATCGGGCAGAATGTGTCGAATCCCTTGCCGCGCGTCCACTGGGAGACCGCCTTCTGGATATCCCTTGCGGTTATGTCGTTGAGGCAGGTAAAGCCAAATATCACTTCGGACGAATGACCGGGCTGTACAGCGTGACACTTTTTTCCGATCACGACGCCGAGTTCGCCCTCGTAGTCGAGACGATGGCTGATGGCGGGGTATACGACGTCATCGTTGTTGCCGACTATGCTCGTTGATGGCTTGAGGAAGAGAAGGGGCTCCTCCGGCTGACCTTCGCCCATTTCATCGGCATGCGCGCGGTAATTCTTGCCCACTGCGACGACTTTGGAAGGCTCGGCAGGGGGGAGGAGCTTTATATCCTCAACGGAATACTCCCGCCCGTCAAGCACGATACCGTCATACGGCGCATGCGAAAGTCTTTTCGCCTTATTGCCGTCGAGTATGGCATAAAATGCTTCGTTCGAATACTCGGCGCGGATGATCTTCATATTATCTCCTCAGCTTGCAGCGGGCGTCCCGGATTCGGGAAGCTGCTCGGATTTCAGTACGTAAGTGGGGCCGGCTTCCTTGCGGACGGCGGCAGTGGTAATAATGACCTTCTCAACGTCGTTCCTGGAGGGAAGCTCATACATAACGGGAAGCATGATATCCTCCAGAATAGCGCGAAGACCGCGAGCGCCGGTGTTCCTTGCGATGGATATCCTCGCGACCTCCAGAAGCGCCTCACGCTCGATCTCGAGCTTTACGCCGTCCATCTCAAAGAGACGAGCATACTGCTTGGAAAGAGCGTTCTTGGGCTCTGTGAGGATCGAGAGCATAGCTTCCTCGTCAAGCTGCTCCAGCGTGACGATTATTGGAACGCGGCCGATGAACTCGGGTATAAGGCCGAACTTCAAGAGATCCTCGGGAAGGATCTGCTTCAAGATCTCGCCGATATCCATGTCAACGTTCGAAACAACGTCCGCGCCGAAGCCCATGGACTTTTTACCGACGCGCTTCTTGATGATATCCTCGATCCCCGCGAATGCGCCGCCGCAGATAAAGAGTACATTGGTCGTATCGAACTGAATGAACTCCTGATGCGGATGCTTTCTTCCGCCCTGAGGGGGGACGGAGGCAACGGTGCCCTCGAGTATTTTAAGAAGCGCCTGCTGAACGCCTTCGCCCGAAACGTCCCTCGTGATGGAGGGGTTCTCGGATTTCCTTGCGATCTTGTCGATCTCGTCAATGTAGATAATGCCCTTCTGGGCGCGTTCCACGTCGTAGTCGGCGGCCTGCAGGAGCTTAAGGAGTATGTTCTCAACGTCCTCGCCGACATAGCCGGCCTCAGTCAAGGAGGTGGCGTCCGCAACGGCGAAGGGTACCTTAAGGATCCTTGCGAGAGTTTCCGCGAGCAGTGTCTTACCGCAGCCGGTTGGTCCCAGCATGACGATATTGCTCTTTGAAAGCTCGACGTCGTCCGCTTTGGGCTCCGAAGATATGCGCTTGTAGTGATTGTAAACCGCTACCGCAAGAGCTTTTTTTGCATGCTCCTGACCGATCACGTAATCGTCAAGTACCTTAACGATATCGACGGGCTTCGGCAGCTCCGATATCTCGGCTGCCTCGACCTCGTAATCGTCGTCGATTACTTCCTGACAGAGCGCGACGCAGTCGCTGCAGATAAAGACGCCGGGCCCCGCGATGATACGCTTGACCTGATCCTGCGTCTTTCCGCAGAACGAGCATTTTACTATGGTTTTGTCGTCGTACTTAGACATTTGTTTCTCCTGAAAAACTGATTGTTCCTCAACGCCTCGGAGCGACTATCTCATCGATAAGACCGAAGGCAAGCGCCTCCTCTGCGGAAAGGAAATTATCGCGCTCGGTAGCTTCCTCGATAACGGAAATGGGCTGACCGGTCCTTTCCGAAAGGATCTCGTTAAGCTTTTTGCGCGTCTTGATGATATGATCCGCGTGGATCTTGACGTCGGATGCCTGACCGTATGCGCCGCCGGAGGGCTGATGGATCATTATCTCGCTGTTGGGAAGAGCCTTGCGTTTGCCCTTCGCGCCTGCGGCGAGGAGGAAAGCGCCCATGCTCGCGGCAAGGCCGACGCAGATGGTGCTGACCTCGCACTTTAGATAGCGGATGGTGTCGTAGATCGCGAGCCCTGCGGAAACGGAGCCGCCTGGGCTGTTGATATAGAGGTAGATATCCTTATCGGGATCGTCCGCCTCGAGGAACAGCAGCTGCGCGATTATGAGGTTCGCCTCTTCATCGGTCAGCTCGTTGCCAAGAAACAGGATGCGGTCCTTCAGCAGACGGGAATAGATATCATAGGAGCGTTCGCCCTTGTTGGTCTGCTCAACAACGATAGGTACAAGACTCATTCTAGATAATTCTCCTCTTATTCGGCGGTTTCTTCTTTCTTGACTATGACTGCGTTCTCCTTGATGAGGCGGATAACGGCCTCATAGAGAGCGGACTGCGCATACTTTCTGCGGTTCTCGGGGAGAAGCTCCTCGGCGATCTTATCGGCGTCCCAGCCCTGCGCGCGCTCGGAGAAGGCGTTGACGGCGGCTTCATAGTCGCGGTCTTCGGGCTCGATCTTTTCCGCGTCGATAACGGCCTGAATAACGGTGCGGGCCTTTATCTGATCGCCGGCCATCTTATGATAGCGCTCATGCAGCTCATCGACCGTGGAGCCCATGTATTCCGCATAGGCCTTAAGATCCATGCCGTAGGCCTGGAGCTGATGCTCGAGATCGTGAAGCTCGGCGTGCGCTTCGGCGGAGATGAGCTCGGGGTGGATCTCGACCTTGGCGTTGTCGATGACCTTCTGGACCGCGGCGGACTCGAAAGCAAGATCGCGATCCTTTTCTGCCTGTTCGCCGAGTTCGCGGCGGATGTCTGCCTTAAGCTCGTCGAGAGTCTCGAACTCGCTGGTCTCGGACGCGAACTCGTCGTTGAGCTCGGGAAGCTCCTCGTAGGAGAGCTCATGCAGCTTTACCTTGAACACAGCGGGCTTGCCTGCAAGATGTTCGGCCTGATACTTCTCGGGGAATGTGACGTTGACGTCCCTTTCCTCACCGATAGTCATACCGACCATCTGCTCCTCGAAACCGGGGATGAACTGATGGGAACCGATGACCATGGAGTACTTCTCCGCGGTGCCGCCTTCGAATTGCTCGCCATCGCAGAATCCCGCAAAATCGAATACCGCGGTGTCACCGAGCTGAAGGGGCCTGTCATCTACAGAGACCATGCGAGCCTGATCGTGACGGCGCTTATCGAGCTCCGCGTCGACCATTTCGTCCGTAACATTATACTCCTGCATGGGTATCTCTATACCCTTATACTGGCCGAGCTCGACAGTGGGTTCGAGAACGAGAGTCGCTTCGATCTCACAGCCTTCTGTCTCGGAATAGCTGACGATGCTGTATTCGGGAGCGAGGGCGGGGAGGAGCTTGTGCTCTGCGACCGCATCCGCACAGGCCTTTTCAACGGCCATATCCAGTTCCTTATCCCAGAAAGCGGCGTCGCCGTACTGCCTCTCGATCATCTTACGGGGAGCCTTGCCGTTGCGGAAGCCGGGCATGGCATACCTTGCGCCTATGCGGCGATAGGCGGCGTTGAGAGCGTTGGTGTAATCCTCGGCAGAGAGCTTGAAGGTCAGTTTGACCTTGCCGTTTTCGATAGTGGTGATTTCAGACATATTATCCTCCGTGATCGGGCGTTTGCCCTAATGTTAACGATATTATGAGGCGTCCACATACGTCCCATATTATATCATAATACCACATTCGGCCTGCTTTGTAAATCACGAAAACACCTTTTTAAACAATATATGTATGCTTTATTCATCTATTATTATGTGCATTTTTCAAAAAACGGTTCACAAACCAATATAAACATGCTAAAATATCAAAAAGAGCAAAAGGAGGAGAAGCGCGTGATCCGCGCGAACGCCCATGATAATAACCGAATTGATAGAAAAGAAAAGGGACGGCGGCGAAATGACCGCCGAGGAGCTGGATTTTCTCGTTAACGGTCTTGTCAATAAAGAGGTAGAGGACTGCCAGATGTCCGCGTGGATGATGGCAGTTTGTTTGAGTGGCATGACCGACAGGGAGACCTCCGATCTTACTATGACAATGATGCGTTCAGGCGATACCGTAGATCTCTCCGACTTGCCCGGCATAAAGGTCGATAAGCATTCAACGGGCGGCGTAGGCGATACTACGACGCTTGTGGTAGCGCCTCTTGTCGCCGCTTGCGGCGGGACTGTTGCAAAGATGAGCGGGCGCGGGCTCGCGCATTCAGGCGGGACTCTCGACAAGCTCGAATCCGTTCCCGGCGTCAGCGTAGAGCAGCCCCTTGAAAGGTTCAAACAGATCGTCCGCGAGAACGGTTTGGCCGTTATCGGACAGTCGGCCAATCTTGTGCCCGCCGACAAAAAGATGTATGCCCTGCGCGACGTTACCGGCACTGTCAAAAGCATTCCGCTCATTGCGTCGAGCATCATGAGCAAAAAGCTCGCAGCCGGCGCGGACGCGATAGTGCTCGACGTAAAAACGGGCAACGGCGCGTTCATGAACACCCTTGAGGATTCGCGCGAGCTTGCGGCTCAGATGGTACGCATCGGCGACGCTCTCGGGCGCAAAACTGTCGCTATCATTACCGATATGAACAGACCTCTAGGCATGGCGATAGGCAACGGGCTCGAAATGAAGGAAGCGATAGATGTGCTTCAGGGCAGGATACCAATGACAGATCCTCTCGTGAGCGTATGTCTGACGCTCGGAACCCAGATGCTGCTGCTTTCGAAGCTTGCTGAGACACGCGAGGAAGCGGAAGCCAAGCTCAAGGAAGCGCTCGTTTCGGGCATGGGATTCATGAAGCTTCGCGCCATGCTCAAGGCTTTGGGCGGCGATACCAGATTTGTCGACGAGCCGGAGCTTCTCGTCAGGACCTCACGAATTATACCCGTATATGCCGATAAGCGCGGCTATATCGGAGCGATAGATGCAAAGCAGCTCGGGCTTGCCGCCTGCCTGCTCGGAGCCGGAAGGCTGAAAAAGGAAGACAGCGTCGATCCGGCTGTCGGGATACTGATGAACAAACGTTACGGGGACGCTATCTCCGAGTCGGATCCCTATGCCTATCTCTACGTAAACAGCGAGGACAGGCTCGAAGAGGCTTTGGAGCTCATCAACGCCGCTGTTACAGTGACAGACGAACGGCCGGATGAGCTGCCCCTCGTATACGATATCATCGAATAAAGGACGACTGATTTGAAAACTTCCGATTTTTACTATGATTTGCCGCAGGAGCTGATCGCACAGTCTCCCGCGGAGCAGCGCGATATGTCAAGGCTCCTTGTCTATAACAGGAGCACCAAAACGATCGAGGACAGGATATTCCACGATATCGTTGAGTATCTTGAACCCGGCGACGTGCTCGTCCGCAATGTGACAAAGGTCATCCCCGCAAGGCTGTACGCCACGCGCGAAGGAACGGGCGGAGCAATGGAGTTCCTTCTTCTAAGGCGCATCAACGAAACGGATTGGGAATGCCTCGTTAAGCCCGGCCGCAAGGCGAGGAATGGCAGGACGTTTATAGTCAACGACGAGCTGTCCGTCACCGTGCTCGATCAGCTTGAGGACGGGAACAGGATAGTCAGGCTCAATTACGAAGGCATATTCGAAGAGGTTCTTGATAGAGCGGGCGAGATGCCTCTTCCGCCCTACATTACGAAAAAGTTGGATGATAAGAGCCGCTACCAGACCGTCTATGCGAGGGATGACGGTTCAGCCGCCGCTCCGACGGCCGGACTTCATTTTACAGACGAGCTGCTTGACAGGATACGCGAAAAAGGAGTGCTGATCGCCGACGTGCTCCTTCATGTAGGGCTCGGTACTTTCAGACCCGTCTCTGCGGAAAACGTCGAGGAGCATCACATGCACTCGGAGTATTACAGTGTCACGCAGGAGGCGGCGGATATTATTAACGGCGCAAGAGCGAAGGGCGGAAGGATAATCTCCGTCGGTACCACCGGCTGCCGCACGCTCGAAAGCTCCGCTGATGACAACGGCGTCGTCCACGCAAGCAGCGGCTGGACGGACATATTCATCACGCCCGGTTATAAATTCAAAGCGGTCGACGCGCTGGTCACCAATTTTCATCTGCCCGAATCGACGCTTCTGATGCTCATCAGCGCGTTCTCCTCACGCGAGGAAGTGATGAGGATCTATAAACATGCAGTCGATGAAAAATACAGGTTCTTCTCATTCGGAGATTCCACTCTGTTTCTTTGATCCGAGGTCGTTATGCCCGAAAACACAAATGAAAAAGCGCCCGTAACATACGAGTTTATAAAGACCTGCGCGCAGACCGGGGCAAGGCTCGGGATACTGCATACTCCGCACGGAGATATCGAGACCCCGACTTTTATGTGCGTCGGAACGCAGGCGACCGTCAAAGCTATCCTCCCAAAGGATCTTAAGGAGGTCGGCGCCGGTATCGTGCTCTCCAACACGTATCACCTATACCTGAGGCCCGGACACGAGCTCGTCAAAAAGGCGGGAGGATTGCACGAATTTGCCCAGTGGCACGGACCGATGCTCACCGACAGCGGCGGTTTCCAGGTATTCAGCCTTGCCGCGATGAACAAGATTAAGGAGGACGGCGTCGAGTTCTGCTCGCATATCGACGGCAGCCGCCATCTCTTCACGCCCGAAAAGGTCATGGAGATAGAGGAGGCGTTGGGAGCCGATATCGCAATGGCTTTCGACGAATGCGCTCCGGCCGGCTGTTCGTACGACTACACGGTAAAAGCCATGGAGCGCACGCATCGCTGGGCTGAAAGGTGCAAGGCTTCCCACACGCGGGAAGATCAGGCATTGTTCGGAATAATCCAGGGCGGTATGTTCGCCGATCTTCGTATCGAGAGCACCAAAGCGCTCACGTCCATGGATTTTCCCGGTTACGGCATCGGCGGGCTTTCGGTCGGAGAGCCGAAGCCTGTCATGTATGAAATGCTCGATACGATCAGGCCTTACATGCCCGAAAACAAGCCGCATTATCTCATGGGCGTCGGCAGCCCGGACTGCCTTGTCGAGGGATCGATGCGCGGCGTCGATATGTTCGACTGCGTGATGCAGACAAGGACCGCAAGGAACGCCCTCGCAATGACGTTCGACGGCAAGAAGAGCCTGAAGCAGGCGCAGTATGCGGAGGACTTCACTCCCATCGAGGATGGCTGCGACTGCTACGCGTGCAGGCATTTCACCAAAGCTTATATCAGGCATCTCATTAAGGCCGATGAGATGCTTGCTGCTCAGCTCATTACCATCCATAATCTCCGTTTCACTTACAGGCTAATGGAAGGAGTCCGAAAGGCGATCAGGGAGGACAGTCTTATGGATTACAGGAACGAGCTGATAGCAAGGGGAACTTTCGACTGACTATGGATGAAATAGTTTATGTGATCGAATCGGCAGAAGATATGCGCGCGCTCGGATGCAAGCTGGGTGAGCGTATGTTTCCTTCCGCGTTTATCGCGCTATTCGGCGGTCTCGGTGCCGGCAAGACGACATTGACGAAGGGTATCGCCGACGCGCTCGATATCACGGGGATTTTGAGTCCGACTTTCACCATCGTCCGTCACCACGAGGGGAAGCTGCCGCTCGATCATTTCGACGCTTACAGGCTGGAAGACGCGGGAGAGCTCTCCGCGATCGGCTTTGAGGATTATCTGATGGGAGACGGCGTTATTGTCATGGAATGGTGCGAGAATGTTCCCGATGCGCTTCCAGAAGAACGCCTCGAAGTCCATATCGAAGGCAGCGGGGAGGACCCGAGGACCGTGACGCTGATACCTTTCGGCGCTCGTTACAGCGAAATGCTGAAGGAGATCACTATATGCTGACGCTTGGTATCTCTACTTCATCCAAAAACCCGTCCGCTGCTGTGATGCGTGACGGGGATGTTATAAGCTTCCGCATCGACGAGAGCGGTAGATCTCATTCCGCGGTTCTTATGAGCCTTATAGAAGGCGCGCTTAAAGACGCGGCTGCTGCTCCTTCCGAGCTCGACCTTATCGCAGTAGATATCGGCCCAGGGTCATTCACGGGCGTCCGCATAGGCGTATCCTGCGCAAACGCCATGGCTTTCGCACTGGGGATAAAAGTCGTTCCCGTATGTTCGCTTGCCGCGATCAGGAATCTTGTTCCGGAAGATTCTGTCGTATGCTCTTTGATCGACTGCAGAAACGGCAATTGCTATGCAGCGCTCTACAGGGACGTCGAATGCATAATGGAGCCGTCCGCCGCAGTTATAGCGGAGGTGCTGCCATCAGACGGTGCTTCGATCGTCGGAGACTGCTGCGGAAGACAGGATCATCCCAACGCGAGGCTCGTCCTTGCAGAAGCAAACAAGGGAATGATAGAAGCCTTGCCAGAGGCGGTACCAATGTATCTCAGACCTTCGCAGGCGGAACGAATGAGAACGGAAAAATAAAGTATGAAGGCGCATGTATCATGCGCCCATTTTATTTTCGCCGCCCCTGTATTTGAGATATGTTGCATAGCCGCCCCTTATGTGGCGTTCCTCCTTGTTGATCTCCAAAACCGCCGCGACGTCCTGCGCCATGCTTTTGTTCAGCTCCTTAAGCCTCACCGTCATGTCCTTATGTACCGTGGATTTTGAGACGCCGAACTCCTTTGCGGCCGTTCGAACTGTAGCGCCTGTTTCGATAATGTATGCTGCGATATCCAAAACACGGCTTTCAATATATGCTTCCATTTCGGGCTTGTTCCTTTCGCGTTCTGTCGCATAAAGGATATGCCGGAAATGGTTTTTTTATACAAAAAAGCTCCGCATGGGGCGGAGCCGGGAATGTTCTTTGGATCATGTGTCGTGATTGACGACCTTGGGTGGAAGCTCCAGCGCGCTGGGGTCGCGCAGATATTCCGAAAGCCTTCTGAATGCAAGCGCATAATAACTGCCGGAGCATATCCTTTCGTCCATCACGACACCGAAGGGCATACATTTCTCATACACGATCTCACCGTTCACGCGTTTTGGGACCTCGCGGGAGTTGCCCATCGTGACTATCATGCTCGTGGTGCCGAAATCGTAAACATGGTGGAAAATGTGATTCGTGCGGATGCTCGCGAGGTTGGATATTACGAAGCTCGTATGGAAGGGGCTCGCTTTTATAATAGAGCGGGGGAGGAGGCCCCATTTATCCAGCAGCTTGAACATACAGACGCCGAACCTGCAGAGGCCGGGTATCTTGAGAAGAACGGAGATGAGCTTGTCCGTCGCGTTAGTATCGCCCTCTTCACGGTTTTCGTCAACGTACTTGTCTACGATCTCCTGAACTTTGAATATGTCGTCCTCCAGATCGAAGTACATCTTGTTCATCGTTCCGTCAAGCTGACCTGGCTTCAACACGACCATACCCACAGCGTATTCGTTCCTTGCGTATATGGTCTTGTTAACGACGAACCTGTTGAGGAAGGGGTATTCGGCGGTGACTCTCAGAAATGCCGCTATGATGACGGTAAGGTGGCTTATGTTGTGGCCGCGGCTCCTGACGTCGCGAAGGTATTTCTGTATTGGCTCAAGGGGAATATTAAGCTCTATCGAATTGCATGCGTCGGAACGCTTTGCCATGATGTGCGCGGCTACCGCGTACATCGGAGGTATGTTTTTGATCTTTTTTCCGTCGGCTCGCATGTTTGTTTTTCCTTTCAAAACTTATTCGGTTAACACCGCAAACTGATTATAACATGGTTGCTTCGGCAAGTAAAGCATTTTATTCACATTCAGCTCCGTACTTTATCATAATAAAGAAATTATATTGTATCAGGCATGTTGCCTTTATGTACGGTTAGGGTTATAATGATATTCGGATATTAATGCACGGAGGGATGCTTCCTTGGAGCACAGTGCTGAATATAAAAAGATAATGAAAGCCCGCAAAAAGAAGGAGCTTAAGCGCAGGCGCAATATGGAGCGCATAATACTGGGCTGCGGCGCCGCCGTTGTTGTGCTCGCCCTTGCGCTGTTGGTTATCAACCTCCTCATTAAAGGCGAGCATAAAAGGGCTGTCAAGGAATACCAGGAGAATAACTGGGTCAATATAGAGAACATTCCCGGAGGCAAGTCGTACCGGGGGATGTCCAACGGCGAGAACTTCAGCTATGTCGACGACGGCACATACTTCGGCGGAATATTTGTCGACGGAGTGGAGCTCAAGGGCATGGATTATGATGAGGCCAGGAACGTTCTCGTAAAGGTCGTCGAGGATAAGCTCAATGATATCAATATCGTCGTGACCGTCGGCGACGCCTGCCTCGCTTTGAGCGCAAACGATTTCAACGTGCAGGTCAATGTAAATGACATACTTGAGTCCGCACACAGACTCGGGCGCGAGAATATCAACGATTTTGCCGCCAACTACAGGAAGCAGCAGTCGCTTTTGACCAACCCGGTTGAATACAGTATCGAATACACCATCGACAGGGATAGGATCGCTCAGCGAGTTTCAAACATCGCAGATTTTGTCAATACCAAGCCCAAGGAGCCCTACGTCACGGTTAGCCAGCGCCCCTCTGCCAACGACGATTCTCAGGTCGGCGACGATGCTCCCGTCATCAGGGACAGCGATACGATCGTTCAGACCGTTTATGCCGATAACGGCAAGGCGATAGCATACATCTATTACAATCCCGGGAAGAACGGCTTCGTCCTCGATCAGGAGGATCTTGTCGAAAGGATCGCAAATGCGTTCGAATCCGGCGATTTCGACTGCGTGATCTCTGCGGAGCTGGAGGAGACCTCCCCCGAAAAGACCGCGGCCGATATAAAGGACTCCGTTGTTTGCATCACGAGCTATACGACCGAGTTCGATCATGACGAACGCGACATGAATCGCTGCCGCAATATCCAGAAAGCGGCCGGTATTCTCAATGCCTGCGTTGTCAAGCCCGGCAAAGAGATCAGCTTCAACAAGTATGTCGGGCCGAGGACGGAGGAGGGCGGCTGGCTCCGCGCTCACGGCATTGTAAACGGCAGGGAATATGAGGACAGTCCCGGCGGCGGCATCTGCCAGGTCTCAGGCACGCTGTACAACGCCCTGCTGCAGTGCGGACCGAATAAGATCAAGATCAAGCAGAGGCAGCATCACAGCTGGCCCAGTTCCTATCTGCCTTTCGGCCTTGACGCAACCGTCGATACAAACGGGCCCGACCTCAAGTGGAAGAACATATCTGACAGCACGCTCTACATATTCACGTATGCCGATATCAAGAAGGGCAAGATGTACGTCTATGTGTACGGCGAGCCGGAGCCCGACGGCTCCTACTATGAGACCTACGCTGAGATCATAGAGGAGATCATTCCCGAGGAGCCCGTGATCATAGAGCAGTCTCAGTGGCCCACCGGCTATCAGAGGACGACCATTACCGAGAGGATCGGATACAAGACCAAGTCGTATCTCAATCATTTCTCCAAGGACGGAGAGCTGATCAACACGATCTACCTCTACTCGGATTACTATTATCCCGTTCGCGGAGAGATCACCGTCGGCACCGGTCCGTCGTATCTTCCCAAGCCGAAAAAATAACTGTTTGTGCAATGCGGGTCATACCCGTAAGGATATTCAAAAATAATGAAAGGGATGTAAATTCAAAAATGGATTACACGAAACTTATTGTTAAAGCTGTGCAGGATGTACCGCCTTCCGGTATTCGCAAGTATTTTGACATTCTGACCGACAAGACGATCAGCCTCGGCGTCGGCGAACCGGATTTCCCCACGCCCGAAGCTATCAGGCAGGAAGCTCTGGAGCGTCTGTCCCACGGCCGCATCCCGTACTCTTCCAACAGCGGTATGCCCGAGCTGCGTCAGCTTATAAGCAGGTATCTGGACGAGCGTTACGGCGTCCATTATGAAGCGAACGGCGAGATACTCGTTACCGTCGGCGCGAGCCAGGCGATCGACCTCGCTATCCGCGCGCTCATCACCAAGGGCGACGAAGTCATTATCCCCGAGCCCACATACGTTGCTTATAACCCCGGCGTAATTTTCGCGGGCGGCGTTCCCGTAAACGTTATCACCACTGCTGACAATAAGTTCAAGCTCACCGCAGAGGCTCTGAAGGCAGCCATCACTCCCAAGACCAAGGCGCTGCTCCTTCCGTTCCCCAACAACCCCACCGGCGGTATCATGGAGAAGGAAGACCTTGAGGCGATCGCTGACGTTCTTCGCGGCACCGATATCCTCGTTCTCGCGGATGAGATCTATTCCGAGCTCACATACGGCGGCAAGCAGCATGTTTCCATCTGCTCTCTTCCCGGCATGCGCGAGCGCACGGTCGTTCTGAACGGCTTCTCCAAGGCGTTCTCCATGACCGGCTGGCGTTTGGGCTATGCGGCTGCTCCCGCTCCTATCATCGCCGCCATGACGAAGATCAATCAGCTCACCATGCTTTCCGCCCCCACTCCCGCACAGTATGCCGGCATTGCCGCGCTACGCCAGGGCTTTGAAACCGACTGGCGCGATATGAAGGCCATGATGAACGAGTATGACCGCCGCCGCCGCGTTATCATTGACGGCTTCAACGAGCTGGGCATGACCTGCAACGAGCCCGAGGGCGCGTTCTACGTATTCCCGTCCATCGCGGTCTCCGGCCTCAGCTCCGAGGAGTTCTGCGACAGGCTCCTTGCCGAGCAGGACGTCTGCATGGTCCCCGGCACTGCTTTCGGCCCCAGCGGCGAAGGTTATGTACGCTGCTGCTATGCAACCGATATAGAGGATATCAGGGAAGCCCTCAGAAGGACAAAGGTATTCCTCGAGTCCCTCAAAAAGTGATCTGTCCCGCGATCAGGCTTTTTGCCGTTTGAAAAAAAGCATTGACAAACGGCAGAGAACTAATTAAAATTAGCGGGTATATCTATCCAACCATAAGGAGAACCACAATGAAACTCAACAAGGTAATCGTCCGGATCATTGCCGTCATTATGATAGCCGCCATGTCTGCGGGTCTTATTGGCTGCGTGAGCTCGTACAATAACAACCCCACCGTTGCCAAGGTCGGCAACCAGAAGCTCGGTCTTGAGCAGTACCTTTCGCTCTACAACAACACCGACACGAGCTCCAACATCTATTATATGTATCTTCAGTACGGCGTCATCAGCCGTGCTCAGTATGCCAAATACATGCTCGAAGAGCTTGTAAATTACGGCGTTCAGCTCGATCAGGTAGAGAAGCAGAACATCACCCTCAGCGAGGAGGAGGAGGCAAAGCTTCAGCAGGACGTAGAGGATACCATCAAGGAACAGGTAGAGAAGAATTATCTCAGCAAGGTTGACGCATCCATTACCGATGAGGCAGCAAAGCTTGAAGCCGCTTATGAGCTCCTTAAGCAGGACATCAAGGACAACGGCTTGAAGTATGAGAACTACCGCGCCAATATCGAAAAGAACCTCCGTACCTCCGCTCTTATAGACAAGCTTCGCGAGGTCAACATTGCGGACGTCACCATCAATAACGACGACGTCAAGAAGTATTACGAGGATAACGCTAACGCCGATACCACGGTATCCGCTTTCAGGACCGCGTTCACCAGCTTCATGACCGCTTCCTCCGCTTCCGCGCCTCTCTATATCCCGCATCCCGAAAGGGCTGTCGAGGACGATCCCGAGACCGCTGACGTTGACGAGACAAAGGAAGCCGATCCTTACGGCGAGATGTTCTCCGTACTGCACATGCTCCTGAAGTTCAGCACTGAGGCCGGCAGCGACGTTACGGATCTTGCTGAGTTTGCAGATAAGGACGAGGAGTTCAAGACAAAGATGGAGGAGTTCGAGGCTACGATCGAATCCCTCACCACCGAGCAGTTCCTTGAGAAGTGCTATGACAAGGACATCTGCGGCGACCCCGGTATGCAGCAGACCGCGTATAAGTACTTCGGCTACATGATGCAGAAGTCCCTGCTCGATACCTACTATAAGGGCTTCGGCTATACTGCTATGAAGCTCAAGTTCGGCGACGAATGGGAACCCGAGGTAAACACCGCGACCCAGACTGCCGATACCGAACCCGAGACCTATGACATCACCTACTTCACCCTTGCGGACGGCGCAAAGGTCGCTAAGGTCTATACCACTTCCGGCGCTCACTACATCATTCTCAATCCCAATGATTGCTTTGGCATGTATGATGACGACGGTTACCTCATGATCCCCCTCTATGAAGGCGATAATCTCGTTACCGACGGCGAGGGCATCGTTACCGCCAACGGTCATATGACCCAGGCTCAGTTCGACGCCATCAATAAGATCCTCGAGAATGTGGTCGATCCCAACACGGAGAAGGACCCCGATGAGGAGAACAAGGAGACTGATGATACAGAGGATACCGAGGAGACCGAGCCCATGACGCTTAAGACCCTTTACGAGTATCTGTACAGCTCCAAGCTCACTTCCATGCAGAACGAGACCTATACCCAGAAGTTCAACGAGTGGAAGGAAAACACCAAGATCGTCCGTTATGAGAACGTGATCAAGACCTTTGGTCAGGGCTGATAATTACCGATCAATACCCGCCGAGATATCGGCGGGTATTTTTTTAAAAAAAGGGGTTGACAAATCAACAGTACTGTATTAATATACTTAATACAGTAATAACACAAAGGAGGACGCCAATGTTTACGATCGACAAGATGTCCCGAACGCCGATCTACGAGCAGCTGATAAACCAGTTCGAGTACTGCATATTAAGCGGCGACATCGGTCAGGACGGGCAGCTTCCATCGGTCAGATCGCTCTCCCAAAGCCTTAACGTTAATCCCAATACATTGCAGCGTGCTTTTATCGAGATCGAACGAAGGGGACTTTGCTACACGGTCCCCGGGAACGGAAGGTTCATCTCAAAGGATGCGCTTCAAAGAATAAGGGAAGCCGCTCTTGAGCAGACAAAGGAGCTTGAAACGCTTCTCAAAGAGCTGAAGGGCAGGGGAGTTTCGAGAGAGATCGTTTCCGATATAGTCAAGAATGTTTACGATCAGGATATTGATACTGAAGGGAAGGTGAAAACCGAATGATAACAGCAAACGGTTTGACAAAGAAATTCGATTCGTTCACGGCTCTCAACGAATTGAACTGCAAGATACCCGAGGGCTGTATTTACGGTATGGTTGGGTCGAACGGCGCCGGCAAGTCCACGCTCCTGCGACTAATCAGCGGGATCTATAAGGCGGACGGCGGCTCTATCGAGATCGACGGTAAAAACGTTTATGACGATCCGAGCGTCAAAAAGCGCCTCGTATTCGTCCCGGACGATCTGTATTTCCTGCCCCGCGCGGATCTTGTACGCATGGCGAAGCTTTACTCGTCCGTGTATGAGAACTTCTCCTATGATAAGTTCAAAAAGCTCACAGCGACCTTCAAGCTCAATCCCAACGCCAATATCGGTACGTTCTCCAAGGGCATGAAGCGCCAGGCGGCGACGATACTCGCGCTCTCCTGCAACGCGGACTTCATACTCTTCGATGAGACGTTCGACGGTCTTGATCCCGTTATGAGGAATCTCGTAAAGAATCTGCTCTATAACGACGTTATGGAGCGCAACGCGACAGCCGTTATAACGAGCCATTCTCTGCGCGAGCTGGAGGATACCTGCGATCAGCTCTCACTGCTGCATAAGGGCGGAATAATATTCGAGAGCGATATCGACAACCTCAAGACCTCGCTCTTCAAGGTGCAGGTCGCGTTCGCCGATGAATATGACAGGAGCCGCTTCGACGGTATCGAGATGCTATCCTTCACAAAGCACGGAAGCGTATCCTCGCTTATCGTGCGCGGCAACAGGGAAGAGACCGCTGAAAAGATCAAAGCCATGGATCCGATACTCTTCGAGATACTTCCGCTCTCTTTGGAAGAGGTATTCGTTTATGAGATGGATGCTTTGGGCTACGAGTTCTCTGAGGTTTTGAAGCAGGAGGTGGAATGATGAAGCGCTTTATACATAAAGGCTATTTTGCCGAGGTATTCAGGCAGCTCCGTGTTGCCGGTATCGTTTCTTCCGTGATCCTGATGCTCGTAAATCTGACGACTTTCATCCAGCTCGTCTCCGCTACGAATTACGTCGGAACCGCTTCCGTTTTCGATATCCCCAGCGGTCAGTCGCTCGCGGCTCCGATGAAGGTATTCGTTTATGTGATGGGAGCTGTGCTCACGTTCAATGCCTTCGGGTGGCTGAATAAGCGTTCCGCCAGCGACTATTATCACGCGATCCCCGTTACGAGGACGCAGATGTACTGGTCAACGATACTCGCGATACTCAGCTGGATGGCGATCGGCCTTGCCGCATATTCAGTCGTGCATGCGCTCATATATCTTGCGTTCTGCGCTCCGTTCAACTATCTGCTGTTCCTCTGCGTGTTCGTCAATATGCTGATCGGCGCGCTGGAGGTTGTCGGAGCCGCCGCGATAGCATGCGCTATTTCCGGCACACGCTTTGTCAATTTCTGCGCCGCGATAGTTATTCTCTTCGCGCCGAGATTCATGCTCACAGTGCTCAGCGGCTTCGTGGATCTCGTATCTCCCGATAACACTCTCATAGTGAACACGATCTCCATCCTGTTCAACCCGACCTATAATATCATTGCAACGCCCTACGCCGGAATTATCCAGCTTTTCGGAGGTTCCCGCATCTCTTCGATCATCAGCTATTCCAATGGGTGGGCAATGCTTTATAACTTTGCATACTCCTGCGTGCTTCTGGTGCTTGGATGCGTTGCGTTCAATAAGCGCAGATCCGAAGCCGCAGGCATCCCCACGACCAATAAGCTTTTCCAGGGCGTCATACGTACGGCTGTCGGCTTGCCTCTTCTTATGGTCCTCGTATATCTCATTCTGGAGTATGACGGAGTACCCAGCGCGATCTCGATCGTAATACTGGTACTGCTCTCCTTTGTAGGTTACTGCCTGTATGAGCTCATCTCCACAAAGAGCATGAAGAAGACATTGAAGGCGATGCCGCTCTATTCGATCTGCATCGGTATAGCTGCGCTGTACCTGTTCCTGCCTTACCTTATCAATAAGGCAGAAAGGTCGATCGACGTATCCGAAAAGAATATCAAGGGCTATCAGGTCGCTTCCGAATCAGACGACGATTTCTTTGCCGCGCTGGCTCATATCTATTTGTCGGGCGTCGATTACTCATCCGTTGCGACAAAGGATATCAAGTTCACCGATCCCGAAAGCTTAAAGATTATTGGCGACGCGTATGCCCGCAGCACGAAGGATTACGGTAAGGATGACTCCAATCCCATGTATGACAGCAACCACACAAATCTTACTGTAAGGATCGACAGGAAGCACGGCAGGAGCATTACAAGGCAGCTTGAGTTCACAGAAGAAGAGTACCGGAAGCTCTCCGAGCTCCGTGAAAAGAACGAGGAATACAAAAGGGTTTTCTATGAGTTCCCGAAGGGCAGGCTCTATTGCTACAGCAACAACATAGGCTTTGCGGATTCGAGGAAGCTGCTCGCCACATTCAAGGAGGAGTACGAAAAGCTCTCCAACGAGGATAGGCTCTCGCTCTCCTCGGACAACGATTACGATTACGGAAACCTTACAATGTCCATATTCGGATGCCTTGGCGCCGAAAACTTCTCCTGCATGTATAAGATCAACGAGAAGACGCCCGAGACCCACAGGATGTATCTTGAGATCATCAACGAAAAGAACGGCCAGAAGGGCATGGAGGCGCTGAACAAGATCCGCGAATGGATGGAGAAGGGTGATGAAGACAGGAGGTTCAATATCGACATTGGCACAGATTATTCAATGGAGTACTGGATGATGCACTATACTCAGAACGAAGTCACGGATAAGCTCCCGAAGGATACTGACCCCGATTACTACAAGATAGTAAAGATATTCTGTAACGCCGGCCTTACGAACGACGTCAACAGGGCGAAGGTTATCACGGTAAACACATACAGCATAAAGTCGATAACCGAAGGAAGCGGCAGCTATACTTTCGCGCTCGATATCTCCGACAGCGATATGATCGATATAGAGAATCTGTTAAGCAGTTACTACTATTTTGATGACTCGATCGATTGGGAGTTCGAATGACACGACACAAAAAGCCCCTGCGGTGCACCGCAGGGGCTTTGATGTTTCATTTATTCGATCCCTACGGATTCTCCCAAGACCTTCCCGATGGAATCGTTGATCACGAGGTTTGCATACCTGACGTAGGGCGTTTTCGATTTGTTGATCAATACGAGCTTTTCGCCGCGGTAGTAATCGATAAGCCCGGCGGCGGGGTAGACCTGAAGGCTCGTTCCGCCGACGATGAGCATGTCCGCGCGCATGATATGCGTAACTGCGCCGTTAAGCGTTTCGTAATCGAGCCCTTCTTCATACAATACGACGTCGGGCTTTATTATTCCGCCGCATTCGCAGCGCGGTACTCCGGTACTGTTTGCAATGTACTCGTCATCGTAGAACTTGCGGCAGCGCATACAGTGGTTGCGTTTGATCGAGCCGTGAAGCTCATAAACGTTCTTGCTTCCGGCCATTGTATGAAGCCCGTCGATGTTCTGCGTGGCGATGGCTGTGAGCTTTCCCTCCTTTTCGAGCTTTGCGAGGGCATAGTGCGCGGCATTGGGCTTTGCATTCCCGCTCATCAGGAGCGAACGGTAGTATTTGAAGAAGGTCTCGGGGTCGCGGTCGAAAAATGAGCGCGAGAGGAGCGTCTCTGGCGGATAACCGTATTCGCGTATCGCGTTGAAAATGCCGTTTTCACTGCGAAAATCGGGTATCCCGCTCTCTGTCGAAACGCCGGCGCCGCCTAAGAATACGATCCTGCCGCTTTCCTGTATCATGCTCTTTAACGTCTCTATCTCGTTCATGATATCACCGCCTTCATATATTCTATGATCTGATTATAACCTATACGGTCGTTTTGTCAACTGTCAAAGCTGTATCGCTCTATCCATATCACTGTTGAAAAAAGCGCGAAAATATGTTATCCTATGCGCAGAACATAAGGAGGATATCATTATGTGTCAGTATGATTACGATATAGCGGTATTGGGCGGCGGCCCCGGCGGTTACGTTGCTGCGATCAGAGCCGCGCAGTACGGTAAAAAGGTCGCGCTCATCGAAGCGCGCGAACTCGGCGGCACATGCCTCAACCGCGGCTGCATCCCCACGAAAGCGCTCCTGCACTGCGCTGAGGTTTACGAGCAGTCTGTGAACGCAGCTTCATTCGGCGTGAACAGCTCGGAGATCGGCTTTGATTTCGGCAAGATGGCCGAGTTCAAGCAGATTACGGTAGATAAGCTCGTTTCCGGAATTGGAAGCCTTGAAAAAGCTCATGGAGTCAAGGTGATAAACGGATTCGGCCGATTGACCGACAACCATAATATGACCGTTACCGATAAGGAAGGTACGGAGATCAATGTATCGTACGACCGGCTGATACTCGCGACCGGTTCGTCTCCCTCGCGTCCTCCCATCGAAGGCATCGACGGAAAGAACGTCGTGACCTCCGACGATATCCTCTCCATGCAGGAGCTTCCCGAAAGCTTCGTCATCATCGGCGGCGGCGTTATCGGTATCGAGTTCGCAACGCTGTTTGCAACTTTAGGCAGGCCTGTCACCGTTATTGAAATGATGCCTTCGATACTGCCTGGCGTGGATGCGGACGTTGTTCGTACCTGCCTTCGCGTGCTCAAAAAGAAAAAGGTCTCGATCGTCAACAACGCCAAGGTTACGAAGATTGAAGGCGGCGATACCGTTACCGTGAGCTATGAGCTGAATGGCGCGGTCAAGACCGCAGAAGGCGCATGCTGCGTCGTCAGCGTCGGTCGCAGGGCCGAAACGCGCGGCATTGGCCTTGAGGAGATCGGCGTCGAGTTCAACAGGAACTTTATCGCGATCGACGATCATTGTCGTACCAATATCGATAACATATATGCGATCGGCGATATAACCGGCAAGATCCAGCTTGCGCATGTAGCCTCCGCACAGGGCCTTGTAGCGGCTGCAAACGCCGCAGGACACGATGAGACGATGAACTACGATGTAGTTCCCTCCTGCATATACACAAGCCCAGAGATCGCGTTTGTGGGCGTTTCAGAGGATAAGGCAAAAGCGCAGGGCATCGAGTACAAGATCGGGACTTTCAACGTCGCCGGAAACGGCCGCGCGATGGTAATGGGCGAGAACCTCGGTATCGCAAAGCTGATATCCGATATGGACGGCAAGCTTATCGGCGCGCAGCTCATGTGCCCCAGGGCGACAGACATGATCGCGGAGCTCGCCGCGGTCATGAAGCTCGGCGGGACAGTAAAGGACGTGGCGGATACCATCCACCCGCATCCCACTGTGAGCGAGGTCGTTATGGAGGCCGCGCATGATTGGGAAGGCCTTTGCTGCCACGGTATGCCGAAGAAGAAATAAAAGAGCAATTGAAAAGTCCGCCGACTGTCCGGCGGGCTTTTTTCATTCTGTTATAATTCTATCTCTTCACCGCGGTTGATCCTGTCGACAAGCTTCTTTGCCTGACACAGATCGAATACGAAATCGTTGGTGAACTCCTCACGCCGCAGGAGTGCAGCCGGGTGATATGTCGGAATAATGTAGAATATCCCGGCTTTCTTAACTCTGCCGCGCTGACGGGAGATCTGGATATCCCGGTCATATACGTATCGCGCGGCGATCCTTCCAAGGCAGACGATAACTTTCGGCCTTACGAGCGCTATCTGTGCGCGAAGATAGGGGAGACACGCTTCCGCCTCATCGGGGAAGGGGTCGCGGTTCTGCGGCGGGCGGCATTTGACGATATTGCAGATATAGATCTTTTCCCTTTCAAGACCGGCTTCCTCCAGCAGATAGTTGAAAAGTCTTCCGGCCGCTCCGACGAAGGGAACGCCCTGTTCGTCCTCCTCGCGGCCGGGGCCTTCGCCTATGAACATTATCTCGGCATGGGGATCTCCGTCCGCGATCACGATATTGGTGCGCTTTTCACAAAGCCTGCATCTGGTGCAGTCTTTTAGCTCTTCATATAACGTGTTCCAGTCGAACCTCAGCGTAGCCATATTCAGCGGTTAAGATAGAATGTGTGCGCCCTGCGGGAGATATCGCAGGTAACCTCGTAGTTGATGGTGTTGACCATTACGGCGACTTCCTCGGCGGAAATGCCGCCGTTGCCGAAGATAACGACTTCGTCACCGCGCTTGACGTCGGAGCCGGTAACGTCGCACATGCACATATCCATGCAGACGCGGCCGATCTGCGGGAAGCGCTGACCGTTGATGGTCATGATCGCCTGGTTGGTGAGCCTCCTCGGGAAGCCGTCGGCGTATCCGATCGATATGACGGCGACCTTCATGTCGTGCTCCGCCTTAAAGAGCCTGCCGTAGCTTATAGTGGATCCTGCGGGGATGTCGCGAACCAGCGCGACGCGGGATTTGAGCGTCATTACGGGCTTCAACGGGCCTTCCTGAGGCTTGCTGTCGGGATACATACCGTAAAGGATGATACCTTCGCGAACGTAATCAAAGTGCAGCTCGGGGTATTCCATTATGGCTGCGGAATTGGAAACATGGCATTTCTCGATGCTGATCCCTCGGGACAGCAGGCCGTTCCTGACATCGCAGTAATTCTGATACTGAGCCTTGGTATAATCGTATTGCTCGGGCGTGTCGGCCACGGCGAAATGCGTGTAAAGACCGACAGTGTTGAGATTGGGCAGGTTGCAGATATGCTCCGCGTCGTCGATGGCCTTATCGATGACCTTGCGCCCGCCGACATGACCGTGCGCGTAGAGACCGATCCTGCCCATGCCGGTATCTATCTTGATGTGGACTTTGATCCTGACGTGAGCTTCCTCGGCGGCCTTATTGAGCTCTTCGGCATGGGAGACGTCGACGACGGTCTGCTCGAGATCGTAATAGGAGATCTCTTTTACGAAAATCGCGGGTGTGTATCCGAGGACCAGTATGGGTATGCTAATGCCGTTTTCGCGAAGCTCCAAGGCCTCCTCTATACAGGCGACGGCGAACATATCGGCGCCGTTGTCCTGAAGATACTTGCCGCACTCGACTGCGCCGTGACCGTAGGCGTCGCCCTTAATTACACAGATGACGGGCTTGCCGGATACGCGCTTTGCGTATTCGAGATTGGACTTCATCGCAGCGAGGTCGATCTCGGCCCATGTGCGGTAGCGGAGGTTGTTTTGGAATGTCACATTGTGAACGAACATGTTTCTGCCTTTCTTATTCCATGTCGATATAGTTTCTGTCGACGTACTTGCTTGTAAAGAGGTGGAGGAGCGCGCCGTAATCGGGAATGAAGCTTATCGTATCTCCGACATTGTATTCATGAGCGCACTCCGTGAGATTGACTATGAGGTGGTCGGAGCTAGCGCCGATGATCTCGACCTCGGGATCGACGGGAGTAAGACCGTCGACAGAAACGTCCTGACGGCCGATCGCTAGTATCGCGCGCTTCATCATTCCGCGGTCAGGATATTCGAGGTATTCGCCGAAAGCGTTGGGCCCTGATTTACCGATGGGCATTGAAGGCTTGGTCTGCAGCTCGACTATCTCGGCTTCCAGAACGAAGCAGTCGGTGTTAAGTCCTTCTGCCGGCTTTCCGATCGCGGTATCGTTTCCGAGCACGAAGCTTTCGCCGAGCCTCAGATGGTTGATGCCCGCGGGGACATCATGCGCCATGAGCAGGCCCAGAGTCGAGGAGTTCCCGCCCGAAACAACGGGTATTTCCTCGCCGAGATCATGTCTCAGCCTGTCAGCTATTGCGGCCAGCCCGCCCAGATTATTCTCGTCGGGGAGAATGCCGCCGTAACATGTCAGATTCACGCCTACGCCATACAGCTCGAGCCATTCGGAACCGGATACGAACGACGCAGTCTCAAGTATCTTGGAATAATCGGTATTGAAAATGCCCTCGCGAAGATCGCCCATATCGATCATGAGTACTATCTTATGGACTTTGCCGTTATTCTTTGCGGCTTCCGAAAGAAGCATTATCGTCGACAGCTCGCTCTGCATTGAGATATCGGCGGAAGAAACGATGGCTTCTGCTTCGCTCTGCATGCCGATCCTGAGGAGCAGTTTGGGCTTGTTTGCCTTCATCCCCGCAAGGTTCTGTATGCGCGAATCCGCAAACATATCCGCGGAGCTTTTATCGATCAGCCCAACTATCCGTTCGTCCGCGCAGAATACTTTGGTCACGATTGCGACCGAAATACCCTGAGAATGACAGAGCTCTGTCAGAAAATCGAGATTTTGCTTAAGCTTGTTAAGATAAATATTGATTCTCGGGAACATGTTTCCTCCGGTCAATCGAGCCCGAGGCTCTGCTTCATGAGCAGAAGCGCCGCTTCGGGATACTGCTTGCTCAGAACGCCGAGCGAAGCCATAATGTAATGGTCGTCATACAGGAGCTTCAGTACGGAAGGTTTGGGGAAGAGCATCATTCCGTTCTCGTTGGAATCGGCGATGCTGCGCATTATCGACCGCCTTTCCGGCAGCCGGGTCAGCGCTCCGCCCGTCGCGACAAGGTATTTGAGCTTCGTCAGATCCTTGCCTTCCGCGATAGTCTGGCGGCCGCGCGGGGTATAGATATAACGCAGCGCGCCGGCGTGCCTTTCGATAGACGTCTTTCCAGCAGCTAAGCAAAGCCTCTGTGTGAGCTTGAACTGCTCCTCGGTATCGGGGATGGGCTTGTAATGCTCCATGACTGCGTCTATATCGAGGCCGAGCTCTTTTTCCAGCTTTTCGCGGCCGATCATGTCGATAACGTTGTGTGCGTTCACATACATTCCGAGGTCGCCCTCAACAGTGCGCTTTGCGAAAGGCTCGGGTGTGGTTTGTATCGTAGCAATCTCGTCCGATCCCGCTGTGACGGAATGAACGTCCGTCGTTGCACCGCCGATATCTATGACGGCAAGATCGCCTATCTCGTTATAGAGGAGCTGAGCCGCTTCCATAACGGCGCCAGGGGTGGGGATGATATTGCCCTTGACCATGTCGCGGACATGCTCCATGCCCGCAGCCTTGACGATGTGCTCCTCGAAAACCTTGTGAATGATCTTTCTTGCGGGCTCGATGTTCAAAAGATCGAGTTTGGGGTAAACGTTTTCGGTTATGTAAAGGGGTATATCCGTCCCCTTGAATATTTCCGTGATCAGATGATGGTTCTGAATATTGCCGCCGTAGATGACGGGGACCTTTAGCCCGGAGGCGGCGATCTTTTTTGCGTTCTCGATCGCGGTCTCCCGCTCGCCGTAATCGGTCCCGCCGGCAAGCAGTATAAGATTGGGGTTGATGGCCTTGACGTCTTCGATATCGTAATCAGACATTTTCCCGGCAGTCGCGTGCTTGATGATCGCACCGGCGCCGAGAGCCGCAGCCCTTGCTGCTTTTACGGTCATATCGTACACGAGGCCGTGTACGGTCATGCGAAGTCCGCCCGCCGCGCTGGACGTTGCGAACGCAATACCGTAATCAACATGATCCGTATTGAGATTCTTAGCGAGATCGTCGATAGCGGAGCTCAAGCCAACTCGTACGTCGCCCTCCAGAACGGAGGTAGGCGCCTGCCCCTGACCGATAAAGCGCGGTGAATCAGTGCCGATGCCGTTGAACGCATTGACAAGGGTAGTCGTTGATCCGATCTCATAAACAAGGATGTCGATATTCATTCGTTTTTCCCGCAAACGGGAACCGCTGCGTCAACAGCGGCTCCCGATCAAGTATCCAGTGGGGTGAGGGATCACATCTTGCCCTCTTTTTCCATTTCCCATCTCTTCTTTACAAGGAATGTTGCGTTATGAACGCCGTGACTGCCGCGGCCAAAGCCTTCGTCCGCGCCGGCCTTCCTCGCAAGTTCGGGTGTTACCTGCGTGCCGCCCGCGATGAATATGATCTTATCACGTATACCCATCTCGCGGCAGATCTGATCGATCTTCGCGATGTTCTTGTAATGGATATCGTCATGGCTGATTATTGTGGAAGCCATGATCGCGTCCGCGTGAGTTTCGATAGCCGCGTTGACGAGTTTCTCAGGCGGGCAGGAGGTACCGAGATATACGACCTCCATACCGTACTTTTCGATGCCGCCGTGCTTGATATCGATTATCTCGCGCAGACCGACCGAATGCTCATCCTCGCCGACGGTAGCGGCGACGATCTTCATGGGTCTGCGTTCGATATCGGCGCGGATCTCTTCGTCTGAGAGCACATCGGGCTCCTTGGGGATGACGAGCGAATCGACGTCGATCTCAAAGGGGACCTTGCCCTTGACCTCGATACGCGTGCCGTCCTGCGGATGCATGATCTCGCGCGAGATCACTTCACATTCGACGAGGTTCATTCGCTTCGCACATTCAAGTGCCGCAGCCTCGGCAATGGGCTTGGGAGCGGGGAAGAACATCGTGAGCATAACGGTTCCGTCAGCAAGCCATTCCATCTCCGGGCGGATCTTTTTGCCGCCGGGAGTGAACTCCTTCGTCTCGGCCATACGGACGTTGACGTTGTCGTTGTCGTCGAGCTCATCTATGTAGATGATCTTATCGGGGCACTCCAGAGTACAGCCGCCGATGAGCGCCGCGGGATCTGCGGGATCTCCGCCGTACTGCTCGACGTTGTTGTAGCCGTAATGAGCGGTAACGGGAGCCATGTACTGCTTGTCGCGCTTTACAATGGTGCCCGCGCCTATGCCGCCGTTTATCTTCCTGGCGATGCCGTCGCCGTTGCGCTCGGGATAGATGCCGGAGTCTACGAAGAAACCTTCCTCAACGGCAGCGAAATAACCGCCGAGCTCGAGCATTTCCTCCATGAACATGACGGCCCTTTCCTTGAGCTCACGGGCCTTTTCCCTGAGATAACCGTCCTTCTTGAGCTCGACCATCTCCATAAGCCCGTCCATACCGATGAGCGCCTGCTTCGCAGTATCGCAGGCTTCGATATTGTAGATGTGCCAGGGCACGTTTCGGCCTTCATCGGGGGTGATGGTGGACTGGATATCCGCGCTCGTCAGCTTGGAGATTACCATGTTTAGAACGTGGGTAACGGTCGCCTCACGGGTAGAGGATTCGATGTACTTGGTGTTCATCTGCGCCCTCATGCGGTACTCGTGGAAGAGATCGCGCAGAGCTACCGCGTAGGGCAGATCCATGTGGATACAGGGCGCGGGAGTCGCGGTAGGGGGAACGGTGGAAAGGCAGATGTTTTTCTTGGGAACGCCGACCCTCGCGGAGAATATGGCGTTGATGCCGTGCTGCACCATGAGCTCGGGCATGACCTTCCATGCCTCGCGGGCGGTCGCGTTCGCGTTGTGCGCGCCGTCGATCTGCGCCATGCCTGCCCAGGCGATGAGCTTCTTCGATTCGCAGGCGTCTACGAACGAACGCATCATGTTGATATTGCGGTAGATGACGTTGTACTGCGGATCCTGATGGACGCCGTTGACGCCTTCCTCAGCAAACATGACGGCGATATCGGGACCGGCGACGCCGGAAACGTAGCTGTGATAATTTATGGGCCTGCCGACCTCGTCCTCGATCATGTCGAGGGCTTTGCGCTGAGCCCTGACCTGCTTACGCGTGATGGGAACGCCGCCCATGCCCTGAGGAGTACCCTCTATAAGCCCGTCAAAATGGCTCTGACCGGCTGTACGGATGACCATTATATGATCAGCGCCGTGGTGCGCAGCCATGCGCATACGGCGTATATCGTCCTCAAAACGGCCGGACGCGATCTCCGTGGTAATAACGGGAGCGGGCTGCGGGTCGATGTCGCCAAAATAGTGAGCGGGGGGCAGGGGAACGGAGGATTTCAAAGGCTCCGTGGCATCCTGATACTCGAAGGGCCCCATGTGAAGGTTCGGAACGGGCTTGCGCCAGGTCCAACCCCTGCGGCGCGGACGGTACTTGTCAAGATCCTTTAATATCTCGGCTACATTGATGGGTGCATCGGGAGAAAGTTTGTAATCGCTCATTATTCGTTACCTCCCTTGAAAAGATCGGTGGCGTCATCCCAAAGATTGCCGTTCGCAAGCTCAAGACCGGCGGGACGTATCTCCAAACCCTTTGCTTTAGCTAGACGATAGACCACGTTGCCCGCGCCGTAGCACATCAAAGAGCGCTCGACGCAGCCCTCGACTATGGCTTTCGCTTCGATGGAAGAGAAGCCCATGCGAAGAAGGACGCTTCGCTCGATGGCGGGGGACGTGTACTCTTTTCCCATCTCTAGGAGCGGATCGACGAGCTTGTTCGCAAGCTCCCAGAAGCGCTGCTCCAGCTGCTCGTCTGAAAGATCCTTCAGATGCTCATGGCGATCTTTAAAATCGTCGTCACGTTTCATAACTGCAATTCCTCCGTGTTAATATGTTTATCAAAGTGAAGCTACTACGCTGCGAACGTAATCTTCGTCAGTATTGGTCTCCTCGACAAGGAATCTGATGTCCTCGTCGGTGAGTTCGTCCTTGTGCGTTCCGACAGCCCTCTTGATGCGGCTCCTGCGCATGTGGTCAAGATCGAGATCGGTGACCTGTATAAGCGAGGGATGAGCGGGAAGTATTATGTTCTTTCCGGGGATCTCGTCCTTGGGATCGCCGAAATGGATATCTATCCCGTTCTGACGGGCGAAAGAGAGCTGCGGATTGATATGCTTGCCGGCGCCGGTGTACTCGGTCTCCTGAACGACGATGCACTGATCGCGATCAAGATCCTGAGCAAGACGGAAAGCGGCGGCGAGTGAGGTGTTGCCCGCGGGGCCCTTTTCCAGGCCTTCGAGGGAGGCAAGGCATTCCGTGATATAGAACACGCTGCCCTGAGTTACCGTTACGTACCTGTCCATATAGCGCAGGGGACGCGCGGCGCTCCTCGGAACGTCTGAATGATCGGGGTTAACGGAATAAGGAACACCGAAGCCGGTATGGCCGGTCGTAAAGCTCTTTTTGTTGAACTGGCTGTCGCTTGCCATGTGAAGTCCGGAAAGATTGACGGAAGCCGCTATGACCTTGGCGCTGCATCCTGCCTTTCTGAGGCCGCGGGCTGTACCGGTGAGGTTGCCGCCGCCTGCGTTCGTGCAGACTACGACGTCGGGATCCTTGCCGACTTTAGCGCGGAACTGCTCCGCGATCTCGTAACCGAGCGTTTCAACGCCAGCGATACCGAAGGGGGTATAGAGAGAGGCGTTGAAGTATCCCGTTTCCTCAAGCAGCTGCAGCACAGTCGAGAAGAGCTCGGGCCCGACGGTGAGCTGTACTACCTCTGCTCCCAAAGCCTCGCACTTGCGCGCCTTTTCGATTATCTCCGGCTGACCCACGCCGTGTGAATCGTAGCATTCCTGCACGACGATGCATTTAAGACCGGCCATTGCGGCGCAGCATGCGACGGCGGCGCCGTAGTTGCCGCTCGTTGCCGTAACTACGCCCTTATAACCGAGCTTCTTTGCCTGATAGACGCTGGTGCACGCGCGGCGAGCTTTGAAGGATCCGGAGGGATTCGACGCCTCGTCCTTTATGAATATGCGGGCGCCCTTTCCCTCGGGTGCGCATTTGCGAGCGAGCTCGGTAAGGTTCTTGAGCTCGATAAGAGGCGTGTTGCCGATGGAGAACATGGACTGAACACGCCTGATCTCGTCGATGGTATAGCCGGTCGCTTCCATCATGGCTTCGTAATCGAAACCGATGCCGGGCTTTTCGAACTTGTCGAAATCCATGCCGACCGCGTTCTTTATGATCTCGTTCTTGCGGGCCATTATGGCGTCATAACTGTTATCCATCAGTCTTCACCTCCGAACGTTATCTTGCGGACGGTATTTCCGATCTCGAGCACTTCGGGAACGAAAAACCCGAAATTGTGCTCGAAATATGGGTTGACCTTAACGACTTCGCCCTTGGCGTGACGTCCGGTCCTTGTAACGACCTCGGCGACTTCGCCGATCTCGGCGTCCTCCGTAAGGTAGCCTTTTACCCACATTTCAAGGGGATTTGCTTTCGTATCCTCGGGAAGAGCTGAAGAACGCTCCTCGGGCGGAAGAACGACATTGTGTATTTGTACCCAATCGCCTTTCTTTGCCATAAATACCTCCAGTTATTATAAAGTTCGGGAAGTCGGCGTAAGCGCCGGCTTCCCTGAATACCGTTTATTTTTCTATGTAGTCGCGGAAGTCGCCCATGATGGCATGGGGAACGGGCAGATCGATCATGGTCTTAAGACCGGGCTTCGCGTTGATGACATGGGGGATCATGTTGACGCACATCGCTATCGTACCCAGACCGCCCTCGACCTCGGGAGTATTGGCAACATGGATAGCGGGGGTGCCTTCGATAACGACGTAATCGCCGGTATGCGTGCCTTCCATCTCGGGTTCGATCTGCTGGGGATGGATGAGGTCGATCTTCATCTTGCCGTCGACATAGGCCTGCGCGGTCATGTTGACTCCGGCGACGTTGCCCGCGGCTGCAAAGCCGTAGGGAGCCTGACGGTCTACGCTCGTGACTATGGGAGCCATCTGCTTCTCGAACTTATCGATCTTCCAGCCAAGGGCTTCCGCGATCATGCCGGCGGACTCCTCAAAGCCTACGTGACCGGCCAGAGTGCCGTCTTCAACGCCCTTGTTGAACTCTTCGACAGTGATGCCAATGCCCTGCTCCTTCATGACGGCGGGACCGAAGGGGGAGAGGGAGTTGACGCGCTTGCACATGACGGACTCGACGTCGATCATGCAGCCGGAGAGGCAGATAGCAAGGAGGTCCATCATAAGGCCGGGATTGATGCCTGTGTCGAGTACGGAAACGCCGTTTTCCTTCGCTATACGGTCAAGCTCCGCGGCGAGCTCGGGATGCTGAGCCTTGGGATAGCTCATCTCTTCGGCAGTGGTCACGACGTTGATCCCGTTCTCGAGAACGAACTTGATCTTCGGGAATACTGCGGGGACAAAGGAATCGGTCGCGACTATCGCGACGTCGGCAGCGCCCTTATAGATGACAGTGTTGATATCATTGGAGATGAGCACGTCCTTGCGATCGCCCCTTTCGATGCCGAGCCGGTCGAAAATGCTCATGCCGTTGAGCTTATCCCACATGTCGCAGACGCCTGTGATCTCCACGCCCTTTTTGCCGAGGAGCATTTTTGCAATGCCGGAACCCATTGCGCCGAAGCCCCAAATAGCAACTTTAACATTTTTCATAATTGACCTCCGTGTATGATGATTCGTTGATTGGATTAGGCATATTCTACCAAATAGAAATTATATCATATCGCTTGTAGAACTGCAAACCCCAGAATGCTCGAGAAAAGATTATATTTTTGACTTCCGGCATTGTTGCAATCGTTCGAAAAGGAAGGTATAATATTGCCGCTGAGTTTTTGGCAAAGCATATAAAGGAGGACCGAAACATGAGCAAAAAGCTGATAGCGCTCATCGCCGTACTGGCAATGATTCTTTCGGCAGTTCCCGCATTTCCCGTTAGCGCGGATCCCGAGGCTGACCTGATAGGAACCGGCAGTCTCATACTTGATACAGACCCTGCTGGCGGCTACGAGGGCGATTATGTTGTTATCTACAATCCCTCGACATCCGCTTATACAAGCTATTCAACGGGCAACATGACGGGGCTTATAGAGACCGAAGCCGACCCCTATGCGAGCGTAGTCGGCTGCGACGCTGTTTCCGACGAACCCGTCAGGGTAGACGTTGACGGCTTAATTGCAAGGATCGACGCCGAAAGGCCCAAGGTAGATCCTCCCACAGCGGAGAAGACCTCGTATAACGTCGGCGACATTAGGACGTTTACGATCAGCAATTACAGTCCCGGCTCTTCGAATCTCAGCTTCAAATGCGTTGCTAAAGGCGATCATTGCTACGTCTGGACGCCCTCCCAGAACGTTACTAACTATTATCCGCTCGACGTAATAGATCCGACGTACCCGCAGCTTATCTGCGACGAGTTCGAATCCAACTACGCACTCATGAACAGCTCGTTCGGCGATCATTCCAACGGTTCGAACGGCGACGGCAGGGTGCATCTTATGTTCTATAACATCGACGACGGATTCCAGCCCGGCGTAAGCAACAGCTATGTTGCGGGGTATTTCTCTTCATACGATTTTTCCACAAACGGTCTCCCCATGATCCACGTGGATACTTATCCCTGCATCTATTACGTCAATACCTCCGGAGATGTGATACTGAGGCCCGAGAACTCTTTCAGCGTTTTCTGCCATGAATACCAGCATCTTATCAATTACTCCCAGACCGGCGGTATGGATTCATGGCTCAACGAATGCATGAGCGCGGCCGCGGAGGAGATCTGCTATCCCGGATCGAGTGTGATCCCCAGGATCCAGAGCTGGGAGAACTATTATTATTCAACGAACGACGATTGGCTCGATCCTCCTCACGAGTTTGCGTACACGCCGGCTTATGAGCTTCATAACGGCTACTCCATGTACGATTGGAGCAACTATCTTGATTACGTTCTGCCCCTGTATTCGCAGGTATCGCTGTTCTCTCAGTATCTGTTTACTCATTACGGAAATCCGATATTCAAGACCATTACGCAGCAGTATACTGTCACGGACAACTGCGTGTCTGCTATTGCCAACGCCACGGGGGCGAATACACCCGAGCTCGTTAAGAACTTCAGGATAGCGCTCGTCGCGAACGATTATGCCGCCTTTGACGGAGAGTACGGCTTCGTTCCTCAGAACGGATACGATCCCGAAGAATATCATAACGTTGCGAACCCCTACGATCTGCTCGCACCCGTTATTTTCACCGGGAGCAGCTGTACGATCAGCGGCGGCGGAGCCATAACAGTAAAACCCATCGGCGGTGTTTACAATCCTCCGTCCAACGCCTCGTCCAGTCTTGTTTATATAGGCGTTACGCGCAATCTCAACACGGAGCCCGTGTCGCTTGAAGGCATCGAGCTTTCCGTCGACAACGCAACGGCCTATGTCGGCCATACCGTCTCGCTTTCCGTTATTCGCACTCCTTATAACGCCAACGATTACACTGTCACGTGGACCAGCACCAATCCCGCTGTAGCGACCGTGACCGGCTCAACCAGATCCGCTGTTGTAACCGGAGTATCGACCGGCAGGACAACGATCATCTGCCGCGCGACGGATAATATCACCAACAACACATATTCCGCTTTTGCCTCGGTCAACGTACTCGACTTCCCGACTCTCGACGAAGCGCTTAACGTTCCCGGCGGGACTCTCCATTTCACCACCTCGTCCGGATATCCGTGGGAGGTAAACATCGATTCGAGCGGCAGGGCTTACGCAAACTCCACTAACGTCGGCGCAGACAGCTCTTCGTCGTCCGTTCAGACAACGATCCAGATGCAGGCGGGGGAGACTATTTCGTTCGAATGGAGCGTCAGCAGCGAATCGGGGTATGATAAGCTCAAGTTCTACGTCAATAATACCGAGCAGTCCGGAAACATCAGCGGCAACGTTCCCTTCACGGCGGTAACTTATACGGCCCCTTCCACGGGTTCATACACTTTTAAGTGGTCATATGAAAAGGACTACTCCGTAAACAGCGGGAGCGATATGGGCTATCTTGACAACGTTTCATACAGCGGAGACCCCGGAGTGGGCTTCCTCGCAGGAGACGTAGATATGGACGGCGACGTGGATTCTGCCGACGCCCTGATGATACTGCGCTATGCTATGGGCGTGATCTCGCTCACCGACGAGCAGATACTCAGAGCAGAGGTCGACGGCGACGGGAACATTACTTCCGCCGACGCGATCTATGTATTGAGGATCGCGCTTGGAATAATAGGCTGAGTAAAAGTATAATAATACGCTTCCGCTTGATAAGCGGAGGCGTTTTGATACTGTCTGTCATGCCCAATCGTCTTTGCTTACGGGAATCCTGATGCCGCTCATTACGCCCTCGAAAGACCAAAGGAACCATTGATCCGTAGATGGCTTATGCCGCAATACCAGATACCTTTCCGAATCCGCGCCGGAGGATCGCAGGAACAGCTTAAGATAACCCTCGCTGATCTGGTCGCGGCTGTGTGCGAGTTCAAGAACGTTCACGGTGTAAGGAACGGAGGGAGTGTAGTCGTTCTGCGGGGAAGTACCCTCAAAATACGAACGCGGAACATAGTCGACGCCGTCCATGAACCTGTCCTTGATAAACGAAATGTCCATCGGAACAAGGGGACGCGGACCTTTGATATAGTTCAGCATCTCAATAGAAGCGTCTTTGTTCTTCGGGAAAAGATCCAGCGCGGCGATAGTGAACGCGGCGACGGCATAGGGATCCTTAAGATCGGAGCCGGGAAGCGCCATGAGCTCCGTTAGGTTTTCGGGAAGCTTGGCAAAAGCATAAGGATAGCTTTTGTTAGTCACAGCGTCCTTAGCAGCACCGCTTATACTGTCGGAAAGGCTTTTCTTCAAAGCTTTGCCTGCTTTTTTTAAAAGGTCGTCAAGGAAACTCATCAGGGCCACCTCTTTCTTATGTTATTCGAATTGTATATTAACACATGATCGTGTCATTTGCAAGAACAATGTCAATAAGGCGGGGGAGATGACGCGGCAAGAGAAGACTCATATAGCTTTTTCAGCCAATCCTGCTCGTATTCTGCTTTTGCGCTGCGCTCTGCGGGAATGAGGCCTAACATACATATTGTGGATTGGGATTTAACGGAAAGAACATACTCGATATAACTCTCCGCGTACGGGATTTTGTTTTGATCTATCCCGTTATAAACCCCAATCAATTGTTTTTTCAGACTGCCTTCGATGGGTTCTGCCTCAAAGTAAGGGCATTTTCCAATGAGCTCCGCACGGTAAAGGTCGCCCGCGCCCCTTATGTCGCAGATGCATGATGACGCCTTGCCCTTTTTGAACTGTTCGACTGGAGCTGCGTTTTGTATAAGCTCATCAAGATCTTTTACGATCGCCGCGGAAGGATCGTAAACGACCAGATCTCCCGTGGAGCAATACGGCCTTGCATAGGAAACGTTATAGATCGCTCCATCTGGGAAGCTGATAATATCCGGCCTAGAGCCGCGCATAAGCTGTTCTTCCGCTTCCATGGGAGAATATGCCTTCACGTTGAAATACACGCCAACGTATCCGTTGGCGAAGTCTGCTGCTTTGTTTTCCAGCCAACGGCTGAGGCTTCCCGTATAAGGCTTGAAACCTGCGATATGCCAGATCTCGACGATCACGGTTTCGGGCTCTTTTTCAGGAAGGAACCATTCCCTGTATTGATCGGAGCTGAGTCCGTCCTTAAATAATTTAGGCGAAATATAAACAAAAAAGCCTGCAGAGATAAGCAAAATCAGACACAGGATACGCTTCCTAAGCAGGCTTATATTCGTCTTATTCATCCCCGTTTTTTTCATAAGGGATAATATGAAGATCAAAGGGCCGTTATTCGTCGCCTTGATCGAGGTGAGGGGGGAGAGGATCGTCCTCCGGCTCGTTTTCGCCGCGCAGCTTGACTACTTCAGCCGCCAGTCTTCGCCTGTCCTCGCTCATTGCGGCGTAATGCTTCCTCGTGGTGTTCACGTCCTTATGGCCCAAAACATCGGCGACAAGGTAGATATCTCCGGTCTCGCGATATAGCATAGTACCGTAAGTGCTGCGCAGCTTATGCGGAGAGATCTTTTTGAGCGGCGCCGCTATCCTTGCGTACTTCTTGACAAGGACTTCTACGGAACGAACGCTCATACGCTTTTTTTGCAAGGAGAGAAACAGCGCGTTTTCATGTCCCTCGGCGGCGATCATTCCTTCGCGATACAGCATGTAACGAAGAAGCGCCTGCCTGACCTCCGAGCCGAAAACTATCTGCTCTTCGTTTCCGCCTTTTCTTGTGATACGTACTTCATTGGACATGAAGTTCAGATCGTCAAGATCTATCCCGACGAGCTCGCTGATACGCATTCCGGTACCCAGAAATAATGTAATAATTGCTGTGTCTCGTATTGCGTTCGTCTGATGATATATTCTTTGCTTTTCGGTCAAGCCGTCGCCGTTTTCAACGGTTTCGAGCAGTTTTTCCATCTCGTCCGGCTCAAGCCTTATTATAGGCTTTTCGTGAAGCTTGGGAGTATCGACGAGGGCGGGGGCGTTGTTTTTGATGCGTTCCTTTTTGTAAAGATATTTGAACAAAGCCCTGATAGCGGAAAGCTTGCGCGCTTTCGCGCGTTCGCCGTTGATGACGAGCTCATCGGAATCTTCGTCGGGCTGGTACAGGGATACGTATTCAAGATAACATTCTATGCAGACAGAATCGATCTTTTCGAGCACAGCATAATCTATCTGCCGCATGGATTCCAAACCTTCGCAGATATCCGTACCCAAAAGATACGTAAAAAAGGTTTTAAGATCGACCGCATAGCCGTATCGCGTCATGATACCGGTCGTAAGCTCGATACCGCGAAAGAAGTCCGTACAGCATGGCGGAAGCGTTAATACGAGCTCTCGCAGCTTGAGCGTGTATTTCTTTGTCTTTTCGATAGAGTATTCGCTCATGGGGAAGCCTCCTTATGTGCTGAGCTCATTATAACACAACATTGCGTTAAAGACAAGTTTAACGCAATGTTGAATACGCTTTTTGGTAAAATATATTATTTAAGGTCTTCCGAAGGATCTTCGGGCTTATTTTCGGGTTCAAGCTGTTTCTTGAGTTTTTTGATCTCGCTTCTCGCAAGTTCGTCGCAGCGGTTGTTGAATTCGTTATCTGAATGACCTTTGACCTTATGCCAGCTCACCTTGTGAATCGCAGTAAGCTGGATCATGCGTTCCCACAGATCGCGATTCTCGACCGGATGTTTATTCGATTTTTTCCAACCGTTGTTTTCCCAGTTGGTCAGCCATCCCTTTAAGAATGAATCGCTCAGATACGCGCTGTCCGTATAGATATCGACCTCGCAGCTTTGTTTCAAAGCCTCAAGGCCTTTTATGGCTGCAGTGATCTCCATGCGGTTGTTAGTGGTTTCCGCCTCGCCGCCGGATATCTCTTTAGCGACTGTCTTGTACATCAGTATCGCCGCCCAGCCGCCTATGCCCGGATTTACCGAGCAGGCGCCGTCGGTATAGATCGTGACCTTTTTCATGCTTCGAGATTGTAATCGGCCGTGAACAACGGAAGCCTGTCTTCGACCTGCCAGTCGCCGTATACGCCGCAGTGAGCCGCGCCGATCTCGATATGCAGCATAGCTATGCCGCAGTCGATGCCTCCGTAACCGAAGTTCTTTGAAACGCACGCGATCTGCATTGAATCCGACAAAACGTCAAACTCCCATGGCTGAACGTTCCTTGCTGAAGGCGCAAGCCTGCCGCACTCGATCGCGCACCGCTGCCAATCGGGAAGGTTTTTAAAAGCTTCTTCATCAAGACCGGTAAGATTATATATTGTTTTGCGCGTCCTTTTATGTGTGGGCTGCTGATCGAAATGTCCAATGGATATCATGCAGCGGAGTTTTTCGTCGTTATCGAGGCGAAGGAACGATTTTGCGAGCGCTTTGTTATAGGAAAGCCCAAGCCAGCAGGTGCCGTATCCCAGGGCGGTGCATTCAAGAACAAAAGCTTCTCCGACAGTTCCGACCATATAATCGTTATCGTCGCCGCGTGATATTATCGCCGCGAACGTATCCGTTCCGGAGATTGTTTTGCCTATGATGGGATCGAACATCCCGTCCTTTTTTCCGACGATGATCCTTACATCGTCAGTGCTGAAATATTGAGCGGCTTCCTTTAACGTCAGCAGTTCATCGCGGCTTACGCTTCTTGAATATTTGCGAACGGAAACCCTTTTCCATATCGCTTCATACCATCTTTCCATTGAAGGTTCCACAGTGCCCTCTCCCCCGTCCTTTTGTTATTTTCTGAGTATTTCATTAAGAAATTGACCGGTGTAGCTTTTTTTGCACGCGGCCACTTCTTCGGGAGTGCCGCATGCGACAACGGTTCCGCCGTCATTACCGCCCTCGGGACCGAGATCGATTATGTAGTCGGCAGATTTGATCACGTCGAGATTATGCTCGATAACGAGCACTGAGCTCCCGCCGTCGCAGAGCCGCTGCAGTATCTGCAGAAGCCTCTCTACATCGGCCACATGTAGACCGGTCGTCGGCTCGTCGAGCACGTAGAGCGTACGCCCGGTGTTCTTGCGCGCAAGCTCGGTAGCAAGCTTTACTCGCTGCGCCTCTCCGCCCGAAAGCGTTGTGGAGGGTTGCCCGAGCTTGATATAGCCGAGGCCGACGTCGCAGAGCGTTTCGAGCTTCTTTGCGATCTTGGGCAGCGGCTTAAAGAAATGATAAGCCTCCTCGGCGGTCATGTCAAGCACTTCCGCGATGGTCTTGCCCTTGTATCTGACCTCGAGCGTCTCCCTGTTGTATCGCTTGCCCTTGCAGACCTCGCACGGGACGTATACGTCGGAAAGGAAATGCATCTCGATCTTAAGTATACCGTCGCCGGAGCAGGCTTCGCATCGTCCGCCCTTGACATTGAAGCTGAACCTTCCGGCACTGTAGCCGCGCAGCTTCGCATCGGGCGTCTGTGCGAATACCTCCCTGATGAGATCGAACACGCCCGTATAAGTTGCGGGGTTGCTCCTCGGCGTGCGTCCTATCGGTGACTGGTCGATGTCTATGATCTTATCCAGAGCTTCGACGCCTTCGATGGAATCGTGATCGCCGGGACGAATCCTTGCGCGGTTAAGGTCGCGAAGCAGGCTCTTTTTGATTATCTCGTTTACAAGGCTCGATTTGCCCGAGCCGGAAACGCCCGTTACGCAGGTAAACACGCCGAGCGGGATACTGACGTCGATATTCTTGAGATTGTTGACGCGAGCCCCCTTTACAGTGAGCCACTTGTCTCCGATACTGCGGCGTTTTTCGGGTATCAGAATAGCGCGCTTTCCTGTCAGGAACTGGCCGGTAACCGATTCCGGAACGGCCATAATCTCCTCAAGTGAACCCTGCGCGATAATGTTTCCGCCGTGTTCGCCGGCGCCGACGCCAATATCCACGATGTGATCCGCAGTTCGGATCGTTTCCTCGTCATGCTCAACGACTATGAGCGTGTTGCCGAGGTCCCGTAGCCCGCACAACGCGTCGAGAAGCTTTCTGTTGTCGCGCTGATGCAGCCCGATGCTTGGCTCGTCGAGTATGTAAAGAACGCCAACAAGGCCGGAGCCTATTTGAGTAGCGAGCCTGATCCTTTGCGCTTCGCCGCCAGAAAGCGAAGAGGACGAACGCGAGAGCGTAAGATAATCGAGACCTACGTTGATCAGGAAACCGAGCCTCGAATCGAGCTCCTTGACGATCTGCTCGGCTATCATAGCCTCCGATTGTGTGAGCTTGAGGCCGTTCAAGAACTCCTTTGCCTTCCTGATGGACATATCCGAAACGTCGGCGATCGAAAGCCCGCCGACAGTCACGGCAAGCGTTTCGGGCTTAAGCCTCTTTCCGTGGCAGGCAGAACAGGGCGTGTTGCGCATGTACTGCTCAAGCTCCTGCTTTGCCCAGTCGGACTGCGTTTCCCTGTAACGCCTCTGCAGATTGGGTATAACGCCTTCAAATGGCGTGTCGAACGTTCCGCTGCCGTATTCCTTCTGATACTTGACATGGAGCTTCTTTTCTCCGGTGCCGTAAAGCAGCGCGCGGCGTCCGGCTTCGGGGATATCTTTCCAAGGCGTATCCCCCGTGAAGCCGTATTCCTTTTCGATCGCAGTCAAATACATGCTCGCGATAGTGTTTTTGGAATTGCTCTGCCAGCCTGAAACGGAGATCGCGCCGTCGTTGAGCGAAAGCTTCGTATCTGGAACGACGAGCTGCTCGTCGATGGTAAGCGTGAAGCCCAAACCGGTACATTCCGGACATGCGCCGAATGGGCTGTTGAACGAGAACATCCTCGGAGTGAGTTCCTCGATGCTTATACCGCAGTCGGGACATGCGTAGTTCTGCGAAAACAGAAACTCCTCCCCGTCGGTCTTCACTACCTTTGCCAATCCGTCGCCGAAACTGAAGGCGGTTTCGAGCGAATCGCTCAGTCTCGAAGCGACGCCGGGCCTTACAACGAGCCTGTCGACGACCGCGTCGATCGTATGCTTCTTCTTTTTGTCGAGATCCGGCACTTCATTTATGTCATAGATCTCACCGTCGACTTTTACACGGACGTAACCCTCTTTGCGTATCCGTTCGAATACGCTCTTATGCTCGCCCTTTCTCGCCCTTACGACAGGAGCTATAACGAGTATGCGCGTACCCTCTTCAAACGCCATGACGCGGTCGACGACCTGATCTATGCTCTGTTTTTCAATGGGCTTTCCGCACTGAGGACAATGCGGATGACCGATCCGCGCATAAAGCAGACGCAGATAATCGCTAATTTCCGTAACAGTGCCGACTGTCGAACGGGGATTGTTCGAAGTGCTCTTCTGATCTATAGATATCGCCGGCGAAAGCCCCTCTATATGATCGACTTCGGGTTTATCCATCTGGCCCAAAAACTGGCGTGCGTAAGCGGAAAGCGACTCGACATATCTCCTCTGCCCCTCCGCGTAGATCGTGTCGAACGCGAGCGATGATTTACCCGAACCGGAAACGCCGGTAAACACTATTAACTTATTTCGGGGGAGTTCAAGCGTGACGTTTTTGAGGTTGTTTTCCCTTGCTCCCTCTATATAGATGCAGTCCTTCATTTTCTGGTCCTTTGCTTTGCTTTTCTTCTGCTGCCGACAGTGCCGGGAACAGGCCTGTCTGTGCCGTCGGGTTCCTTGCCCTGAAGCCTATAGAGTTCGTCGCGAAGCTTGGCCGCTTCCTCGAACTCGAGCTCCATAGCCGCCTGACGCATCTGTTCGGAGATGAGCCTTATCCTCTCCTCCCTCTCTGCTTCGGTCATGCCTTCCTTTGAGGGCTTTGCCTTAGAGCTTATCTCAATGACGTCGTGCACCGCTTTTCTGATGCTTTGCGGAGTGATCCCGTGCTCTTCGTTGTATTTATTCTGTTTATCGCGGCGCCTGTTTGTTTCGTCTATCGCGCGCTGCATGGAATCGGTTATCGTGTCGGCATACATTATGACCCTGCCGTCTACGTTCCTCGCGGCTCGTCCGACCGTCTGAACGAGCGAAGTAGTCGAGCGCAGGAAGCCCTCCTTGTCTGCGTCAAGTATTGCGACAAGTCCGACCTCGGGAAGATCCAGCCCCTCTCGCAGCAGATTTATGCCGACTAAGACATCGAACTCGCCGAGGCGAAGATCTCGTATGATCTCCATCCTTTCGATGGTCTCGATATCGGAATGCATGTATCGGACGCGAACGCCCATTCCGTCGAGGTATTCCGTCAGCATCTCCGCCATTCGCTTGGTAAGCGTCGTTACGAGCGTCCTGTAGCCCTTCTGAGCCGTTTGCCTTATCTCGCCGAGAAGATCATCGACCTGGCCTGTGACGGGCCGTATGACTATCTCGGGATCCACAAGACCGGTAGGCCTGATTATCTGCTCCGCGATCTGCGATGCGTGCGAGAGCTCGTATTCGGCGGGTGTTGCGCTAACGCAAATAAGCTGGTTCACGCGGTCTTCGAATTCGTCGAATGTCAGTGGGCGGTTGTCGTACGCGCTCGGTATCCTGAAACCGTATTCGACAAGTTCGGTTTTGCGTGAGAGATCCCCCCGGTACATGGCTCTGAGCTGAGGAAGAGTTACATGCGATTCGTCAATGATTGTCAGGAACCCCTTCGGGAAATAGTCCATGAGAGTAAACGGAGGCTCGCCTGGCTTTCTGCCGTCGAAATACCTTGAATAGTTCTCGATCCCCTGACAGTAGCCTATCTCGCGTATCATCTCCATATCGTACGTCGTGCGCTGTTCGATACGCTGCGCTTCCAAAAGCTTGTTTTCTGCCTTGAACTCTTCGACGCGTTTCATCATATCACGCTTTATTTCGTCCAGGGCATCCTCCGTCTTATCCTTGTCCGCAGCATAATGTGTCGCGGGGAATATGACGACATGCGCGAGCGTTCTGATCGGCGCGCCTGTCACGACGGTTATTTCGGAGATGTTCTCTATCTCATCTCCGAATAGCTCTATCCTGATCGCCTTTTCCGCCTCGTTCATCGGGAAGACCTCTATCACGTCCCCCTTCACCCTGAACGTGCCGCGGGAAAAATCGAGCTCGTTTCTCTGATACTGCATGTCTACGAGCTTATGGAGTATCGTGTCGCGCTCTATGTTCATTCCTATACGGAGCGATAAGCTCATCCGCATGTATTCCTCGGGAGAACCGAGTGCGTATATGCATGAAACGGATGCGACTATAATGACGTCCCTGCGCTCATTGAGCGCGCAGGTCGCGCTGTGACGAAGACGATCTATCTCCTCGTTTACGGTGGATTCTTTTTCGATATAGGTATCGGAGGACGCGATATAAGCCTCCGGCTGGTAGTAATCGTAGTAGCTTACGAAGTACTCTACGGCCGAATCCGGGAAGAACTCTCTCAGCTCGGAGCAAAGCTGCGCCGCGAGCGTCTTGTTGTGCGCGATGACGAGTGTGGGCATCTGCACCTTTTCTATGACCTTCGCCATCGTGAAGGTCTTGCCGGAGCCAGTAACGCCCAGCAGTACCTGGAGCCTGTCGCCGCGCAGCACGCCCTCCGCAAGCTTGTCGATCGCCTGCGGCTGATCGCCCGTCGGTTCGAATGGCGATACTGCTTTGAATACGTTCATGATCGGATTCTCCCTAAATAATCTCAATCTGCATTATACCACCAAACGACCCGATATGAAAGCATCAAATGTATGTTTCCCTAAATTGGCGCGAGTACCATTATTCCACGATTGAATGAATTATAATGCGCATGCTATCATCATTCCGAGGTGAATACCATGTTCAGATCGATCCTGTTTGCCGTGTATGCAATGCTTATTCCGGTTGTCCCGCTGTACGGCGTCGGACACTACCGCAAAAACAAAGACCGAACAAAGGAGATCTGCTGCTGGGTCTTATTTGCTTTGCAGCTGCTTGTTTCGGTCGGAAGCGTTATCGCTTACGTATAAAAAAGGCCGGAGATTTCTCCGGCCGAATGTGTAATAGTATTATTTCTTTGCGATGCTCTTTTCGCCGATGCGTATCAGCATGACGATAGCGGGACTTAGTATAAGGTTTATCACAAGCTCGAATATGAAGTTCATTCCGACAAGGCCTACGATCATGAACGTGCCGACATTGGTTCCGCCGGCCCATTCTTTGATAGTATCAAAGAAGAACAGATAGCAGCCGAGAAGGAATATTCCGGTGTTGACGATCGGGCAAACCGCAGCTGATACGAATACCGCAGCTGAAACGTCCAGCACGGGACGCTTGATTAAAGTGTACGCGATAAGCGCAAGGCCAACTGCCGCGAGTATCGCGCCTATCACTATGAGAGTCGTACCCGACATAGTGGAGACCGATTCATTACCTGTGGAACTGCGGACCACAGCCGATACCTCGGGAATCGCGCCGGTGTTTTGCTTAACGCCGAATATGATGAGGAAAGCGCCTGCGGCCATCAGAAGCACACTGCCTATGCACATGGCAAGACGGCCGGTCGTTTCCTTGCCCGAAAGGAGTCTGTAAACGAGGCCGGATACAAGACCGGCGAGTATGCCCTTTGCAAGCACTGTGACGATAGTGCCGAAGGGGTTTATGGTCATAAACAAGTGCGCGTCGCCCGAGATTAGCACGACCAAGCCGAAAACAAGACCGAGCCATGCGCCTGCGCCGACGCCGTAAAGAGCGGCGCCAACTACTATGGGCATGAGCACAAGGGATACGGAGAATGTACCGAACCTGATAGTCGCGCCGATAAGCTGAAGCACGACCACTATAGCGGTCAGAAGCCCAAGGCCGACGAGCTTTCTCGTATCGAAGCCCCTGGTTGCGCTTTTGGTAACACTCATTTGATCATTCCTCCATAAGTATCAAGAATAACAAGGCAATTATACAGTTTAAGTATCGGCATGTCCAATATATTACCGATCATTTGGCCGGCTCCAAAACCACGGTAAGGAGCTTGTCGGTTTTGGAATATTTGAACTCGGCGAGGCGTATCCCGTAGACGAAGCTCGTTTTCGAAGACCCTGCCAGCAGTATATCGAGAGCGCCGCGTATCTTTGCGAGCGCATCATCCCTGTCGGAAGGGGCGGCTGCATGGGACAGACAGAGCAATAACTCCTCCGCTATCATATCGAGCTTCTGTGACGAATCGTTGTCCGGCTCCTGGGTGCTGAAAGTGCTGCCCTCAAACATATCCTCGGTCTGCTGAGGCGATTCATCAGGTTCGAGCGTCCGGACTATCTGCATGCACAGCACTCCCGACTTGCAGTAAGCGGTGACGGTGGCAAATGTATCGTCTGCTTTGCTTTTATATGACAGCGATGAAAGGTCCTTGCCGTCGGTGTACTCTCCACCGAGCTCAGCTGCCAAGGCGTGTATAGCTTCATAACAGGGATCCTCGGTCGGAGCGGGCGTCGGATTGCCGCCGTACTGTCCGGTAAGGTTCTTTTTTCCGAATACGGCGCAAAGTATTATGAAAGCGGCGACCGCGGCGACGCATAGCGCGGGTATGACCGTTTTCTCAAAGCGCATCCTTCTTTCGAGCTTTGCTTTTTCTCCTGTACTCATAGCCTATAAACTGTCGGAAGGCGCGCAGCAGTATCCTGTGCGCCGTTCTTTTACACTACTACGACGTTAACTATGTTCTTAATTGCGATGAACTTCTTAAGAGTCTTGCCCTCAATGAAGGGAGCAAGATCGGGACAGCTCATTACGAGCTCCTGCAGATCCTCCTTGGAGATATCCGCAGGCACGGTCAGCCTTGTGCGCAGCTTTCCGTTGACCTGGATGCCCAGCTCCATCTCGTTCTTGACGAGCGCGCTCTCATCCCATTTGGGCCAGCTGGCCTCATAGAGAGGAGCAAAGCCCAGCTTCTCGTTCATCTCCTCGGCGATATGAGGTGCAAACGGATCGAGCAGTATGAGCAGGGTCCGCATCTCGTCGCGAGTGATGCTGCCGTTCGCATAGATATCGTTGACGAAGCTCATCATGCCGGCGATCGCCGTATTGAACTTCATTCGCTCGATATCCTCCGTCACCTTCTTTATGCAGGTGTGGAGCGCGCAGCGCATCTCGGGACGCTCCCCTTCCCCTTTTACCATATCAAGCATGCGCCAGACGCGGTCAAGGAACCTGCGGCAGCCCATTACGCCCGTTGTGGACCAGGGTATTGTCTGCTCGAATGCGCCTATGAACATCTCATAGAGTCTCACGGTATCGGCGCCGAGATCGCGGCAGAGATCGTCCGGATTGATTACATTGCCGAAGCTCTTGGACATTTTACGCCCGTCCTCGGCCAATATCATGCCGTGGCTCGTACGCTTGAGATAGGGCTCGGGGCAGCTCACGACGCCTATATCGTAGAGGAACTTATGCCAGAACCTCGAATACAGCAGATGCAGGGTGGTGTGTTCCATGCCTCCGTTGTACCAGTCGACGGGCATCCAGTAATCGAGCGCCTCCTTGGAAGCGAGCGCCTTGTCGTTATGCGGATCGCAGTATCTGAGGAAGTACCAGCTAGAGCCCGCCCAGTTGGGCATAGTGTCGATCTCCCTTTCCGCGGGAGCGCCGCACTTCGGGCAGGTCGTGTGTATCCAGTCAGTCGCCCTCGCGAGCGCGGAAGAACCGTCGTCTGCGGGTTTGTAATTGTCGATCTCGGGAAGAGTCAGCGGGAGCTGATCCTCGGGTATGGGCACCCAACCGCAGTGCTCGCAGTACACAAGGGGGATCGGCTCGCCCCAATACCTCTGACGGGAGAACAGCCAGTCGCGGAGCTTGAAGTTCGTCTTCTTGTGCCCGATGCCCTTCTTCTCCAAATAATCGATGATAGCTTTTTTCGCTTCTTCGACCTGCATCCCGTTGAGGAATCCGGAATTGACCATGACGCCGGTCTCGCAATCGGTGAAGGCTTCCTTCTCGATATCGCCGCCGGCGACGACCTCTATAACAGGAATGTTGAACTTCCTTGCGAACTCCCAGTCGCGGGTGTCGTGCCCGGGAACTGCCATGATCGCGCCGGTGCCGTATCCCATAAGGACGTAATCGGATATCCAAACGGGTATGGGCTCGTTCGTGCAGGGATTTATTGCGTAAACGCCTTCAAGCGGGACGCCGGTCTTATCCTTAGCGAGCTCGCTGCGTTCGAAATCGCTCTTATGGGAAGCCTGCTCGCGGTATTCGAGCACTGCGTCCATGTTCTTGATGCGATCCTTCATAGCGTCGACGAGAGGATGCTCGGGAGCGACGACCATGTATGTCGCTCCGAACATCGTATCTGGCCTTGTGGTATAGATCTTCAAGCCCTCGGGGTAACCGTCGATGGCAAAAGTGACCTCGGCGCCGGTCGATCGTCCGATCCAATTGCGCTGAGTGGCCTTGACCCTGTCGATGAAATCGACCTTGTCGAGGTCGTCGATCAGCCTGTCGGCGTAAGCCGTGATCTTGAGCATCCACTGGCTCCTGACCATGCGTACAACAGGCGCGCCGCATCGCTCGCAGGTGCCGTCTATCACCTCTTCGTTGGCAAGGCCAACCTTGCAGGAAGTACAGAAATTGATGGGCAGCTCCGCCTTGTAGGCAAGCCCCTTTTCAAACAGCTTCAGGAATATCCACTGCGTCCATTTATAGTATTCGGGATCGGAGGTGTAAAGCTCCCTTGAATAATCGAAGCTTAATCCGAGCATCTGCATCTGACGGCGGAAGACGGAGATGTTGCGCTCCGTGACCTTTCTGGGATGTTCGCCCGTCTTGATCGCGTAATTCTCTGTGGGGAGGCCGAAGCTGTCGTAACCGATCGGGAAAAGCACGTTGTAGCCCTCAAGCCTCTTTTTCCTCGCGATCACGTCCAGCGCGGTATAGGGGCGCGGATGACCGACATGCAGTCCTGCTCCGCTCGGGAACGGGAACTCGATCAGCGCATAATACTTGGGAAGCGAATGATCCTCTTTCGCTTCAAAGCAATGCGCGTTTGTCCATTTGTCCTGCCATTTTCTTTCAATGGCGATATGGTCGTATCTGTCTGCTGCCATATTCTGCTCCTTATATAAAAATACGCCCCGTCTCCTAAGGAGACGAAGCTGAGATTGCTCCGCGGTACCACTCCGGTTGATGCCATAAGCACCCGCTCGAATACGGTTAACGCCCGTCTACGCCCTCCCTATCGCATAAGCCTCGGCAAGGGGGCTCCGCGGTGAGATTCGGTATCTGCTCTGCCGTCTTGCACCGACCGACGGCTCTCTGTAAATAGGCGGGATACCTACTGCTCCGCTTCACAGCCTTTATTTTGTTCTGCTAATTATAATCAGACTGAAATAATATGTCAAGAGGGATTATTAAAGAAATGCAAAAGGCGCCTTTGTCCGGCGCCCCGATTCTTTCGTCAGTTCTCCATCTGCTTTCCCATGAAACCCGAAGCGGTCTCGCATACTTTGATATCTGCATGATCAAAAACTGCCCCTTCATCCTTCGAAAGGAGTATAACAGCGCCGATGGAATCGCCTGCCGAGATGATCGGAATGATCAGCTCCGCAGTGTACCTGTCGCCGCTGTCGTCCGTAGTTACGGGAAGCAGCTTCTCCCCCGCTTTTGCGCTCGCACATACGCGTGTGCGATCCTGCATAAGCTGCTCAATTTCCTCGTTTATCGGGCGATCAAGCAGTTCCTTCTTTCCGGCGCCCGAGACCGCTATTATAGTATCCCTGTCGCAGATGGCAGCGATATGCCCTACGGATTGATGGATGGATTCGGCGTACTCCTTGGCAAAATCGCCGAGCTCACCGATCGGTGAATACTTTTTCAGTATGACGCCTCCCTCGCGGTCGACGAAGATCTCGAGCGGATCGCCCTCGCGTATGCGCAGCGTGCGCCTTATCTCCTTTGGAATAACGACCCTGCCGAGCTCATCGATCCTTCTGACTATACCCGTAGCTTTCATTTTTTTGTTCTCCTCCAGGTTATTATGCTTCTATTATCTGCGGAAGCCGATCGATTATTCTTTACCAACTTTTTACTTGACAGACGCGGCACGCATGTTTATAATTGTGCTTATCAGATAATCACAATTAAGGAGGACGAAATGAACCTGCTTGAAGTAAAGGGATTGACGAAAAGATATCCCGGATTCACGCTCGATAACGTATCTTTCACGATCGAGCCGGGTTATATAATGGGCTTTATCGGCCGCAACGGAGCCGGTAAGACGACTACGATGAAATCGATGCTCAACCTGATAAAGAAGGACGGCGGAGAGGTGCTGTTCGACGGTATCGATTACATCGCGAATGAGAAGCGCTGCAAACAGCAGATCGGCTTTGTCAACGGAGAGTTCAACTGTTACTCAAGATCGAAGCTCAAGACGCTCGTAAATGTCACAAAGCGTTTCTATGACGAATGGGACGACGAGCTATACTCTCATTTCATGAAGCGATTCTCTCTTGACGAAAACAAAAAGGTCAGCGAGCTATCAGCAGGTATGCGCGTCAAGTTCGCTTTGGTGCTCGCGCTTTCGCACAACGCAAAGCTGCTCATACTCGACGAGCCGACGAGCGGTCTCGATCCGATATCGAGGGACGATCTTCTCGACGTGTTCCGCTCGATAATCTCGGACGGCGAAAGAAGCATACTCTTCTCAACGCATATCATATCCGATCTTGAAAAGTGCGCGGACATGATAACTTATATCAAGAACGGCAGGATTTTCGCGTCCACCGACATCGAAAGCTTTAAATCCGGATATCTTCTTGTGTCCGGCGATGAAGAAGCGCTTAACGATCTCCTTCCCCGCCTTATCGGAGTCAAGAAGCATGCGTTCGGTTTTACCGGCCTTATAAGAGCCGAGGACGAGGAGTTTGCCGCCGGGTGCAGGACAGCTCCCGCGGATCTCGAATCCATTATGATCTATATCGAACAGGAGGACGCCGATGAAAAATCTGCTCTATAAAGAATACAGGCTTTGCATGCAGCCGATGGTCTTCATCTTCTTCGGCTTCGTGCTTATGCTACTCATACCGAATTACCTTTATACTATCCCCTGCTTCTTCATCGGGAACGCTATCTTCAATTCGTTCCAGTATGCAGTGTCTGATAACGATTCGCTGTTTACCGCGATGCTCCCCGTTGCAAAGCGCGACGTGGTAAAGTCGAAGCTGATATTTATCGTGAGCATCCAGCTCATAATGCTGCTGCTCTATATCCCGATGATAGCGCTGAACAATGCGATAATGACGGAGGGCAATAAGGCCGGTATCGACGCATGCCCCGCGTTGCTCGGGTCTTGCTTCGTACTGTTCGGAATATTTAATGTAACGTTCCTGCCCTCGTTCTACAAAACCGGCTATAAGACCGGGAAGAGCTTCCTTATCTCGACGATAGCTGTCTTTATATGGATATTCCTTTCGGAAGGCTTCTTCGTTGCGGCTGTTGCCGCGAGGAATGCTGTCCCCTTCTTCGAGTGGATCGAGACACATATCGACTGTGTTCCCAAGGAAGCCTCGGCATGGGCGGCTCAGCTAATATACCTCGCCGCAGGCGCGCTCATATACGTTCTTCTTACGGTGATCACCGATAAAAAGGCGTCAAAAGCATTTGATCTGGTGAATGTGTAATGCGGCTGTCGTTGCTTCCGAACAGCTCAATACCCGCGTATAAACAGCTTTACGATCAGCTGTTTAAAGAGATCGTCTCAGGCGAGCTCGTTGCGGGCTATGCGCTCCCGCCCATCCGCACTGTCGCTAAGGAACTTGGGATAAGCGTGATTACCGTACGCAGCGCATGGGACGCACTGCTTTCAGACGGTCTTATCGAGACTGTCGCGGGGAGCGGATGCTTCGTTGCGGAGCTTTCATACGACGAGCGTTTAGAACGAAAAATAGAAGCGCTGAAAAAGCCCGCAGAGGACCTTGCAGCACTTGCCAAAAGCCTTGGATTCAGTGCGGAAGAGACTGAAAAGCTCGTTCGCGACAGCTTCTGAAAAGCATAAATAACGACGCCTGCAAAGCAGACGCCGTTTTCTTTTTATCTGTTTTTAGAAGAACTTCAACTGATCAGTATCCGGCAGACCGGCAAAGCATCCGAGAGCGTCCAGCTTATCCATGATGCTCGTATTCGCCTTTGTGCGGATCGCGAAATCCTCTTTAGAGGAGTATTCCCCGTCCTTGGCGGCGTTCTCGATCATTACAGCCACGCTTTCACCAAGACCCGCAACCGCCGTAAACGGAGGACGGATCTTGCCGTCTTCGATCGTGAAAGTATTGGCCTTGGATCTGTAAAGATCGATCGGGAGAAGCTCATAACCGCGCATGTTCATCTCGGCGACGACCTCCAATATGGTGATCGCGTCCTTCTCCTTCTGATCGGGCTTGTCCTTGGCTTTGAGCAGTTTAAGATTGTTCATTACATTATCCAGTCCGCCCTGACACAGCTCGATATCGAACGTATCGGCTCTTACCGTATAATAAACGGCGTAGAACTCGAGCGGATAATGGACCTTGTAATACGCTATGCGGAAGCTCATCATAACGTAAGCGGCCGCATGCGCGCGCGGGAACATGTACTTGATCTTTTTACAACTGTCAATGAACCATTCCGGAACGCAAATGGAGCGCATCATCTCCTCCATCTCGGGTTTCAGTCCCCTGCCCTTTCGGACGTTTTCCATCGTCTTGAAGGAAAGCGACGGCTCACCGCCCTTGGAGATGAGGTAGTTCATTATGTCGTCGCGTGTACAGATTACTTCCATCAGAGTAGCGGTATGGTTCTGTACAAGCAGCTGCGCGTTGTTCGTCCAAACGTCCGTTCCGTGGGAAAGGCCCGCGATTCGTACGAGCTCCTCCATGGTGGTCGGACGGGTCTCCATGAGCATGCCTCTTACAAAACCCGTGCCGAACTCCGGGATCGCGAAGGAGCCTACGTCCGCTCCGAGCGGCTTAAGGCTGACGCCCAGGGCTTCATCCGTGCGGTAAATTGACATTGTTTCGGGATCGTCGAGCGGTATCGAGCGAGGATCGAGGCCGGTAAGATCCTTAAGCATCCTAAGCGCGGTCGGATCGTCGTGACCGAGTATACCGAGCTTTACGAGTTTATCGTCGAGCGCATGGAAATCGAAATGAGTCGTAACGCTCCCGCTGTCGTTCTTATCCGCGGGATGCTGAACGGGACAGAAATCGAAGATCTCATAATCCTCAGGAACTATAACTATCCCGCCGGGATGCTGGCCGGAGGTCTTTTTTACGCCCAAACAGCCCTGAACGAGCCTATTGATCTCGGCTTCGGATTTCTTGAGATCGTTATCCTCGCAGTAATGCTTTACATATCCGTAAACAGTCTTATCCTGCACCGCAGAGATCGTTCCTGCGCGGAAAGCATGGCCTGCACCGAACATCTCTTCGGTGAATCTGTGAGCTATAGGCTGGTATTCACCGGAGAAGTTGAGGTCGATATCGGGCGTTTTGTCGCCCTTGAAGCCCAGGAAGACTTCGAAGGGGATATCATAGCCCTCCTTGCGCAGCTTGGTACCGCAGTTCGGGCAGAGTTTGTCGGGCAGGTCGATTCCGCAGCGGGAATGCTCCTCAAGCTTGAACTCGCTATATTTGCAGTTGGGGCAAAGATAATGCGGAGGAAGCGCGTTTACCTCAGTTATTCCGAGCATCGTCGCGACGAAAGAAGAACCGACGGAGCCCCTTGAACCGACGAGATATCCGTCACTGAGGGACTTTGAAACGAGCTTCTGCGCGACCATGTAGAGCGAAGAATAGCCGTTGCCGATTATCGAATGCAGTTCCTTATCAAGTCTTGCCTGAACTATCGGCGGCAGCGGATCGCCGTATCGCCTGTGGGCTTCGCCCATTGTCATGCTTTCGAGTATCTCTTTGGCGTTCGGAAGCTCCGGGGAATATGTGAACTTTTCATCGAGGAAGGGGTGCAGCTGCTCGCCGCACAATTCGGCGATCTTATTCGGATTCGTAACGACTACTTCCTTCGCCCTCTCCTCGCCCAAATACGAGAACTCCTTCAGCATCTCGTCTGTAGTCCTGAAATAGAGCGGCGTCATTCGCATAGAATCCTTGTATCCCTGCGAATGGAGCAGGATCGAGCGGAAGATCGCGTCATCCGGCTCAAGGAAATGCACGTCGCATGTCGCCACAGTGAGCTTACCGAGCTCGTCCCCCAATTCGACGATGCGCCTGTTGTAATCTCGGAGGTCCTCGGCGGTGAGCTTCGACCCTTCGGCCTCAACCATGAACATATTGTTGTCAAGAGGCTGTATCTCAAGATAATCATACCAATCGGCGATCGAACGAAGCTCGTCTTGAGAGGCACCGCGAACGACGGCTCTGTAAAGCTCGCCGGCTTCGCAGGCAGAGCCCAGAAGCAGGCCCTCTCGCATCATGTTGAGAAGGCTCTTGGGTATGCAGGGACGCTTGAAATAATACTGGAGATGCGAATACGAAACGAGCTTGTAGAGATTTTTGAGTCCCGCAAGGCTAGCAGCAAGTATGATGATGTGGTAACGCTGGAGTTTTTTGTAATCGGGGAAACGGCGATCCCAATACGGGATCTCAGTCACTCCGCGGTCCTTAAGCTCATTAATAAGTCCGGTAAGGAGCCGGCATATCTCGTCGGCGTTTTCTTGAGCCGGCTTTTCGGGGATAGATTCATATCTGCCTTCAATAGGAGCGCAGCCGCTCTCCATACTGTAATCCTTGATGTCGAGATGCGCGTTCAGCTCGAGCTTATTGATATCGACAAACTCATAAGGAACTTCGCCCTCGTTATGCAGGACCGAAGAAAGACCGTCGAGCGTTGACTCATTATATGCGGCGAATACAGTGCCTTCTGCGAACTCAAGGAGCTTTTTGACCGCTTCAGCGGGATCCGGAGCAGCCTTAACATCTTCTTCAACGATGCCGCAGTTTTTGACAGCCCATTTGGGGACTGAAATGCCTGGATCAGCCAAGGTATCGAATCTGCCGAGCACATTGCCCGCTGAATTGAACTTGACTGCGGAGATCGCGAATATCGAAGTGCCGGAAGCGGAGGACTGAACCGTAGTCGCCACTGCCGTATACGGCCTTTCATCGATCTCATGAATAGAGGAATCGTTGACAAGATATCCTTCGCAGCCGAAAATGACCTTGATATTATTGGCTTTTGCCGCTTTCATCGCCTCGGGAAGGGAATGAACGACGCCGTGATCGGTGATCGCGATGGCCTTATGTCCCCACTCCGCTGCGGTTGAAATGACTTCCGAGACCTTTGTGAGCGCGTCCATAGTCGACGCCTGAGTATGGAGATGCAGCTCGACTCGCTTTTCGCCGTCGGGAGCATTGTCCTTTCTCTTTTCGGCTGCGCAGCGGTTTATGTCGTTCGCAAGGAGTACGTAATCCCTTGAAAACGTATCGTATTTGTAGTTGCCGCGAACGACGATCAAGTCGCCGGCGTCCATAATGTTCTTGATCTTATCCTCTATGGATCTTGCTTTATCGCTTTCGGGGAAGAACTTGACGGAAACAGTGTTCGTATTGTCGGAGAAATCGAGTTTGAAAATCGTCCTTGATTTGTCGCGGGTTTCCGTTATCTCATAACTGATGACAGCGCCGATCGCGACGGCATTGCCCGTCGTTTCGCCGAACTCGCTCATGGGAGTGATATCGCGCTTTACGATCTCTTTGCCGATAACGATGTCGGCAGGATCCATCGCCTTTTTATTAGGGGCTTTTTTCTTCGCGGAAGACGGCGCAGCCTGACCTGCCGAAACCGTCTGGATCCTATGCCTTGCGACGGAGCCGCCAATGCAGCGGCCTACGTCAACGGCTTTGAGCTCAGATATGCTTTCGTCGGGCACGAGATCCACCGCAAAATGCCAATTCCAGAGCTCAGCGGCTTTTATCTTGAGTTCGGTCACCCTCTCGGAATGGATCGCCTTTATCACATCGGGCGACGAGCGGATAGAAAATACGGTATTCCCCTCCACTGCTTTTGAGACGGTGATCCGTGAGTTTGCGAGCACGGGATAGATCTCCGGGGAAAGCTGTCCCCATGCGTCGCGGAAGAACGATACTATATCCTCCTCCGGAAGCTCGGAAAAACTTGCGATTGCTTTTGAAAAATCGAAATCGATATTGACGAGAGAGGTCATCAGCTTGTCGCATATCAGCCTTTTCACGCTCTCTATCTCGAACGGCAGAAGCATCCTCAAAGCGGAGACGCTGATATTGAACGTCCCCGTTGCTGAAGATCTCGCCGCACGTGTGATCGCGAATGCGGAAGCTTTTTGAAGCTCGTTACCGAGTTTTATGTAGTCCTCTCCGCTCATTCAAGCTCCTTTAAAACGTCTTCGATGAACCTGTCGACAACAAACGGAAGCTTGTCTGTATAGCAAAGCTCGCCCTTTTTGAACACGACAGCATTGACGCTGCCGAAAGCGATGCCTATATCGGCCTCTCTCGCTTCGCCAGGGCCGTTTACAGCGCATCCCATCACGGCTACGCGTAAATGCTTATCCGTATCGGGAAGCGCTTCCTCGACCTTTTTAACGATCTTGGCGAGATCCACTCTGGTTCTGCCGCATGTCGGGCAGCTTATGACCTCGACGCCTTCGGAACGAAGCCCGACTGCCTTCAATATGCGTTTTGCGGCGTAGACCTCTCTGACAGGATCTCCGGTCAGTGAAACTCTTATGGTATCGCCGATCCCGTCAAGCAGAAGCGAACCGATACCTATCGATGATTTTACAAGCGCTGATTCGCTCATCCCCGCTTCGGTAACTCCGAGATGCAGAGGATAAGGGGTCTTCTCCCTTGCCAGACGGTTTGCTTCAACGGTTTTCGATACTGTCGAGGCTTTAAGCGAGATCACGATATCCTCGAATCCGCATTTTTCGAGTATCGACACATGCGCAAGAGCGCTCTCAAGCATACCCTCGGCCGTAACGCCGTATTTTTTGAGGATGTCCTTTTCGAGCGATCCGCCGTTGACGCCTATCCTTATGGGAACGCCGTGATCCCTTGCGCAGGCAACGAGCTCTCGCACCTTTGATTCGGAGCCTATGTTTCCGGGATTGATCCTGACCTTGTCTGTTCCGTTTTCTATAGCGGCAATGGCAAGTCTGTGATCAAAATGGATATCCGCGACGAGCGGGATATGCGTGCGCTTTCGTATCTCGGGGATAGCCGCGGCGCAGGCTTCGTCATAGACGGAAAAACGGACGATCTCACAGCCTGCGTTTTCAAGCGCGAGTATCTGTTCGGAGGTCGCAATAGCGTCGCGCGTGTCGGTGTTCGTCATAGACTGGATCGTGGCCGGCGCGCCGCCGCCTATCTCCGTATCCCTGATTTTAAAGCGTTTTGTTTTCATAGTTACCTCAACTGAACATACCGTTGAACAAGCCGCGAACGTCGCCTATCGTTACATAGATCATCAGCAAAATGAGCAGTCCGAAGCCGATCATGCTCAAAGTGTTCTGTATACTGCGGGGCACGGGCTTGCCGAATATGAGCTCTATCGTATCGAACAGCAAATGTCCGCCGTCCATGGGCAGTATCGGCAGAAGGTTCATTATGCCGAGGCTCATTGAAATAAGGATCATGATGAGCAGCAGATAATATCCGCCCATCGAAGCCATCTTCATCGTGATCGCGATAGTTGCGACCGGACCGGAGAAATCGCCTTGGTTGAAGCCGTTTCGGAAGCCGTTTGCAATCGCTTCAAAGGTCGTCTTTACGATCTTTTCCATAAAGCCGAAGCCGCCTTTTAACGATGCGCCAAGGCCGCAGCGCTCACAATATTCCGTGATCCCCATAGTGATACCGAGGAAATTGGAGTTCTCGGCTTCGTTATAGATATCGGATACGAAGACGTCGATTGTATCTTCTCCGCGGAGCACGGTAAGAGTAATCCCTTCGTGCGGAGCTTCCTTGATGGCTTTTGAGATCGCCGCCGTCTTTTCGTCGAAGGAAGAACCGGCGTTTTCTATATCGGCGCCGTTCACGAAGAGGAGGATATCCTCGGGCATAACTCCCGATCTCTGTGCCGGGCCGCCTTCAACGACGGAGTTTACAGTTATCGCATAATCGCCGTTGCCGTAGCAGACCGTTTCCCTGTTTCCGAAGCAAAGGAGCATAAGCACGGATAATACGTATGCAAGCACAAAGTTCATGAAAGGGCCCGCGAATATGACGATAAGGCGCTTCCACGCCTTTTGCGAGTTAAACGAGACCGCGTCTATCGGATCGTCCTCTTCCCCGTAGAAACGGCAGGCGCCGCCAAGCGGTATCGCCCTTAATGCATAATTGATGTCTTTTTTCTTGAATTGGAAAATAGCCGGTCCGAAGCCAATCGAAAAATCGAGTATCTTGAATCCCAAAAGCCTTCCGGCCGTATAGTGACCGAGCTCATGTATGAAGATCATGAGCGCAAGTACAAGCAATGCTATCAAAAAGTAGAGTATACTCATTATTACCTCTTAACTGCAAACTCTTTTGCGAGCCTGCGCGCTTCTGAATCGGCATACAACAGCGCGTCGATATCGTTGATCGCGATATCTTCTATCATGCCCATAACATGCTCTACGCAGTCTGCGATATCGGTAAAACGCAGCTCTCCCTTTATGAACCTGTCGACAGCGACCTCGTTCCCGGAATTGTACGCGATGGGAAGACTGCCGCCCTTTTCAAGCGCCCTGTACGCCATTGGGATCGCAGGGAATCTGTCGGTATCGGGTTCAAAGAACGAAAGACCGTTAAAGGAAGCGAGATCGAGCGGCGCAGCGGGAGACGGGATCCTGTCGGGATATGTCAGAGCGTACTGAATCGCGAGCCTCATATCGGGAACGCCTAGCTGAGCAATTACGGAATTGTCGCAGAACTCTACCATTGAGTGCACTACGGACTGCGGATGGATGAGTACGGAGATCGACGAAGCATCCATATCGAAAAGGAATGCCGCTTCCATTATCTCAAGTCCCTTATTGAACATAGTAGCCGAATCGATGGTGATTTTGCGCCCCATGTTCCAGTTGGGATGCTTCATCGCCATTTCCGGAGTGACGTCCTTGAGCCTTTCAAGCGGAGTTTCACGGAACGCTCCGCCGGATGCGGTAAGGATAATCCTTTTTACCTCTTCCTTCCTGCCCGCTGTAAGGCATTGGAATATGGCGCTCTGCTCGCTGTCAACGGGCAGTATTTTTCCCCCGCCGCAATTTAGTGCTTCGGCAACGAGACGCCCGGCGCAGACGACGCTCTCCTTATTCGCAAGCGCGACCGTTTTGCCCGAGCGCAGCGCCTTTATGAGCGGGAACGTTCCGTTAAAGCCGCTGACTCCGTTGACGACTATATCTATGCCGTCCATTTGGGCGATATCCCACACAGCTGTTCCCGATATTATCTCCTTATCGGGGAAGGCTTCACGGACTGCCGCAGCGGCTCTGTTGTCGAAAACGCCCACGATCTTCGGATCGTATTCGAGGATCTGCTTAATTCCGGCATCCGCATTTGAGCCGAATATGAGCGCATAAATACCGAACTCATTCCTGTGCATACTGCAAACGGAGAGAGTCTGACTGCCTATAGATCCGGTCGAACCGAAAACCGCTACGTTCTTCATATCAGATCAACGAATAAAGTAATGGAACACGGCGGCGACTACCGGCGCGAAAACCATCGCGCTGTCGAGCCTGTCCATGACCCCGCCGTGCTTGGGGAATATTGAGCCGAAATCCTTGATACCTGCCCAACGCTTGAACGTCGAGGCAAACAGATCTCCGAGCTGGCCGACAACCGCGCCGACAAGTCCGAGGCCTACGAGCCAAGCCCAGTGAATGTCGAGCCCCCAGAGCTTCTGGAGGAAGTATACGAGCAGTCCGCCGATGGGGCCCCCGACAAGACCGGCAACGAAGCCTTCGACTGTCTTCTTGGGACTTATTGCAGGGCAAAGCTTATGCTTGCCGAACTTCATACCGAACAGATAGGCGTTGTTGTCCGCCATGCTGGGACCGGCAAATACCATGAGCAGAGCCGCCCTAGATACATCGGTCTTATCAAACCCGAAGAACCCGAAGCAGAGCAGCAGCGCGAGCGGATAGATCATTGTGAAGCCGGTAGCGACGGTATCCTCTGTCTTCCTGTTCTTGTTGAGGATCCTGTCGAAAAGGATCCAGAGGAAGCAAACGACATAGAGCAATGGCAGATATTTGGGAACAAGATACAGAAGGAGATACTGCAGACCGCCCATGAGGAACAGCGGTACAAGGCAGATGTTGACATCCTTCTTTTTGAACATGCGGCTCATCTCTATCACCGCAACTACCGAGAAAGCGGTAAGAGCTATGACCTGCACCCATCCGCCGAATATGACTATGAGCGCTAGTATCGCAAGCAGCCCGATTGCTACGATCGTCCTTATTCCAAGCTCGCTCATTATTCCACGACCTTTCCGAAGCGCCTGGTACGCTTCATAAACTCTATAATACAGCGTCTGAACTCAGCGGTGTCGAAATCCGGCCAGCAGACAGGAGTGAATACGAACTCCGCGTAGGCAGCCTGCCAAAGCAGGAAATTGGAGAGCCTCTCCTCTCCCGCCGTACGGATGATAAGATCGAGCTCGGGAAGTCCTGCGGTATAAAGATTTGACGTGACCGTATCCTCGCCAACTTCATCCGCAGGCACGCCGGAAAGCATGATCTTTTTTATGGCACGGACAATTTCTGCCCTCGAACCGTAGTTTATCGCAATGCAGAAGCTAAGGCCGGTATTGTTTTTCGTCCGCTCTATGGCGTCAGTCATGCAGGCCTTTACCTTCTGAGGGAAGGGATCGAGATCACCAAGCGCCACTATCCTGACGCCGTTGGCATCGAGTTCGTCGATCTCCTTCTCGAAGTATTCGGTCAACAGGCCGAAGAGCGCGTTTACTTCCTGCACCGGCCTGCGCCAGTTCTCGGTGGAAAACGCGTAGACTGTCAGCGCTTTGATCCCTAGGCAGTGAGCCTCGCGCACGATCTCGTGCAGCGCCTCCATTCCTGCCCTGTGGCCGAATGTGCGCGGCATCAGCCGCTGTTTTGCCCAACGGCCGTTTCCGTCCATAATTATACCGACATGCTCCGGGATCCGGCCGGACAGGCCTATTTCATTCAGCTCGGCTTCGGTATAGCGTTCGTATATACGCATGATACTTCCCTTTCAAGGGACGGCGGCGTCAAACCGCAGTCTTAAAAATCGAGTACGCAAGGTAAACGGTATTTTCCGATTCGACCAAGCGTACCCGTATAACTCTTTTATCGTCCCCGTCGGGTACGCCCTTTTTAGAGCGTACCTCGCGGCTGACGACAGTATAGCCTTCGGCTGTGAGGATATCCTCGGCGAGCCGAAGCTCAAGCCCGCGGACGTCCGTCAAAACTCCATTATCTCCTTTTCCTTTTCGGAAGCGATGCGATCGATCTCCTTGATGGAATCGTCGGTGATCTCCTGCGCTTCCTTTTCGAGATTCTTCTGATCGTCTTCGGTGATCTCGCTGTCCTTCTTCTGCTTCTTCAGCGTCTCGTTCGCGTCGCGGCGAATGGACCTGATCGCGACCTTGGCGTCCTCCGCCTTTTTCTTGATGGTCTTGACAAGATCCTTGCGGCGCTCCTCCGTGAGCTCGGGGAAAACGAGCCTGATGAGCTTGCCGTCATTGGTGGGGTTGATGCCGAGGTCGGACTTCTGAATGGCCTTTTCAACAGCGGGGATCATCTTGGGATCCCAAAGGTTGATCACAAGAAGCCTGGGTTCCGGCGAACTGATATTGCCCATCTGATTGATGGGAGTAGGCATTCCGTAGTAATCAGCGGTGATTCGCTCCAGAAGCTGGGGATTTGCACGGCCGGCGCGAAGGCCGCCGAGATCACGCTTCAATACGGCGATGGTTTTATTCATTTTTTCAAATGCGATATCGATAACTTCACTCATGATCAATTACCTCCTTATGAATAATTTACCGAAATATTGTATTAGATACACGTCCGATTGTCAACGGTGAAATATCGGACGCGGTACCTCCGACGTTAAAGATCGGATCAAGATATAACGGTACCGACGTTCTCACCTGCTGCGGCTTTTAAGAACGCGGAATCGTCCTCCATCGAGAATACTACGATGGGCATGCACGTCTCACGGCAGAGCGTGATGGCGGTAAGATCGGTGGCGCGAAGCTGCCGCGAGATGACCTCGTCATAGGTCAGCTTGTCGTACTTCACGGCGGTAGGATCCTTCTTGGGGTCGGCGGAATAAACACCGTCTACGTTTTTTGCGAGCAGCATCGCGTCGGCATGTATCTGAGCCGCGCGGAGCGCCGAAGCAGTATCCGTCGAGAAGAAGGGCAGCCCCGAACCGCAGGCGAATACAACGACTTCACCGTTGTCGAGAGAGTTGTTAGCGAGCCTTGCTGAATAGGTATCCATGAAAAGCTCGATCGAAACGGCTGAAAGAACGCGGACCGGAACGCCGATATCGATGAGCGCCTGCTCGAGCGACAGCGCATTGATTGCTGTCGCCAGCATTCCCATCGCGTCCGCGCGGTTCCTGTCCATAGAGCCGGAATCGCGGCCGCGCATTATGTTGCCTCCGCCGACGACTACGCCGACCTGGACGCCCGCGTCGTGCAGAACCTTAATATGCTTTGCGGCCTCCGCGACTTTATCGCTGTCGACGGGCGCCTTTTCGGAGCTCAGCACCTCGCCGCTCATTTTAAGCAGAACACGCTTGTATTTCAGTTCCATAACAGCCTCCACGTTCTTTTTCAATTTATTATTATACCATATCTTTCCGGGTTTGAAAATAACCTTTATGTAAAAATCGGGTAAAATATCCTGCGAATAAGGTCTTATTACCTGTGCTCGAATACTTTTTTAAAGAAATATATATCTCGCAAACAGGCGTTTTTTTGAAAAATTGGGTTTACACAGACGACCGATTATGATATTATGCTATTTGGTGTGTTTATGCGCCCGAATTGATAACTATAACCGTTAGGGGGATAATACCGAATTATGAAGAATTACAAAGCTGACGCTATTCGCAATGTCTGTGTATTGGGTCACGGCGGCGAAGGCAAGACCACTCTGACAGAGGCTATGCTCTTTAACGCCGGCCTTCTCGACCGTATGGGCCGCGTTGAAGATGGGTCCACTACGACCGACTATGACGCCGAGGAGACCAAGCGTCATATCTCCATCGCCACCGCCCTCGCTCCCTTTGAGTGGAAGGACTCCAAGATCAATCTAATCGACGCCCCCGGCTTCTTTGATTTCTATGGCGAAGTTTACGAAGCTATGGCTCTTGCGGACTCCGCTATCATCCTTTGCAGCGCTGTCTCCGGTCCCGTCGTAGGAACCGAGAAGGCCATGACGATGTGCAAAAAGGCTTCTATGCCCCGCATGCTGGTCGTCAACCAGATGGATAAGGAAAACGCCAATTTCGACAAGTGCATGGAAGCCATCAAGGAGAAGTTCGGCGTGTCCGCCGCTCCCATCCAGCTCCCCATCGTAGAAAAGGGCGCGTTCGTCGGTTATGTCGATCTCATCAACATGACCGCCAAGAGGTTCGATGGCAAGAACGAGAAAGAGATCCCCGTTCCCGCCGATCTCGCTTCCCATGCGGAAGAGCTTCGCGAATCCCTTGTTGAGGCCGTTGCGGAGTGCGATGAAGAGCTCATGGAGATCTATTTCGAAAATATGGATCTCACCCATGACGAGCTTGTAAAGGGCATCAACATCGGCGTCCTTTCCGGCATGCTCACCCCCGTTGCCTGCTGCTGCGCGGCTTCCAACATCGGCGTTACCACGCTCATGGACAACATCGTCAAGCTCATGCCCACCGCCAATATGTGCAAGGCCCGCCCCGCCGTCAACGCCAAGACCGGCGAACCCGTCGAGGTCAAGATGGGCGGCAAGCTCGCAGCGCAGGTCATTAAGACCGTTGCGGACCCCTTCGTCGGCAAGATCTCCATTTTCAAGGTCTACTCCGGCGCTATCTCCGCTGCCGTTTCTCCCTACAACTCCACTCAGGATAAGACCGAGAAGAGCGGCAACGTATTCATCATGCGCGGCAGCAAGACCATCCCCGTCGACGCGATCGTCGAGGGTGATATCGGCGCCATGGCCAAGCTCCAGTTCACCGCTACCGGCGACACCCTGACCGATGCTTCCGAGCCCGTAAAGTTCGATCCCATCGACTTCCCCCTCCCCTGCATCAATCTTGCCGTCACCGCCAAGAAGAGCGGCGAAGAGGATAAGGTCTTCGCAGGCCTTAACAGGCTCACCGAAGAAGATCCCACTATGCGCATCGAGCGCAATGCCGAGACCGGCGATGTTCTCATCTGCGGCCTTGGTGAGATGCATATCGACGTTATATGCGCGAAGCTCCGCAACAAGTTCAAGGTAGAAGCCGCGCTCTCCGATCCCCGCATCCCCTACCGTGAGACCATCCGTTCCACCGCTTCCGCCGAAGGTAAGCATAAGAAGCAGTCCGGCGGCGCAGGTCAGTTCGGCGTTGTTCAGATCAAGTTCGAGCCGAAAGACGACGGAGATTTCGAGTTCGTAGACGCTATCGTTGGCGGCGTTGTTCCCAACCAGTTCATTCCCGCCGTTGAAAAGGGTCTTGTCGAGGCTATGAAGAAGGGCGTACTTGCCGGCTATCCCATGATCGGCGTCAAAGCCACCCTGTACGATGGCAAGTATCATCCCGTTGATTCCAAGGAAGTTGCCTTCAAGTCCGCTGCGCGCCTCTCCTATAAGGCCGCTTGTGCAAAGGCTTCCCCTGTTCTTATCGAGCCGATCTACCGCTATGACATCCAGGTTCCCATGGATTACATGGGAGATATCATGGGCGATATCAGCCGCCGCCGCGGACGTCTCATCGGTTCCAATCCCCTCTCCGACGGCCAGACCGAGGTCATCGCAGAGGCGCCTCTCTCCGAGATGTTCAAGTATGCGACCGACCTGAGGTCCATGACTCAGGGCCGCGGCTCTTTCCGCAGCGAGTTCGTCCGTTATGAGGATGTTCCCGCCAACGTGGCTCAGAAGATCATCGAGAACGCCAAGAAGGAAGAGGAAGAAGAAGAGTAATCCCCAAAATAATAATCGGCTGCTCCGCATTTCGCGGGGCAGCCTTTATTTATTGTTTGGATGATATGTTAAAAACAAAGGAAATACAGAACGACTTCTCTGTCTTTTGCGTTTTTATAGATATAACCGTCTGTCTCAAATCCTAGCTTTTTATGAAGAGCGATGCTTGCCTGATTATCGATCCGCACCTGATCGATGATTACACGATAACCGAGCGACCTTGCTTTTTCGATCATCAGTTTCACCGCTTCAGACGCATACCCCCTCCCTCTTTCTTCCGGGAAGATCTCAACTCCGAGAGAAGCCGAGTGTTCGCTGCGTTCAAACAATGATACGCTTCCGACTACGGCGTCGTCCATCGTAATTGCAAGCATCTCGAAGTACTTGCAGTTATAGGACTTGGATACCCATTTTTTGATAAAGGAGAGGACTTCTTCAATCGAGGAGTCAGGCATCTGATTTATGCGCAGATTGTCTGCGTCGTTGTTGTTGAATGGGCGTAATATGATCAAGGAAGCCTCCGGAGGGTTATGTTTTGGTTGCAGCAAAATATAATACGGGGAACTATATTAATTCGTCACAATTAATACTTGCAGAGAACTCCAGATTTTGAAGAATCCTATTGGGTTTAACCGATTCATCAAAAACATTTTTGAAGCCATAAACACGAATCGTACCGTTATCTCCGCGTTCGATTCGGTTTACACAATAGTCCTCATGTCCGTCCGTGAACTCTTTGCAGGAAAAAGAATGAATTGTATTCAGTGTTCCGGCTTCGATAAGATCCCACTGTCTTGCTTTGATCTGGCAGATAATATAGCGATTGTCAATTGCCGTAAAACCCCATGAGGTTACCCGTCTCTCGGCAATAGCTTCACCGGTTTTGATATCCAATAGCTGTAGTGCACGATCATGCTGCTGACATAAAACGCTGTCATCCAAAACGAATACATTCGTTATTCCGCGTTTGCTCTTCGTCCTCCAAACCTTTTCTCCGGTTTTTGCGTTGTAGCAAAACAGACCGTTATCCCATGTTTGAAGAAAGATATAGTTTCCATCATTGCTGACCGCGATTCCAAACTGGTCTGTATATGCGCCGACATACTTCGTATTCCAAATGTGTTTTTCACCTGAACGATAGAAAACTGAAATTGTTCCGGGAATATTGGTGTCATAATGATACGGAATATAAGTTATCTTTGAAATTGCGCCATTATCGTACAAATATATATGATTACTGTTCTCACGCAGGATACAGTATCTACTGTGAAATATCCTTTCTGCAGTCATTATTCCGCCTCCGAAATGCAATTGTTGAATATAATGTGATTATATCATGCAAAGAAACATTTAGCTATATGATTCATTCAAAGATGATGGCATAAAGGGTAATAACAGACGGGGATGGATTCGCCCGCCTACGGGCGGTCCGGGGCGGCTCTGACCGTCCACAGGACGGTCATTCACTTCCGCCCTTCGAATCCATTAAATCTTTTGACCAACAAAAAAACCGGCTTTGCCGGTCCTTTTGTTGGTGGACGGGGATGGATTCGAACCATCGTAGTCTGTGACAACGGATTTACAGTCCGCTCCCTTTGGCCGCTCGGGAACCCGTCCGTATTCATTTTCAACGATGATATTATACATGATTTCGTCCGATTGTCAACATATATTATTTGTCGTTTCAACATAGCGATTTCAAAATCAAACATTGTTGACTGATCCCCTTTAATACTTTACTTTGCATCTGATAAGGTATATAATAAATTAGTAAATAATCGAAAGGAATCCTTTATATGGGCATCATTCTCGGGATCGACGTGGGCGGCTCCACGACTAAGATCGTTGGTATGCATCCGGATCGTACTCTTATCTCTACAATGATGGTCAAAGCTTACGACCAGCTTACATCGCTTTACGGCGCGCTCGGCAATTATATGGACACCAACTCCCTCCCGCTTTCGGATGTTGAACGCATCTACATCACAGGCGTCGGTGGCTCGTACCTCAGCGGCAACATTTACGGCATCCCCACTTACCGCGTGCAGGAGTTCTCCGCGATCGGCAAAGGCGGACTTTGGCTTTCCGGTTTGGAGAAAGCGATCGTTATCAGCATGGGCACCGGTACCGCGTTTGTAAAGGCCGACCTAAAGGAGGATAACTATATCCATCTCGGCGGCAGCGGAGTAGGCGGCGGCACTTTGGTTGGCCTTGGCCGAAGGCTCACCTCCGCGGAGGATTTTGAGGCGCTTTGCGCACTCGCTAAAAAAGGCAGTTTGAAAAACGTCGATCTGACCATCGGCGCGATCTCGAAGGAAAGCATTTCGACGTTGGGCGCCGATATCACGGCCGCCAACTTCGCCAACCTCAACAGCTACACGACGGAAGCCGATATTGCGCTCGGCCTTATCAACTTGGTACTGCAGACTGTATTCTCACTCGGCATATTCGCCGCGAGAGGAACGGATAATCCCGAAGGGCCGATAGTTTTGACAGGATCGCTCACCGATCTTGAGCAGATCGAGGCAACGATAGAAAGCTTTGCTGTGCTGTATCCCAACAAGTTTATTCTTCCCCCTCAAGCTGCGTTCGCAACGGCGATAGGCGCCGCGCTCCATGGCTGCTGACAGGTAAATACTGTTAATTATATTTTAAAAAAATATGCACTTTTTCGACCGGATGTGCTATAATGTATTTATAAAGATTTCTTTGGGAGAGCGCAATGTTCAGGATCGTTAAATACGTTGCTTCCGCTGTTGTCAGCGCAGCGGCGATCTATCTTATCGTAAAGACCGCAGGAGGCGTTTACGATAAAGGTATGACGTCCTATATAGACAACATCAACGCCGATGTCGAAGCCAAGCGCGCCGAGCTTGTTTCGACTGGCGTTTTTCATGATGGGGTTACCGTCAACGGCATTCCGATAGGCGGACTGACTTTTGATGAAGCAAAAGAAGCCCTTCGTCCTTTCGAGTCGAGCTTGGTTCAGGATATTGGTTTTGAGCTCAAATACGGCGATGATTCCACGCTCGAGATCGGCAGGGACTACTTCACAGTCGGATACAATACAGACGAGATACTTTCAGAGGCAATAATGCTTGCTAGCGACGGCGAGCTTGAGGCAATCAGGCAGCAGATAGACGACATTGCTCAAAACGGCCGCAATTACGAGATCAGTTATCAGGTCAAGATCGACGCCGACAGAGTGACTTCCGAGGTCACGGAAATCGGTGAATCGCTTAAAAAGTCTCCCAAGAACGCATCCTGCAAACCCAATCCCGACAGCGTCTACAACGGCGGTGACCGGTTCAAGTACAAAGAAGGCCGTAACGGTTACGAGGCCGATTATGAGAAAGCCATTGCGGAGATCCTCTCCCGCGCAGAATCCGGCGATTACGGAACTGTAGTTATGGAAGGCAGAGTGATCGAGCCCGATATCAAGCTTTCGGATCTCATGGGTAAGATCGTAAAGCGTTCATCCTACCGTACAAGCTTCGCTTCCGGTCAGTATGCTGCTCCCAACCGTGTATTCAATATCGATAAAGCAAGCAGGCTGGTTAACGGATACATTCTTCCTCCCAAGAGCAGCGATTCCGGAGATAAGAGCTATGTGTTCTCCATGAACTCCACCCTCGGCGACAGGACTGAGGCCCTTGGCTGGCTGCCCGCTCCCGGCTTTGTAAACGGCGGTGCAAACAGCGTCGATTCCCCCGGCGGCGGAGTCTGCCAGGTATCGAGCACGCTTTATAATGCTGTCATCCGTGCCGACCTTAAGATAGTTTACCGCATCAATCACTCCTCACACGTCGGTTATGTGCCATGGGGCCTTGATGCGACTATCGATACAGGAAGGATCGACTTCAAGTTCTCCAATAATACGAAGAGCAACATCTACATATTCATGTGGGTGAATGAGAGCAAGCAGACCTGCAACTGTGAGATCTGGGGCGAGCCCTTCCCCTCCAACTTCGATTCCATTGATTTCTATGCGGAACTCATCGAGGAGACTCCGCCCACTGATACGGTCTACATCCAGACTTCGCAGCTCTCCGCGCCTTATTGGTACATCGGCAATCCCGCCAAGACCGGTTACAAGTATCAGTCTTATAAGCAGTATTACAAGAACGGCGAAGCCATTGGTGAACCCATCAAGGTCGCCACTTCCGAATACAGGATGCATCCGAAGCGCATATACGTATGGCCCGGGTTCAACCCGGAATACGATGTCCTGTATCCCATCTACAGGATAGATCCGGAAGCCGAAGAAGAAGGCAATTGATCATTTCTTTGTTTTCGGTCTGAAAACAAGAGCAGTTAAATAACCGAACACGATCGCCGCGGATACTCCTGCGGCGGTCGCTTTTATTCCGCCGGTCAACGCGCCGAGTATTCCCTCCTCTCCCGCCCCCTTGAGCGCCCCCCTTGCCAATGCATATCCGAAACCGGTCAAGGGCACTGTCGCGCCTGCTCCGCCAAGCTTTACTACCGGTTCGTAGATCCCGACGCCTGTCAATACGACTCCTGCTGTGACGAATACCACAAGCACTCTTGCAGGCGTTAACCTTGTGAGGCTGATCAGCAGCTGACCTATCACGCAGAGCGCTCCTCCGATTACGAATGCCCATATATAGTCTCTGAATGCGCTCACAGGCTTTTCCTTTCCAGCACGGCTGCATGTGCTATCGATGGTATCGTTTCGCCCTGGAGGGCTGACAGAGGGCTTAAAAGTGCTCCTGTCGCAACAAAAAGAATCCTTGACAGTTTCCCGCTGTTCAGATCGGGAAGTATCCGAGCGCTCAGCACTGAAGCGCAGCATCCGCATCCGCTTCCGCCGCACATAACATTCTGATCCGGGGAGAATATGATCATCCCGCAGTCGGAGTGATTATTACTCAAATCATATCCCTTTGCATCACAAAGCTCATATAGCATTTGAGTTCCGAAAGATCCGAGATCGCCCGTGAATATCCTGTCGTAATGATCGGGGCATATCCCATAATCGGCAAAATGCGTGCATATAGTTGACGCCGCGGCAGGTGCCATCGCCGCTCCCATATTGCTCGCGTCCGTAATTCCGTAATCCTGAACGCTGCCTATAGTTCCGCCGACGACGGCAATATCGCTGTAGAACGGATCTTCGATCTTATAATCACTTGAACAAATAGCAACGGCCGCTGCGCCTGTAACGGTTCTCTGCGAAGTCGGGGACGACTGCGTACCCATCTCGAGCGGATAGCGAAACTCTCTTTCCGATGATGAAAAATGGCTGCTTGCTCCGCATATCGAAAGGTCGGAGAATCCGCCGTCCGTGAGCATCGCAGCGGTAATAATGCTTTCCGCCATTGTTGAACATGCGCCGTACATCCCCATGAACGGAGATCGAAGTTCACGCGCGGCAAATCCGGCGGAGATTATCTGACTCAACAGATCGCCGCCGAGGAATATGTCGATATCCTCAGGCGATCGGTCGATCTTTCTAAGCGCGAGCTTCACTGCGCTCTGCAGCATCCTGCTTTCTGCCTGTTCCCAGCTGTCGAGTCCAACCGTATCATCCTTACAGACGACGTCGAACATCTTCCCCAAGGGTCCATCGCCCTCCTTATTACCGACAAAAGCAGCCGAAGATACGATCCTCGGCTTTAAAGGAAGAATAAACGATTGTCTTCCGATTTTCTTTTTCATATCCGATCCTTAATGCTTGATGATAGTATTTTCAGCAGAAAGGAATCATTATATGCAATAAAAAAGAGGCCGAAGCCTCTTTGCGTTCTTTTTTAGTTCATTCAAGAGCCAAATAAAACTCGGCAGCGGCGTTTTTGATCCTTTCCATATCTTTGCTTTCGATCGCATCTTTGATGTAAAGACTGCTGCTTATTCCGAATGCCGCAGCTCCTGCATCCGCGAATGCGCGGATGTTCTCCGTTGTTACTGCGGCGACCGCAGCCATTGGGATATGCGATAGCGGTGCGCGTACGGCCTTGAAATACTCGGCGCCGAGTATGCCGGCAGGGAAAACCTTTACTATGTCCGCGCCGAAAGAATACGCGGCCGAGATCTCGGTCGGAGTCATTGCCCCCGGTATAGATACCAGCCTGAGTTCTTTAGCCTCTTCGATAACTGCTTTGTCCGTGTTCGGTGAAATGATGAACGAAGCTCCGGCTTTATATGCCGCCCTAACCTGCTCCGTATCCATAACGGTTCCTGCGCCTACAGCGGTATCGGAAGGGAGCGCTCCTATCAGCTTCGAAATACAGTTTACTGTGGTCTCAATGGGCTTGTCTTGCTCGAAGGTCACCTCAAAAGCGCGAACGCCGCCTTCATACAGCGCCAACGAAGCGGGGATAAGATCATCTGCACCGATCCCTCTCGCGATAGCAATGAGTTTTGATTTTTTGATCAATTCAAGCGCATCCATTATATCAGATCATTCCTTTGAATCCGTTCTGTCTGAAAGCCTCGTAAACCACGACCGCGACCGAGTTTGAAAGATTCAGAGAGCGTTCGTTGGGTCTCATAGGGATCCTGTAAATGCAGTCTTTATGCGAGGACAGTATTTTTTCACCAAGACCAGCGGTCTCTTTTCCGAAAACGAGAAAGTCGCCTTCCCTGTATTCCGCCTCAGCATAGCTTCTATCAGCATGAGTAGAGAACAGGAAGAAGCGCGATCCTCTGTTCCTCTCCTCCACCTCTTCAAAGCTGTCGTAGTAATAGATCGAAAGATCTTTCCAATAATCAAGGCCGGCTCTTTTCAGCTGCCTGTCGTCAACGGAAAAGCCGAGCGGACGAACAAGATGCAGAGCGCAGCCCGTAACGGCGCAAGTCCTTGAAATGTTGCCGGTGTTTTGCGGTATCTCCGGCTCGACCAATACGATGTTGAACATGGGTATCAATATGTACCTATCCCGTAGAAGAAGCAATTTCCTTCGATAGTGGCGTAGTACTGCATGTAGCTCGCCCAAGTCGTTCCCAAATAAGCCGCCCGGTAGAAGAGCACCTTCTTGGGTAGCGTGGCTCCGTGTTCTTGGAAAACGTATCTTGCAGCCGCAAGCGTTTGCGCTGTAGGCTCAACTCCCTCCAGCGCGGATTCGGGAAGGAACTGGTTGTGCTGGAAAAGCACTTCCGGTACTGTATCGGGGAAATGCCATGTCTCGTTCAGCACGCGGTTCAGGATAACGCTCGATATCGCACGCAGTCCGAGCTGTGTCGCGCCAGGCGCCTCAACAACGAGGAACCTCGCGACAAGTTCGACGTCCTCATCGGAGAATTGACCGGGAGAGACGGTATAGTAGGAAGGCTTAGGAGTGGGAGTAGGCGTAGGCCTCGGCGTTGCCGTGGGTTTCGGGGTCTTTGTGGGCTTGGGAGTAGGAGTTGCGGTCGGTTTTGGTGTTTTGGTCGGTTTAGGGGTTGGAGACGGCGTAGGCTTGGGAGTCTTAGTCGGCTTGGGTGCAGGAGAAGGAGTGGGCTTAGGGGTCGGCTCCGGAGTATCGGTCGGAACGGGAGTTGGCGCAGCGCCCAATGTAATGAACTGCTTGGCAACGAATCCGGTATGGTTGCCGACTTTTACGCGGTACCATTCATCGGTCTCCCCCGTTATCACTACCTCCCTTCCGAAAAGGAGCATTGTCATAACGGCAGCGTCCTTTGAAGGCGAACGTCTGTAATTCACTCCGTTGCTGTTAACATAACCCGCAAGATCATCAAGGGGCAGTATTTCGATCGGTTCTTCGGTAGGTTCTTCTGTCGGCACCTCGGTCGGTTCCTCGGTATCTATGATTTCGTCTGCGATGATCTCGTTATCCGAACTTTCGATGTTCATCCCGGGAATACCCGCGACAGGCACATCGATAACGGCGGTCTCGGGCGTTCTGCCGCACCCGACCGCGGATAACATGATTATCAATATAGCTGCCGCAAGTAACCTTTTCATGATATCGATCCCTTTCTTCTGTTTGCTCCCCCTATCAGACTATGTACTTGTTCAGATCCTCAGTCGTCTTTGACATATTAAGATGAGACTCGACATAAGCCCTGTCTATTACGATGTCTATAATTGGGTGATCCCCTGTTGCGTTGAAGGAAATATCGTCGAGCAGATTTTCGATTATCGTGTGGAGCCTTCTCGCTCCGATGTTCTCGCTGGTCTCGTTTGCCGCGAAAGCCGCTTCCGCAATAGCGTGTTTTGCGCCGTCGTCGAATGAAAGACGTACGTTATCTGTCTCAAGCAGTGCCTCGTACTGCTTTGTTACAGCGTTCTCCGGTTGTGTGAGTATCCGCTCGTAGTCTTCAACTGTGAGCGCGTTTAGCTTTACCCTTATCGGGAAACGGCCCTGAAGCTCCGGAATAAGATCGCTGACCTTCGAAACGTGGAATGCGCCGGCTGCGATGAAAAGCATGTAATCAGTCTTGACAGGCCCGTATTTCGTGTTGACGGTACTGCCCTCAACTATGGGCAGTATGTCGCGTTGTACGCCCTCTCGCGAGACGTCGGCGCCGCCGATATTGCCTGATGCGGCTATCTTGTCGATCTCATCGATGAATATTATGCCGTCCTGCTCCGCACGTTCGATAGCGCGATCGATAACCTCGTCCATATCGATAAGCTTATCGGATTCTTCCGCAACGAGTATGCGGCGCGCCTCGGACACAGGCACCTTGCGCTGCTTTTTCTTTTTCGGCAGCATGCCCCCGAACATCTCGTTTATGTTGAGATCTATGCCCATAGCGAGCATTGCGTCATTACCGGAGTTGGATTCGGTGACTTCTACGGTGACTATCTCGTTCTCCAGATCGCCTCTGCGGAGCGCTTCCAGCGTGGAACGGCGCTTTTCCGCTCTCTTGTATTTTTCTTCCTCGCTGACCTCCGGCTCAGAACCGCCGTCGGCTTTCGTGCCCAGGAGCATCTGCAGACCGAAAAGGTTCGCAGCCTTGCTGTGCTTCTTGTTTGCGGCAGGATCCTCGTTCAGCAGTTCGACGAGTCTCTGCTCCGCGGCAGCTTCCGCCATCATACGTACCTTTTCGTATTCGCCCTGTTTGCACAGCCTGATGGACGCTTCAACAAGATCTCGTACCATGGAATCTACGTCACGGCCGACGTATCCGACTTCGGTGAACTTAGTCGCTTCGACTTTGACAAAAGGCGCCTCGACGAGCTTGGCGAGCCTTCTTGAGATCTCTGTCTTGCCGACGCCGGTGGGACCCATCATGATGATATTCTTCGGAGTTATCTCCTCGCGCATTTCGACGGGAAGCCTCGATCTGCGGTAACGGTTGCGCAGAGCTATGGCGACGGAGCGCTTTGCTTCGTCCTGACCGATTATGTATCTGTCGAGCTGTTCAACTATCTGTTTCGGAGTAAGCATATCATACCTCCTCCACGGTAACGTTATTGTTGGTATAAACGCAAATATCGGATGCGATAAGTATCGCCTTTTTCGCGATCTCATTTGCCGGCAGATCCGTATTCTGCTTCAAAGCCCTGGCGGCGGCAAGCGCATACATACCGCCGGAACCGATGGCGGCGATTCCGTCGTCGGGATAAATGACCTCGCCGGTTCCCGATACTATCAATAATTCATCCTTGTCGGCACAGATCAGGAGCGCCTGAAGCTGACGCATGACCTTGTCGCTCCTCCAATCCTGCGCGAGAGCTACGGCTGCACGCGACAGACCGCCTCCGAACTGTTCGAGCTTGCTCTCGAACCTGTCGCATAGCGTGAACGCATCCGCTACCGAGCCCGCAAATCCGACGACGACTTTATCGTTATAGATCCTGCGTACTTTTTTTGCGGTGTGCTTCATTATGGTATTTTCGCCCAATGTCACCTGTCCGTCGCCAGCGATAGCGCAGCCGGTCTCTGACTTGACGGCTACTATTGTCGTACCCTTAAACTCTTCCATCGAACAATCCTTCCTTACATAATTCGTCGATCCTATTCAGCGCGCGTTCGGCTATCGCCGCGTATCTCGCACGCTTGTTTCGCGGTGCGTTGGGGATAGGATCGATTATCCCGAACGTTACGTTCATCGGCTGAAAATCCGAGCCGTTGTATTCCGATACATAGTGGCCGAGAGAGCCGATAGCTGTATCGCTGCCGAAATCGATCAGCGGTTTGCCCATCAGCCTTCTTGCAAGGTTCACACCCGCGGTAAAGCCGGACGATGCGCTCTCAACGTACCCTTCAACTCCCGTTATCTGCCCCGCGAAGAACAATCCATCGCGTGTTTTCAGTTCATAGACCGGGCTCAGCTTGCCGGGAGAATCCATATAAGAGTTGCGGTGCATAACGCCGTATCTGACGTATTCGGCGTTTTCAAGGCCGGGGATAAGGCCGAAAACGCGCCTCTGCTCCGGGAACCTAAGGTTGGTCTGGAAGCCGACGATATTGTAAAGCGTGCCGGCTTCGTTATCCTGCCGCAGCTGAACAACGGCGAAGGGCTGTTTCCCGGTTCTGGGATCTATGAGCCCGACCGGTTTCATCGGCCCGTATGCAAGCGTCATCTCGCCGCGCTTAGCCATGATCTCGACAGGCATGCAGCCTTCGAATACGCGGGGCGTTTCAAAGCCATGCAGCGGAGCGGTCTCTGCCGAAACAAGCTCGCGTACGAACCTGAAATACTTTTCCGCGTCAAGCGGGCAATTGAGATAATCGGAGCCGGATCCCTTTTCGTATCTTGAAGACTCAAAGACCTTATCAAGATCCAGCGATTCCTTGGTTACGATCGGCGCGGCGGCGTCGTGGAAATGGAGCGACGCGCCTACGGCCTTTTCGATGCTTTCAAGCATAGCTCCGTCCGTTAGAGGACCGGTCGCAACGACGCATGGGCCGTTGGGGATCTCCTCGATCTCGCAAGTTACGGTATCGATAAGCGGATGCGCTTTGATCCTTTCCGTAACGAGCTGAGAAAACACTGTTCTGTCAACTGCAAGCGCGCCGCCTGCAGGGACTCTTGAGGCCTCGGCGCATTCCATGATTAGAGAGCGCATACGCCGAAGCTCTTCTTTAAGAAGGCCGACCGCGTTTTCGATGTTGTCCGACCTTAAAGAATTGGAGCAGACAAGTTCGCAGTAAGTGCCGATCTTATGGGCGGGCGAAAGCCGATCGGGCTTCATATCGATTAGCGTTACAGGTATGCCCCGCTCCGCAAGCTGCCAAGCCGCTTCGCACCCAGCCAGCCCCGCACCTATTACTTTTGCTCGAACGCTGTCCATCAATCCTCTTCTTCGGTTTTCTTTGAGCCGGACTGTCTCAATACATAACCGCAGTTTTCGGTATCGGAGCACTGCTTGTAGCTTCCGTTCTTGCCTATCTTCTGTACCATGTATTTGCCGCATTTCGGGCAGTTTTCTCCGGTGGGCTTGAGCCATGACACAAAATCGCATTCCGGGTGACGTTCGCATCCGTAGAACGCTCTGCCCTTTTTGGTGTGGAGCTTGATAAGATCCGACCCGCACTTGGGGCATTTTACGTTTATCTTCTCTACAATGGGCTTTGTGTTCTTACAGGTCGGATAGTTCGGGCAAGCGAGGAACTTGCCGAATCTGCCCACCTTGTAGACCATCATTGCGCCGCATTTATCGCACTTTACGTCGGAGACCTCGTCGGCTATCTTGATATGTTCGACGTTTTTGAACGCCTCCTCCACGGATTCCTCAAACGGACCGTAGAAGTCGCGAATGACCTTGCGCCACTGCTTTTTACCCTCCTCGACCTCGTCGAGCTTGGATTCCATATCCGCGGTGAAAGTAACGTCGACAATATCACTGAAATTATCCTTCATCAGCTGCGTCACGACAAAACCGAGCTCGGTCGGCAGAAGCTGCTTCTTTTCGCGGCAGACATATCCACGGTCGATGATCGTCGTGATAGTCGGCGAATAAGTGCTCGGACGGCCAATACCCTTTTCCTCGAGCGCTTTGACCAAAGACGCCTCCGTGTAGCGTGCGGGCGGCTGAGTGAGATGCTTTACGCCAGAGATATCGTTAGCGGTCAAAGAAGAACCGACTTCTATCTCGGGAAGCGTACCCTCCTTCTCCTCAGTATCGTCGCTTGCCTCGGTATAGAGCTTCGTATAGCCGTCAAATACCGTCTTGATACCGCTCGCGCGATATGTGCAGGGTCCGGCATTGAAAGAAAGCTGAGTCGTTTCATAAACAGCGCTGGTCATCTGACTTGCGAGGAATCTGTCGTAGATGAGCTTGTAGAGCCTGTAAAGGCCGGATCTAAGCGAATCCTTGAGCATAGAGGGCTCGAGCAGCAGATTGGTAGGACGGATAGCTTCATGCGCGTCCTGAGCGTTGCTGCGGCCCTTATAAGTATTGGGACGGGACGGAACGTACTTATCGCCGTACCCGGACTTGATGAACTCGAGCGCCATGGTCTGTGCTTCCGCAGAGACCCTTACGGAGTCGGTACGGATATAAGTAATGAGGCCGACGCTCCCCTTGCCGCCTATCTCAACGCCCTCGTAGAGCTGCTGAGCGAGACTCATTGTCATCTTCGGAGTAAGGCCGAGCTTGCGCGAAGCTTCCTGAAGCATGCTGCTCGTTGTAAAGGGCGCCGGCGCGTGACGGATCTTCTCTGTCTTCTTCTCATCGGACATAATGAACGGAACGCCGGTGCTCTGTTCTATCACCTTATTTGCATCGGCTTCGTTCCTGATATCGGTCTTTTCCCCGTTGTAGCCATAGAACTTTGCTTCAATAGGCTTTCTTGCATGAGGAACATGAAGATATGCGGTGATCGTCCAGTATTCTTCCGGATTGAAATCCATGATCTCCTGTTCGCGATCGCAGATGATTCTTGTCGCAACGGACTGGACACGCCCGGCAGAAAGGCCTTTGCGGACCTTCGCCCAAAGAAGCGGGCTTATCTTATAGCCGACGAGCCTGTCTAGAACACGTCTTGCCTGCTGTGCGTCGACAAGGTTTTCGTCGATCGGACGCGCCTTCTTGATAGAAGCCTGCAGTACGGACTTTGTGATCTCATTGAATACAACGCGGCAGTTCTTGGCAGGATCCATCTTGAGAGCGGCGGCAAGATGCCAGGAAATCGCTTCTCCTTCGCGGTCAGGGTCGGTCGCGAGCAGGACTTTTTTAGCCTGCTTAGCTTCCTTCTTTATCTTTTCGAGGACGTCTCCCCTGCCGCGCAGCGTGATGTACTTGGGCTCAAAATCATTTTCGATATCGACTCCCATCTGGCTTTTGGGCAGATCGCGGATGTGGCCGTTGGAAGCGACGACCTTATACTTGGAGCCAAGATATTTTGCGATAGTCTTTGCTTTTGCGGGGGACTCAACGATTACGAGTGTGTCTGTCATAGTGTTTCTTAGGTGTCCTTTCGATAGATAGTGCCTTTATTTCCGGCTGTTAAACAGCATATATACCATTCGGTAATTGCTTTATTATTCCCGATAATTCCATTTCTGTCAAGTATGTATTCAGTTCTGCGACCGAATAACCCAGCTTTTCGCACAGTTCGTCCGCGGATTTTTCGCCGAGCAGAAGCTCTTCGAGTATAAGCGCCTGCTCGTGAGGAAGGTCGCGGGACTTGGCTTTTACAGACGGCGGAGCTTTGAATCCGGTGAAAACGCCGTATTCATACATGATGTCGTCAACGCCGAACACCGCTTTAGCCGCGCCGCTCTTTATCAAGCCGTTAGTGCCCACGCTCATAAGATCGTTCAGCCTTCCCGGAACGGCGAAAACGTCCCTGCCCTGATCGTGAGCGTATCCTACAGTAATGCTGGTGCCGCTGTGGACGCCCGCTTCGATAACGAGAACGCCCTTTGAAAGCCCGCTGATGATGCGGTTCCTTTGCGGAAAGCTTCCCCTTGGGGGCTTGCTGAAGGGTTTGTATTCGGATACGACCGCACCGCGCTCGGCTATCATATCATAAAGTTTATGACTGCTTTGCGGATACACGTCGTTTATTGCGGTACCCAAGACCGCTATTGTCGGATAATCCTTGTCGGTTGAAAGCGCGCCCTGAGCCGCTATCGAATCACAGCCCGCGGCCATTCCCGATATCACGCAAGCGCCTTCGTTCGCTAGTTCCCTTCCGAAGTATTCCGCCATCTCCTTTCCGTAATCGGAGCATTTGCGGGAGCCGATGACCGCTATAGGATACTTGACTTCCGCTTGAAGTCTGCCCTTGACATACAGGACAGTAGGCGGATCGTAGATCTCGCGAAGGAGCTTGGGATAATCCTCCCCCGACCTTGTTACTGCGTATACGCCGCAATTGTCAAGTGTGCTTATGAAATCATCTATGCACGCGTCGCTGCAGGATGATAAGAGCGCCTGCTGCTGGATGGGTTTTATGCCGTCGGGGAAGCGTAAAGTTCTCCCGCTGCGGGCAGAAGTAAAGAGAGGTATAAGACCGTCGTTTGCGTAGACGAGCTGTTCCGTTGAAACTACGCTGGATCCTAAAGTCATGTTCAGCCATAACCAGGCTCTGTCTTTTTCGGAATACTCTCTCATAGTCAGGATCATCTTGCGCCCCAGTATTTTTCGTCAAGGCCGCGATACTGGACAGCTTCAAGAACATGCGCCTTTCCGATCGTATCCTTGCCTTCGATATCGGCGATAGTCCTTGCTACTTTTATGACGCGTGTATAAGCCCTTGCAGAAAGCTTGAACTTATAATATGCGGAATGCAGCAGCTCCTCCGCTTCTGCCGTCATACGGCAGTATTTTCGCATAAGAGGCGTTGTGAGCTGAGAGTTGAATAAGATTCCATCATCCTTATAACGCTCCTTCTGGCGCTTTCTGGCGGCCGTAACGCGGGCTCTGATGGCTGCGGATGATTCGCCGGCCTTTGCGGAGGTAAGATCGTCGTAGTTGACTTCATTCATCTCAACATGGATATCAAGCCTGTCAAGAAGCGGCGAGCTTATCCTATTACGGTATTTTTCGATCTGAACGGCGGAACAGCGACATTCCTTCGTCTTTGAACCGTAATTACCGCAAGGGCACGGGTTCATTGCGGCTACGAGCATGAACTCTGCGGGGAACTCCGTCTTTGCGGCTGCGCGTGTGATCGTGATTACACCGTCCTCAAGCGGCTGACGAAGCGCCTCTAGCACGGTCGAAGGAAACTGAGGAAACTCATCCATGAACAGCACGCCGTAATGTGCGAGGCTTATCTCCCCGGGCAGGGCCCTCGATCCTCCTCCAACCAGCGCAGGAATGGACGCGGAATGATGCGGAGACCTGAACGGGCGCTCGGTCACGATTCCCGTTCGCCCCTTGAGTTCGCCTGCTACGGAATGTATGCGTGTTATCTCAAGCGATTCCTCCATCGTGAGTTCCGGGAGTATAGACGGTATGCTCCTTGCGAGCATGGTTTTTCCCGAACCCGGGCTGCCAATTAGCAATAGGTTGTGATTACCGGCGACCGCGATCTCAGCCGCGCGTTTTGCGGCCATCTGGCCCTTGATCTCGGAGAAGTCATAAGGAAACGTCTTCTTCTGCTCGCTCCATTTGAGCGGCGGATTCGGAGGGATCACTGCAGTGCCATTAAGATGCCCGCATGCTTCGTTCAGAGAACGAACGGGGATAACGTTCATATCCGAGAAGAAGGATGCTTCCGCTGCGTTATCAAAAGGCAGCATGATATTGCGGAAGCCGCGTTCGTGCGCGTTTATGACCATTGGAAGGACTCCGGTCACGGAACGGACTTTACCGTCCAAGGCAAGCTCGCCAATGATTATGTAATCATCTGCTGAATGGAGCGGGATAACGCCTCTGGCGGCGAGAATACCCAAGGCGATGGGCAGATCGTAGACCGTGCCCTCTTTTCGGATATCGGCAGGGGCAAGATTTACAAGCACGCGCATCTCGGGGTAATTATACCCGCTGTTGACGATCGCAGAACGAACGCGCTCACGGGATTCCTTAACGGCGTTATCGGGCAGGCCGACAGTATCCGCGCGCTGCATGCCGCGGGAAATGTCGACCTCGACACTGATCGGACAGCCCTCTATGCCTATGAGTCCGTAGCTGTTCAGCTTTGCGAGCATTTACTCTTCTGCCTTTCCTTCTTCTTTGCGTTTGAAAACGAATAGCTTGTTGAGAATAAAGTTTACCGGGATACAGATGCATGTAGCGAGCAGCGAGCAGAACAGATCCCCGGTTATGACCTTCCTGATGATCCCGGGAAGCTCAAGTCCCATCCAGTAATCGTTAAGATGGAGCAGATCTTTAAATATCTTAATGAGCCCGAATGAGATTAGAAGCACTGCGATATTGACTGTGATAAAGCTGATCTTTTCACGCGCATCCCTTCTGCGTTCTTCACGGAAGGTCCAGCTGCTGTTCAAAATATAACTGTTGAGTATGCCGCAGCCGTAGCCGACGGTCTTTGCCGCATAAACGATCCATCCGCCGCTGAAAATGAGATTCAGCACGAATGAAACGATCGTATTGACGATCATGTCGACGACGGTATTGCTCGCGCCGACAACGGCGAACTTCAAAAGCTGTATAAGGCTCTTCCCCTTCTTGGGTTCGGTCTTCTCGGCTTTTTCGTATTCAGATTCAAAATTAATGTTTTCCATTTATCTGCCTTACTTCTGTATGATAGTGAGCTGTCCGTCAGTGATCTGTCGAGGCTCGTAATCGAGGAAGCGCCAACCCATCCTCAATGTGCGGATCACGTTGCCGTCCGCGTCGCGGATCTCCCATTTATGGAAAGGAACCCACTGCAGGATTGCGATGTACTCATACGGGACTTCCATACCGGAAATGACCGGATAGAACAGTATGAACATAAGGCCGGCAATTACCATCCAGATATACTTTATCTTGGGCACTATACCGGGCGACTGCTTCTTTTCGGCCTTCTTCAATGCATCGACGTCCTCCCAGTAGCCGATCAGATATCCGGTTGCAAGCGTGATATAAGGCACTGTAGCGAAGAAATGATACGCGTACGTGCTCCTTGTAACGAATACCCAGGGCAGCAGCGACGATGCTATGCACACGAACAGGAAGTACGGCTCAAGCGGGAATTTTCTCCTGTGGAAGATGAGCACGACGATCAAAATTAATGTCGCAATATTGCAGAACAGCCACACCGCCGGATTACCGAAAGTGCTGATCGTGCCTACGTATCCATGCGGATTATCGTGGCCTCCTACATAGAACCATGTCGGGCGGAGATTCGCAAGCCACATCCACCAGGGAGAAGCGGCGGAGTGATCGGACTTGAGCTGGCTGTGGTAATTATACATATCCTGCTGGTTCTTGATAACGCCGCTGATATAGGTATTGACGGAATCGGTGAATCCGAGCTTGACTTCGGAAGAGGAAGCGTATTCCTCAGTATTCGCTGCGTAGATCTGCGCTTGCCTTGCGGGCTTCCACTGAGCGGAATAGTAGCGGCAGTAGGAGGCGCAGTAAATAACAGCGGGAACGACTATGAAGAATATGACGCACCAGCAGCAGAGCGTGAGCACGTTGCTCCAGTACTTCTTGACGAGCTTCCTGTCCTTGTACTTTGCGAGCCTGGAGAGCCGATAGCTCTTCCTGCCCATTATGACAAGCTTGACAAAGAACATGAGCGCAAGTCCCGCTCCGGTATAGAGACAGATCCATTTGCTTGCGCATCCGAGCCCGAAGAATATGCCGGAGAGCGCGAGAGGCTTCATCATGCTCTTAACGCTGTCGCCTATGTCCATAGATATGAACTCGTACATGAAGTACGTCATCAGCAGTATGAAGAACACGCCGTATACGTCGACAGTCGCGATCCTCGTCTGCGTAAAGTGCATGAAATCGAATGTGAACAGGAATGTCGAGAAAAGAGCAAGCTCCGATCGTTTAAGCAAGCGTTTGCCGAAGCAGTACATTATCGGCACCATGAATATTCCAAATAAAGTGCCCATCACACGCCAGCCGAAGGGCTTCATCCCGAATATGAGAATGCCTAAAGCTATTATCAGTTTGCCAAGCGGCGGATGAGTCCATTCGTAAACGGACATGTTATTGATATGTTCCAGCGCGGTACGGCCGTGGTAGAGCTCGTCGAAATACATGCCGTTGAAGTAATTGGGGTACTTGGGAACGGTCTTTTGCTCATCGAAAAGCGCCGCTGCAGACTCGTCTACTGTGCAGTTGATGATTTCTCCGTTCTCATCGAAGAATACCAGTTCGTTCATTATGAGATCCGGATCATTGGGCCTTCCTGTATCGCCGCCCAATACTTCGAGCGTCACTCCCGTTGTCGCGGTCGGATCGTTATCGAGCTTCGCCCAGCGGAACATATGGCCGTATTCTGTCCTGTTTTTGGACGAGAATGCGATCTCTTCGCCGTTGTCGGTCCTTAAAACGTAATTGGTATAAGAAATGCCAGAATTCTGCCAAACCTCGGAGATCGTGTACGTTCCGCCGAAGTCTATCCTTACGGTATCACCCGCATAACCGTTCCATGCGTTGGTCGGGAAGCTCAGCGTTCCGAGACGGAACAGAGCAATGAAACCGTAGACTACAGTCAGCGCTATGATATAGATCCTGTCCTTCTTTGTGAAGTGTAACTTCAGATCGGTCGGGTGCGGCATTACGTCGGATCTTGTGTCGAAGAAAGACCTTCCTTTAAGCTCTTGCATGGGAGAAAGCTTGCGAGCCTTGTCATTCGTATAGCTCGAAACGGAAGGCAGCGGCTCCCCTGTTTTTACGCTATTTTTGTTTTTACGGACAATGAACCAGATCGCAGCTGCAGCGATAAGAAGCGCGGCCGCGCAGACAAGGACTATCGGGAGCACGTTTCCGTTTTCATCGCCAGCGTCGTCGTCCGATACTTCGCCGCTGTAAAAAGGCATAACGTCGCCCTCCCAGCTGTCGAGCTTTTCGATAGTGAAATCATCGAACCATGCCTGCCCGTGAGAGATCGCGCTGTATCCGCCGATACGGCAGGAAACCACGAGGTATGTCTGCTCGGGGCCGGTCTTGCCCACGAGCTCGACAAGCGTCCAATCATTTGTGCCATATAAGCCGTCGGACGTCGCAATGATCTCGCGAAGCGCGATATTTGCTCCGGCGCCGTTTTCCACGTTCTTGGTCTTTATGTAACAGCTCAAACGATAGATCGAAAGCGGTTCAACGGCGATCTTTTGGAATACGGCGGCGTCGTCATCGGAATTCGCGCTTATATAGAGCACCGTCGAAGACCTATCATCATCAAACTCACAGAACGCAGATGAGTTGCCGTAGTTCTCTTTGTATTCCTCTTCGTAGGAATGGAAACTCCAAAAGCTCGGAAAATTATCCGCACCGTCGTGGTCTTCAAATCCGCCGTTCCTGATAAGGTCAGCGTTTTCGCCGAATACCGGCGAGGCGGCGGCTATTACGAATATTATGGCAAGAAGTATGGGCAGTATCTTCTTCACAGCAGATGGTCCTTTCTGTTATTCCGACAATAGTATGAGAGCGCGGTTTATTGATCAAGCGGTTTTCAGCCGTTGTAGCCGCGCATCGGCTTGTTCCTTATGGCGAGATCGAATGTGACGAACGTGAACCAAACAAAGATGATCACGTTTGCAAGGGAGCACCAGAATATTATCCTTTCATCCCAGTACAGCCCGTATTCGAACAGTTTGCTGTAATAGAATGCCGCGACGCAGTTTACAAGCATCGTAGTAGCGTACAGCACATATGTCAGCAGCACACGCCAATCATTATAGAAGATGTAGGCGAACATGAGCAGTATTAGCGCGGGGAAAATGTAGCGCTCGTGCATATAATGCCCGAATGTGAATATCGCAGCGAGCAGATAAGCCATTGTGAGCGGGAGCGCGCCCTTGCAACGCTTATGCCTACCTACCGCGATTACGAACAGCGCGATACTCAGCAGTACGGAAGCGGCCATGAATATCGTGCCCCATTTTCCGTACGTAAGTCCCATGAACGGAACGTCGACCTTCTTCCAGTTGGCACCGATCAATGCCCAGAAGTTATACGCATTGACTGTAGCATAGCTATATGAAGTAGCGGTCCCGTAGTACTTTTCGATGAGCCAGAACGGGCCCTGCTCGCCGCGGAACGGGATAGAAATGAGTATGATAACGCCAAGCGCGGCGCAGACTGCAAATACGGTCTCGAGCAGGCGAAGCTTTGGGCTGTCCTTTCTGATGCGGAACAACCTGGCTGTGCCTTTTTTAGCGCTGAACGCCTCGTACGGGCATCCGCTGATCACATAGACCAGATATGCCACTGCGAACAAAGGCCCACACATAAGCGCCTGGGGCTTCATAATGATGCCCAGTCCGTAGATAAGACCGGCCCATATAGGCTTGCGCTTATAGAGAAGCAGTATCGGGATCAGGAGCGTTACAGCGAGCGCCTGATCTATCTGCCCCCAAGCGGATGATACATAGGCCATTACAGGAGTGAACGCGACTAAAGCCATCAGGAACAATGCCGCTTTGCGGTTCATCGTCTTTACGGAATAGCGATAAACAAAATAAGCGCAGGCAAGATCCGCAATGATGCATGGGATCTTTATCATGAGAGCGTTTACATCAGCTCCGCCGCCAATAATATCATAGATCCACGACATACCGCCGAGTATCAGCATGTATCCCGGAGGATAATCGCACCACTGATCGTAGAAATGAGCGGGACCGGCGTCGATCACACGGTGCCCCCAGTGAACGAAGCAGTTGATATCTGTTTTATGCCCGTAGAATATGAATGACAGCGCGACCCTGATCGCAAGTGCGGCAAGAAGTATGAGAACCACCCAGAAGGCGCCACCCTTTTCGGTTATGTTCATGGGCTTCTTTGCGAAAGCTGCGTGGCATATCCATAGAATGACGAATAAAAGTGTGGCTGCCGAACAGTATGTGAGTATCTCCTCCGTCGGGAACTTTGTCGGGACTTTATCATCTTTATCCGTCTTCGGCGAGGAGCTGCTTGCTTTTCCGAACACGGCTTCGATCTCGGCGTCTTTATCAGCGGGCTCGATCCTTACATCATCGAACCACGCATCTCCTTTTGAAAGCGAACCATGACTTCCTATACCGATGGAAACGGGCAGAGTCTTCTGACCTTCTGCAGTCTTTCCAACAAACTCCAACAGCTGCCAGTCGCTATCACCGGTCACTGCGCGGGAACATACCGCAACACCGTAAACGCCTATGTTTGCCCCTGCGCCGCCTTCTACTCCCGCGGTCTTAACATAGCAGGAGATCTTATATGCAGTATTCGGCTGGACCGCTATCTCTTGTATAAGGCGTACGTCATTATCGCTTTCGGCGATAAAATGCGCTACGTTTCCGCGTTCGGGATCTGCAGCGACAGAAGCCTCTGCTCCTTCCGAATAATAAAACTCCCTGCTCCAAGAAGCCGTACCGTCATCAAAGCCGCCGTTGACGATCTTCAGGTCAACGCCGGCCTCGCTGCAGGCGCACAGACTGAAAAGCAAGGCGATAATTACAAGAAAAATACTTTTTTTGAGTCTCATTTCAGCAGCTCCCAAATCAAAAGTATTTTTATTATAGCATATGTTGTATTATAATGAAAGAAAAATATTATATCAATATCCTTCAAATGCGTTTTTGATATAATTTATCTTTCCTTTTACAGGTACTTCAGCTATATCGAACCTGATATTTTTGTCCGAAATGCCCTTGTTGGCGCAATATCCCTTCGCCGCTATGATGATGTTTCTCTGCTTTTCCGAACTGACTGCAAATTGAGGACGAACGCTTGAAACGTCGCGTCTGGTCTTGACTTCCACAAAAGCGATAGTATTTCCGCGCTTGGCGATTATGTCGATCTCTTTATGCCCGTATGTATAGTTGCGCTCGAGAATCAGATATCCGCGCAGCATGAGATAGAGCGCTGTCCTGCGCTCTCCCCTGTCTCCGGTTTTTCTTTTTTCAGTCTTGTTGCTCATCTTATACGAAATTGCCGATAAAACTCTTTCTGTGGATGGGGCAAGGTCCGAACTCTCTGAGCGCATTTATATGCTCCGCCGTTCCGTAACCCTTGTTCTTTGCAAAGCCGTACTGCGGGTATAACTCGTCCATCTTGACCATGAACCTGTCACGCTCGACTTTCGCGAGGATCGAAGCGCAAGCGATGGAATACGACAATGCGTCCCCGTGCACGATGGGCATCTTTCTGCAAGGGATATCGAGCCCTCGGACAGCGTCGATCAATGCCGCGTCGGCATTCACGCCCATGTTGTTATACGCTTCGACAAAAGCTCTCTTCGTGGCGTTTAAGATGTTTATATCGTCGATTATGCCTTCGTCGCAGCGCCCGAAGCCAACGGCTAATGCAGTATCCATGATCTTCTCGTAAAGCAGTTCTCGCTTCTTTTCGGAGAGCTTTTTAGAATCGTTGACGCCCTCGATGAGAGGCTCTCTCGGCATTATAACGCAGCAGGTCACAACGGGGCCTGCGAGCGGCCCGCGCCCTACCTCGTCCATGCCGCAGACAGACAGCCCTTCCGCCCACAGCTCGCGCTCGTATCTTGTCAGCTCAAAGAGCCTTGCCTGTTCATCGATCCTGCTCTTCACAGCTTACCTCCGGCCTCTCAAGCGCGACCTTGGCTATCTTTCCCGCGCGGAACTCGTCGAGCACTATCCTTGCGGCCCTTTCAGTATCGGGCACGCCTCCCGACAATATGAAACCGCGGCTGCGGCATACGCCTTCGAGCATCGATTCTGCAGATTCCCTGTCATCTACGTTCACAAGTTTGGGATATCGCTTGATAAGCTCGTCGTGGCAGATGCCATAGAGGTCGCAAAGCAGCATACCGGCGATCTCCTCTACGTTGAGTATGTCGTCGCGAATGGAACCGATATAGGCGATGTGCTTTGCGCTCTGCTGATCTTCAAGCTTGGCCCAGAGAAGACCGGGAGTATCCATCAGCTCAAGGTAGGGCGATATCTTAACCCATTGTCTTCCACGGGTAACGCCGGGTCTGTCGCCGACCTGCGCTCTGTTCATACCGGCAAGTTTATTAATGAAAGTCGATTTGCCGACGTTGGGTATGCCGACGACCATAGCGCGCAAGGTCTTTGAAATACCCTTGTCGCGGTATTTCTTCAAAACGGGTTCGCCTGCCTTTTCGATAAACGAGACGGCGCTTTTTCTGGCTCCTGAGCCTATCGAAACAAGCTCCATGACCGAGATACCCTGCTTTTGAAAATATCTGATCCATTCTCTGTTTACGGATGGAGACGACAGGTCGCTCTTATTGAGGAGCATTACCCTGATCTTATTCTTGAAAAGCTCTTCGAAATCCGGATTGCGGCATGCCAAAGGAGCGCGTGCGTCGACTATCTCGACGACGACGTCAATGAGCTTGAGATCCTCCGCAAGCTCTCGCTTGGCCTTTGTCATGTGGCCCGGATACCAGTTGATCGTCTGCATAACTACCTCGGTTAAAGAAATACCCCGACGCCTTGAAGGGCATCGGGGCACATGGTTCAAGATTACTTGGTAACGATACGCTCCTTGATCTTGGCAGCCTTACCGACGCGATCACGGATGTAATAGAGCTTCGCGCGACGGACGACGCCGTGACGGACGACCTCTATACGGCCGATGGCGGGGCTGTGATAAGGGAAGGTACGCTCAACACCGATGCCGTAGCTCATACGACGGACGGTGAAGGTCTTGCGGATACCGCCGCCCTGCATCTTGATAACGATGCCTTCGAAGTTCTGGAGGCGCTCACGAGTGCCCTCGACGACCTTTACGTATACACGAACGGTGTCGCCGATCTGAAGCTTGGGCAGATCCGTACGGAGCTGCTCTTTTTCAAGTTCCTGAATGATGTTTGCCATATTAATTGACCCTTTCATATATGACGTTCATAAACCGACATGCGGCCAGAGGACCATCGCGTTAACTTTGTTATTTTAGCACATCTCTAAGCCCTTTTCAAGAGCTGAATGCCCGAAATACAAGTATATTTTTACTGTTTTACGTATCCGAGCGACTCGAGATATGCAAGATCAGCCTCACTCAAACCGGCCTTTTCAAGGAGGTCGGGACGCATCTCGAGCGTCTTTTTAAGCGACTGCTGTCTTCTCCATTTGTTGATCTCTGCGTGATTGCCGTTTAACAGCACCTCGGGCACTAGCCTTCCTCTGAAATCGGCGGGTCTTGTGTACTGCGGGTATTCAAGCAGGCCGTCGTTAGAAAAGCTCTCGTCCTCGGCCGATTCGGCGCAGCCCAATACTCCTGGTATGAACCTCGATACGCAGTCCACGAGCACCATTGCGGGCAGCTCGCCGCCGGTCAGTACATAATCGCCGATAGAGATCTCCTCGTCAATGAGTTCCGAGATCCGCTCATCAAGCCCCTCATAATGACCGGCAAGGATCACAAGGCGTTCCTCCTTCGCAAGCTCCTGCGCAAGCTGAGGAGTCAGCTTCTTTCCTCTCGGAGACATGAGTATCCTTTTTGCGGATCCTTCGCCTATGACGGCTTCCATGCAGTCGAAAATGGGCTGAGGCATCATCACCATACCGGCGCCGCCGCCAAAGGCGTAATCATCGGTATTGTGATGTTTATTCGCCGAGTATTCCCTGATGTCATGCACGAAAAAAGAGAGTATCCCCTTTGCTTCCGCGCGTCCGAGCATGCTCGTATGAAATACTCCGCCGAACATTTCCGGGAACAGCGTCAATACGTCAATCCTCAAAATAACCCACCTCCGAGAGCACTTCGGCATGAAGCTTGATCAGCTTGTTTTCCACGTCTACATCGGCAAGAAGCTTTTTAAGAGCGGGTACCATGAGGCGGCGTTCGCCCTCGATAACATAGACGTCGTTGGCGTTGGTCTCGAGAACGTCGGTCACTCGGCCGAGATCAGTTCCATCGGTCGAAATAACCGAGCAGCCGATAATATCCGAGATGAAATAGCTGCCTTCTGGCAGTTTAACCGCATGATCCCTGTCAACGCAGAGATACAGACCGCGGAGCTTTTCCGCATCCTCGGGAACAGTCATGCCCGCTATATGCAGAACGACTGCGTCGGAAACATATTTAGCTCCGTCGACGGTTATCGGCTCGTATTGCCCGCTGCGCTCTATATAAGCCTCTTTAAGGCGTTTGAAGCGCGAAAGATCATCGGTCAAAGGATAGACCTTTACCTCTCCCTTAATGCCGTGCGGACGCAGTATTTGGGCAATACGAAAGTGCTCCGTCATCAGATTATCTCAACGATATACTTGGTATCGGACTTTACGGACGCGGCTCTGACAACGGTGCGGATCGCCTTTGCGATGCGGCCCTGCTTGCCGATGACCTTGCCCATATCGTCCTTGGCGACGGTCAGCTCGATGATGACAGCGTCTTCACCCTGCTTGGTAACGACCTTTACGGATTCGGGATCGTCAACAAGGTTCTTCGCGATGTACTCGACGAGCTCGGCCATGCCTTCGGTTTTTACGATTGTTTCTTCCATTGTGAACCCGATCAATCGATAGCGCCGGACTTCTTGAGAAGAGACCTGACGGTGTCGGTGGGCTGAGCGCCGTTCTTCATCCAGTTACGGGCCTTCTCAACGTCAACCTTGATCTCGACGGGCTCGGAGATGGGATTGTAATAGCCGATCTCCTCAACAAAAGCGCCGCCCCTGGGAGCGCGGGAATCCGCAACGACGATACGGTAGAAAGGAGCCTTCTTTGCGCCCATGCGGCGAAGCCTGATCTTCAACATAAGTTTTTTCCTCCTGAAAAATATAAATAGTTCAAATGTATTCCATACGGCGTTATGCCGGTATAGGCTGTTATTATCAGAATCCGAAGAAGCCCTTGCGCGGCTTCTTGCCCTTCTTGAATCTTCCGCCGGTGAATTGCTTCATCATCTGGCGTGTCTGTTCAAATTGATTAAGAAGCCTGTTGACTTCCTGTACGGTGGTTCCGCTTCCTCTTGCGACGCGGCGCTTGCGGCTGGCGTTCAGCAGATCCGGCTTCGAGCGCTCCGACGGTGTCATGGACCTTATAATGGCCTCCATCCTTCCGACGGCTTTTGTGTCGACCTGCGCGCCCTTGAGCTGAGAAGCGTTGATACCCGGGATCATCCCGACGATATCCTCAAGCGAACCCATGTTCTTGACCTGCTGGAACTGATCGAGGAAATCATCGAGAGTGAATTCGTCACGGCGCAGCTTCTGTGCGAGTTCATTGGCCTTCTTCTCGTCAAAGGCCTGCTCTGCCTTCTCGATAAGAGACAGCATATCGCCCATGCCGAGTATCCTAGAAGCCATACGATCGGGATGGAATATCTCAAGATCGGTGAGCTTTTCGCCCGTGCCGGAGAACTTGATCGGCTGACCGGTCACTTCCTTGACTGAAAGCGCCGCGCCGCCCCTCGTATCGCCGTCGAGCTTAGTAAGGATGACGCCCGTGAGGCCGAGCTTTTCGTGGAAAGACTTTGCGACATTGACGGCGTCCTGACCTGTCATTGCGTCGACGACAAGAAGTATCTCGGAAGGATCGGTCGCTTCTTTAATTGCGGCGATCTCGTCCATCATGGCCTCGTCGATATGAAGACGGCCGGCAGTATCGATGATGACTACATCAAGGAAGTTCCGTTCTGCGAAATCAACGGCTAGCTTTGCCGTTTCGACGGGATCGGCCTGGCCTCGTTCGAATACTTTTACACCTGCCTTCTCTCCGACGATCTGCAGCTGCTGTATAGCGGCGGGACGGTAGATATCGCAGGCGACGAGAAGCGCGTCCTTTGACTGATGCTTTTTAAGATATGCAGCAAGCTTGCCTGCCATGGTCGTCTTACCGGCGCCCTGCAGACCCGAAAGCAGAAATACTGAGGGTTTTTTGGAGCCGTAATCGAGCTTGGCCGCGGTGCCGCCCATGAGCTTAGTAAGTTCTTCGTTGACGATCTTTATTACCTGCTGCGCGGGCGTAAGGCTTTCCAATACCTCGCTGCCTACAGCGCGCTCTGTGACCTGGTTGACAAACTTTTTGACTACAGCATAGTTGACGTCCGCCTCCAGAAGCGCGAGCCTAACCTCTCTAAGGGCTTCCTTGACCTCCTTTTCGGTAAGCTTGCCCTTATTGCCGAGCTTTTTGAAGATATTCTGAAGCTTTGAAGAAAGTCCCTCGAATGCCATGCTAATTTCTCCGTTAAATGCTTTTATCGAATGACTGAACGTATCTCGTCAAGCGCTTTGCGCATTGCGTCCTTCGCCCCGCCCTCCGACGTTTGATCCAATGCAGCCTCCAGCATTTCCGCAATACCGCGGAGTTTCCTGTCGTGATAGATGAGACCGAGCCCGGATTCCAACTCCTTAAGCTGTGCAGTCGCGCGGTTCAGGCAATCTCTGACGCCCTGCCGCGACACTCCGACCAGATCCGCTATCTCGGAAAGGGACATATCCTCATCTGCGCTCATACGCATCAGCTCACGCTGCCTTTCGGTAAGGAAAGCGCCGTAGTAATCGAGCAGAAGTGATATTTCAGCCTTGTCAGTCATTTAATGCTCCAGATCGGTAGGATCATCTGTAAAGTATTTTTGCTTTACACTTTAACGATTATACACCGTTTAAGCGTAATGTCAATGATTATTTCAAATATATTTGATTGTAAAGTCAGTTCGTTAGTTGTATAATATGAAACGAATAGAAGCAAAGGAGATCGATTGTATGAGGCTTGTTATCGACGCGTATGGCGGAGACAATGCTCCCCAGGCCGTGATTGAGGGCGTTTGCCGCGCGATGCGCGAATGGGGCGACTTTGAAGTTATACTTACAGGCGATGAGGAAGGCATCAAAGCAGAACTCGCCAAACGCGAGCAGGCGGATCTGAGCCGTATCACCATCGTACACGCGTCGGAGATCATTACCTGCGACGAGCAGCCGACGATCGCAGTCAAGCGCAAGAAGAACTCCTCTATAGTAGCCGCCATGAACATAATGGCCGCGCATGAGGCCGACTGTCTGATCTCCGCCGGAAGCACCGGAGCCGTATTGACCGGAGCGACGCTCATAGTTCGCAGGATCCCCGGAGTTAAACGTCCCGCTCTTGCTCCGCTTCTCCCCACCCCCGGGAAGCCTTTCATGCTGCTGGACTGCGGAGCAAACGCCGACTGTAAGCCCGAATACCTGCAACAGTTTGCCGTGATGGGCTCCGCTTACATGGAGGGCGTTATGGGTATCTCCTCCCCCGCCGTAGGTCTCGTCAGCAACGGAGAGGAAGCGGCCAAGGGCAGCGAGCTTTCAAAAGCCGCTTACGCATTGCTCAAGGAAACCGAGATCAACTTCAAGGGCAACTGCGAAGCGAGGGAGATATTCTCCGGCGATTACGACGTTATGGTAACTGACGGCTTTACCGGGAACGTTATCCTAAAGGAGGCTGAGGGTCTGGCAGACGCGCTTTTCAAGATGCTCAAGCGCGAGCTTCGTTCCTCCTTCAAATCCAAGCTCGGAGCCGGTCTTGCAAAGCCCGCATTCAAACGCGTCAAGAAGACTATGGATTATACCGAGTACGGCGGAGCGCCGCTATTGGGCATCAACGGCGGTATTATAAAGGCTCACGGATCGAGCGACGCGAAGGCGTTCGTTTCCGCTATCCGTCAGGCGAGGCAGTATGTTTCCGGCGGAGTGACCGAAAAGATCAGCGAAAGGATCGCCGCACTGACCGATCCCGAAAGCAATGATTGACATTTCGTCTCCAATGGTTTACAATATCCGGGAATATCCGGGAAAGGATGGTAAAATTAATAATGTTTGAGGAAATCCGCAAAGCTATCGCCCTTCAGCTCAACGTTCCCGAAGAGAGCATCACTCCCGATACCCTCTTTGTCGAAGACCTGAAGGCTGACTCCCTTGACCTTGTAGAGCTCGTTATGGATCTTGAGGATCGCTACGGCGTAGAGATCCCCGATGAGCAGCTTGCCGAGGTTAAGACAGTAGGTCAGATCATCGAGATAATCGAGAACAATAAATAATCCCAATGCATGCCAACCGCCTGCATCGATCGACCGGAAAGGCCGGTCGTGTAGGCCTTTGGCTTATATTGGGTCCGGATCAAAGAATGGAAATTGGAAGATGAAGATTAACGAAAACAGGAGATCCGAGCTTAGAACACTTCAGGAGACCCTTCACTATTCCTTTAAGGATCAAGGCTTACTCAACACAGCGCTGACACACACTTCATACGTCAAGGGCGAGAACCGAAACGCCGGGCACAATGAGCGCCTGGAGTTTTTGGGTGACGCCGTTTTGGAGCTTATAGTAAGCGAATACCTCTACATCAATAATCCGCAGATGAACGAGGGTCTGATGACGAGGATCCGTTCGCGCGCCGTCTATGAGAACGCGCTGTTTGACGCTGCGCGTACGATCGACCTTGGAAGCTATCTGCTTCTCAGCCACGGCGAAGAGCATACCGGCGGAAGAGAAAAGCCCTCCATCCTCTCCGATGCGCTTGAGGCGGTCATAGGCGCAATTTATATCGACGGCGGGATAGAACCCGCAAAGGAGTTCATTCTCAGTTTTGCGGTGAACTTTATAAACGACGCGATAAGCACCATCTCGGCAAAGGATTTCAAAACCCTTTTGCAGGAGCATATCCAGCAGCAGCACTCGGGCAATCTCGAATACAATGTGATCTCGGTGACCGGCCCCGATCACAAGCGCGTATTTACGATAGAGGCAGCTATTAACGGCAAACCCTACGGACGCGGACAGGGCAATTCAAAGCAGGAAGCGGGCCAGAACGCCGCACATGCTACGCTTATGATGCTCGGCGCGATCAAACCGGCTAATTCGGAGGATACCGAATGAGGCTTACACAGATAGAGATAAACGGATTCAAGTCCTTCGCGAAAAAACAGGAGCTCACGTTCCCCGAAGGAATAACCGCAATAATCGGCCCCAACGGCTGCGGAAAGAGCAACATCGCAGACGCTTTTCGTTTTGTTCTCGGCGAACAGAGCGCAAGGGCGCTCCGCGGCAAAAAGGTTGAGGATTTCATTTTCGGCGGCACGGAAAAGCGCCGCGCGCTATCCTTCTGCGAGGTATCCCTGCATTTTGACAATACCGACGGTGAGCTTAAAACACCCTATCAGGAGGTCTGTATAACCCGCAGGGCGTACCGCTCGGGCGAGAGCGAGTATTATATCAACCGCGCGTCCTGCAGATTGAAGGACATCCACGAGCTTTTCCGCGATACCGGCGTCGGCAAGGACGGCTACTCGATCATCGGTCAGGGCAGAGTTTCAGAGATAATCTCCGAAAAGAGCGCTGACAGACGAACCGCTTTCGAAGAAGCGGCGGGCGTTATGAAATACCGCGCGCGCAAAGAAGAAGCCGAGCGCAAGCTTTTGAATACTCAGAAAAACCTCGTCAGGCTCGACGATATCCTGCTGGAGCTCGAAGGCAGGATAGAACCTTTAAGAGAGCAGAGCGAAAAGGCTATCAAGTATTTGAAGCTTCGTGAGGAGCTCCGGGATATCGAGGTCAACCTCTATATTTACCAGTATGAAAAGTCGAACGAGAGAATAAAGCAGATTTCAGTCAATCTCGAGCAGATCAGAGAGCAGATCGAATTGGCGGAAGGCTCCGGATCCGCATTGGCGGCAGCTCTCTCGGAGGGAGAAGACACCGAAAGAAAGATCTCCGCTGCAATAAGTGAAGTGTCGCAGAAGCTGCTTGCCGCGACCACAAGCGTTGAGGCTCATTCGGGCGAGGAAAAGGTCCTGAACGAGCGCATCGGCGCGCTTGAGAGGGAACGTGAAAGGCTGATATCGGAATCCGCATTCGCAAAACAAGGCATAGAAGAGCGCTCCGTACTCAAAGCGGAACTGGAGAAGAAGATCGAACGATTCGCGGCCGACGTTTCCGCCGCGGAGCAAGAGATCGAAAAGATATCGAAGACGCTTTCCGAATGCGAAGCTGAGCTTTCCGGCAAAGAGGAAGAACTCGAATCACATAAGCAGTCCATGATGGACAGGTTGAACCGTCTATCCGATGCGAAGAGCCGCATTTCAAGGCTTGACGCTATGAAGAGCGCACTGCTTCGCCGCATCGACGCGATCGGCGACGAAAAGGCCGCCGTTGCCGAAGAGGGCGAAAAGCTGCGTGCAGAGAACGACGAATGTGAAGCTCTCAAGGCCGAACTTGCTTCAGAACGCAATAAGATCAAAGAAAAGTACGACGCCGCGATATCGCATGTAAACGTCATCAATCAGGAGATATTCGCCTCCAGACAGGAGGAGCGCCGCCTTGGGAACGAGCTCGAATCAGTTCGTTCGAGGAGCCGTGTCCTGAGCGAGATGAAGCGCGCGCACGAGGGCTATTATTCAAGCGTGCGCGATCTGCTCAGAGACGCGGAACGCGACACTTCCCTGTCATCTCAGATTGAGGGCGTTGTAGCGGAGCTGATCTCCGTTCCAGCTGAATACGAGACCGCGATCGAGATGGCCTTGGGTTCCGCGCTGCAGAATATCGTCGTTCCGACCGAGCAGGAAGCGAAGCGCGTCATAGAATATCTCCGCAGCAAAAAGTACGGACGTGCGACAATGCTTCCCGTCAGCGCAATGCGCTCCCGTCTGCTGACGAATGAAGAACGCTCCTGCCTGAATGTTGAAGGCTGCTTTGGCGTAGCTTCGGAGCTCATTTCATTCTCCCCGAGGTATCGCGGCATTGCGGAAAACCTCCTCGGCAGGACCGTTATCGTGCGCGATCTCGACGTCGGTATCGCTATCAATAAGAAGGCGCGTTCGTCTTTCCGTATAGCAACGCTCCTTGGCGATATTATGAACCCCGGCGGATCCATGACCGGCGGCAGCGCTCAAAAGCGAGAGTTCAGCCTCTTGGGACGCGAACGCGAGCTCGAGCAGCTCAAGGATAAAGCCAAGCAGATCGAAAAGAACACTGCAGATATTGGTATTAAGATAGAAGAGCTCGAACATAAGCTCGAAGAAGCCAATGCCGCAGTTGCTCTGCAGACAGAGGAATTGAGGAAGCTCGATATCAAACGCGCTTCATTGAAGGAGAAGCATGATATCGTTTTGCAGTATGTCGAAAAGAACCGACTTAGCATGGACAAATACGATTCCGAGCTTACTCAGATCAACGACAACATACACGATATCGATTCTCAATGCACGGCCGCGGCCGAGCTTGAGAGCGGGCTCAATTCGGGGAACGCCTCCACGGCGGAGGACATAAAGCGCGTTCAGGCGGAGATCGTTTCTCTCAGATCCCGTCAGCAAAGCATCGCAGACGATCTGACCTCATTGAAGGTGCGGCATGTCGCCGCAAAAAAGGAGTATGACGCTTCCTGCGGCGAGCTTACAAGAACCGTCCGTGAGATCGATTCTCTCGTCAGATCTTCAAAGAACAACACAGACAGCATCAATGAGATCGCTTCCGAGATTGCATCTCACCGAGATAAGCTCGTTTCGATGTCCGCGGATATCTCCGGAGAAAGGTCCGAGGTCGATGCTCTGACGGACGAGATGCGCTCGTTGGAAGAGGAACGCGCGGCAAAGCTCCGTTATGTAGATGAGCTTCGCGAGAGGCGCGACCGTGACAACGCCGATCTCAACGAGATGCGCGAGCGCATGCACAGGTTCGAGCTCAACCTCAACCGTCAGCAGCTTGAACTCGAAAACATGACGACGCGCATCTGGCAGGATTATGAGCTCACATACGAGAACGCTCTCCCCTACCGCCGTCAGATCGCGGTCAACGCTACGCATATCCGCGCAGACGAATTGAGGAGCGAGATCCGCGCGCTGGGCGAGGTCAACACCGCATCCGTCGAAGATTACAGGAACGTGGTCGAACGCCATACACAGCTCAAAGCCCAGTGCGACGATCTGAAACAGGCAGAGATAGATCTTACCGAGATCATCAAACGGCTTACCGTCACCATGGAGCGAGAGTTTGCCGAGCAGTTCAAGCAGATCCGCGAAAACTTCTCCGAGACTTTTACGGAGCTGTTCCACGGCGGCCGCGCGGAGCTCATGCTTTCCGATAAGGATGATATTCTGAATTGCGATATCGATATCATCGCGCAGCCTCCCGGAAAGAAATTGCAGCTCCTTTCGCTGCTTTCGGGCGGCGAGCAGGCGCTTACTGCGATTGCGCTGCTCTTCGCGATATTGAAGCTCAAACCCACGGCGTTCTGCATTCTCGATGAGATAGACACCTCTCTCGACGAGGCGAACGTAGACAATTTCGCTGAATACTTAAAGAAATATTCGGCTGAAACGCAGTTCATCATAATTACGCACAGGAAGGGCTCGATGTCCGTTTGCGATTCGCTGTACGGCGTCTCCATGGAGGAAAAGGGCGTTTCACGACTGATATCCGCAAGGTTCGATGACAACACGGAATCGGCATAAGGAGAAAAATGGAAAAGGAAATAAAAAAAGAAAAGAAACCCGGCTTTTTCGCAAAGCTCAAACAGGGTCTTGAAAAGACCAGGGGCGGCCTTCTCGGCCTGATATTCGGAAACGGCGACGAGAGGATCAACGACGAGTTCTATGAGGAGCTTGAAGACGGCATGATCATGGCCGATATGGGCTTCGATACGACCGAGGAGATACTTGACCGCCTGAGAGCCGTCATAAAGGAACAGAAGCTCTCCGACAGGACATCCGCCAAAGCTGCGCTGGTCGAGATACTGAGCGACTACATGACTACCGACGAACGCTTTCTAAATGAGGAAGGCGATAACGTTATTCTTATAGTCGGTGTTAACGGAGTCGGAAAGACCACTTCGATAGGCAAACTCGCTTCGATGTATAAAGCCGAGGGCAAAAAGCCCATGCTCGCCGCTGCGGATACCTTCCGCGCGGCTGCCGCGGAGCAGCTTACGATTTGGGCCGAGCGCGCGGACGTTCCCATAATCAAGCACGGCGAAGGCGCGGATCCCGCTGCCGTCGTTTACGACGCGATCGTATCCTATAAGGCGAAAAAGAACGATCTTTTGATATGCGACACGGCAGGAAGGCTGCACAATAAGAAAAACCTTATGAACGAGCTTGCGAAGATGCGCCGAGTTATCGACCGCGAGCTTCCGGATGCGCACGTTGAGGTGCTGCTCGTGCTTGACGCCACCACAGGGCAGAACGCCATTGCTCAGGCAAAAGCCTTCGGCGAGAGCTGCGGACTGACCGGCATTATACTGACGAAGCTTGACGGGACCGCTAAGGGCGGCGTATGCGTCGCCGTAAAGAAGGAACTCGGTCTCCCCATCCGCTTCGTAGGCGTCGGAGAAGGCATCGACGATCTGCAGCCTTTCGACGCGAAGGCGTTTGCCGAAGCGCTGCTTTAATACTCCGCGATACAAAAAAGGAGGATCTTTTGATCCTCCTTTTCTGATTATACGCTGAATAAATCAAATTAATCATCAGCATGGAGTTGACAATTCTATACTTAGTAGTATAATCTTTTCAGAACTATTACAAGGAGGCTGCCTTCAATGAAGAGATATATCGCCTTATTATTGGTATTCATTATACTGCCGTCCCTTATTTCTTGCGGTCACACTGCCGATATCACGCCTGAGAGCTCTCATGAGGTTATTGAAACAAACAAATACGAGGATTTTGATAACCGCTTTCTTCCGCGCTCTTACAGCAACGCAGCTTTTACTTACGTCGATACGGAGGAAGTCCTATATTTCAACCGCAAATACCTCGTAAAGGAAACTGGCGAATGCGGCTATCTCTGCGCGAAACCTGACTGCACGCATAAAATAGGAGACGATGAGTGCGGCGCTTATTGGGTCATGGGCTATTACGAAGGCAAATTGTACTGCAAGGGTCCTGAGGCAGGTAACTATTGGGGCGCGCTGTATTCCGAAGAGCTCGACGGCACGGACAAGGAGCTCGTATACGAATACTTCGGAACGGCGGATAATTGCGAAGCGGTCAAGGGCCATCCGTTCTTTCACCGCGGCAAACTGTATTATTTCTATTCGAATTACACGGTCGTCAACGCCGAGCCGTTTACTCTGTTTCAGATCAGACGGGTCGTTCCGAATCAGCCCGGCTTCGACTTAGTGCTTGATGAAAAGGTCCCCTATTCAGAGAGGTGGCACTTATACTTCAAGGAAAACTTTATCTACGTTCTGTTCGATCACAGCTATAGGGATGAAGCGGACGAAGTGCAATACGTATGGGAGCTGCGCCGCTTCGATATCGACGAGGAGACTTGGGAGGTAGTTGTGACCGATGACGACGCGGGCGGCGAGAACCGGGGCTTCCGCATCACGGAGGACGGTGAGATCTGGGCAGTGAGCTGGCCTTATATGGATGACGACGCCGTTATCAGCGATATCACCGAGGATACAGTGAAGCTTGTTGACGGGCATTTCGTAAAGCAGTGGCAGACACAATACACCGAGGAGGAGGGCAGCCCCAATTCGGAGATCAGCGAGGGCGTGATAGTGACTTATTATAACAAAAGCAACGTGCGCGGGAACCCGGATCTGCTGTTCAGGATACGCGATTATGAAGGGAACCTCGTCAGCTGTGGCTGCTTCACACCCGAGGAGCTGCGCGAAGAGCACGCTGATTTCAAGTTCGAATCCTACGAGCTCATCTGGGCCGATGAGAACGAGCTGTGGATGCAGCAGCATTTTCAAAAGCTGATAATCAAGGAAGACGGTCAGACCTATGAGGGGCTCACCATGCTTGTCATCTACAAGATCACCGAAAACGGCTTTGAAAAGGTATTTTCCGAATACGATCAATTACAATAAAACTGATTTAAAAGAGCTCCGTATCCTACGCAGGATACGGAGCTTTATTCATTTTGCCTTCTGAACTCCATTCACGTCGATTATAGTTTCGCCCTGAAGCAGGAGCTCGTCAACAGTCACAAATCGGAATCCGTTCGCCATAGCGGTCTCGATCAGTACCGGGAGATATTCCTCGATCTTATAACCGTTGTTGTGACAGAGGACTATGCTCCCGTTTTTGAGCTTCGGCAAAACAGAATCGAGTATCGTTTGCGAACTCCTTTCGGGCTTCCAGTCGATGGTATCGACGTCCCACTGTATAGGTTCATGCCCGGATGCCCTGACAGTCATTATTACTTTGTCGTTGTATTCACCGTATGGAGCTCTGAAAAGCGTGCTCCTCTTCCCCGTTATCCTTTCTAGAAGGTCATCGAGCTTTTCGATCTCCTCGATCATATCCTTCTCTGAGATCTTGGTCATGTGGGGATGCGTCATAGTATGATTGCCTATACTGTGACCGGCTTCGGATATGGCTTTGACCTGCTCGGGATATGCCTCCGCCCAGAAGCCGCACAGAAAGAAGGTCGCCTTAACGTTATACCTCGCAAGAGTTTCGAGTATGAAAGGCGTCTTATCGTCATCCCATGCCGCGTCGATCGTAAGCGCGATCAGACCGTCGACGCGGTCTACCGAATAAATGGGCAGCTCGCGTTTGAATGCCGCAAGGACCTCGACCTCATAACCTTCATCCGAAGAAAGAAGCTTGCCCTTAGGAGTGTTATCATCTCCGATATAGGCAAGCGCAGTCGGCTTCGGAAGTACGGAAGTCGGTCTGGCTTCCGCTTTTCCTCCGGCCAATACCGCAATCACGATCACGGCGGCAATCACACCGGTCATCGCGGCGGCGATTATATAGAGCGTTTTTTTGGTAATTACAAGAATCTTCATCCCGGATCCTCCACACATGGTTTACGGTCAACTATATGCGGGCTGGATCCGGATTACGACAGATCATTTAAGCACGCGAACGTTGGGCGTGTTCATCTTAATCGTTTTGACGCGCTGGGGCGAGACCATCCTCGATATTATGCGCTCTCCGTATTCGGCGTCTATCTCCTCAAACTTTTTGTTTGTAGCTATCAGCGTGGGTCTGTTCTTGTCCTGCCTTTCGCAAAGTATGGAAAGGATCGATTCGATGGTGATGTTCCTTATCATCGGCTCCGTGCCGAGATCGTCGATAATCAGCAGCTCCGGGAGTACGTAATCGGGCTTTTCGATCTCGTTGTCGCCGATAGATTCCAGAACGGAATTCACGAGCCTGTTCGCGGTCACCTTCAATACAGAATAACCGCGTTCGAGCACACGGGAACCTATGCAGTTTAGCAGGAAAGTCTTTCCGATGCCTGGCGCTCCGACAAGCAGGATATCTCCAAGCTGGTTGTTCGGGAAATTATCGGCATATTCAAGGCAATAGGCGTATATGCGCTCCATTGCTCTGTGCTGAACGGGATCAGTTATAAGATCGTGGCGGAAGCGTTCGAAGCTTTCCGAGTGATTGAGGCCGGAGCCCGAGAACATCCTGTCGACTATGCTTTGCTTGATACAGCTGCACATATCGCCGTCGACAAGCCCCGTGTCGCCGCATATCGGGCAGCGCGGCTTAAGATCGAGATAATCCTTCGGCAATCCGTTCTTTATTAGAGCATTTTTAAGCTCCTCATCCTTCTGCGAAATGAGCTTCTTTGCCAAGGCTTCGAGTTCATCCGCATTCTCGGGGGAAGCCATCATCTTTGCAGAAAGATCGAAAGCGGTTTCCGCGATCTCTTTCCTGAGCGCGTCGATCGCAGGATAATTCATAGCAATAATAGCACGGTGGGCCTGCTGCTCGCGAAGCGAGGCGCTCCGTCTTGCGGAGAGCTCATCTTCCGTCTCCTTGCCGAAATGCAGTCCGTTAATGCTCATCGTCGTAAAACTCCTCTCCGAGGCTTATCCCGAGCTTTTTAAGCTCTTCTTCGGTGTATTTGACGTCGCTGTGGATATAGTTCAAAGCGTGCTTATGCGAATTCGAACGCCGTGATGTGACAGGCGCGGCGCTCTCGTATCTATCACGAGCTGCCTTCACGGAGGAAATACCCTCGTTATGCCAATCGTCGAGCAGCGCCTTCATATAAGCAAAAGGTTTTTCGTTCTTGTTTGCCATGTCCGCAGCGAAACAGATAAGCTCGGCGCTCATAGACCAATCAAGATGCCACTCGCGGAAACGATCGCGGTGAGCTTTGGTGGGCTTTGATCTTATGCCCGCCCTGAGGAGCGCGGTCCTTGCGAGCTCCGCGATCATATCCTCCTTGCGGATCTCTTCCTCGATCTGCCCTCGGTCGACTCTGCCGCCGGAATGCCAGGATTCGAGTATGCTGTCAAGGTATTTGAAAGAGGGTTTCTCCGCCGCAGTGAGCTCTTTCAGCGCAAGATCAATGCCGTCGTCGTCGAAGCCCCAGGCCTTTGTCCATCTTTCGTATAGAGCGATCTCATCCTCAGTAGGCATGCGGCGAATGTTCCAGCGTTTAAGTATCTTCGCAGCGCCGCCTGTGAGTTTTTCTTCATCTTCGAATGCTTCATTAACGGCATCGAGTGTCAGCGCGCCTTTCCCGGCAAGTGTCTTCGCGATCTTATCCATGTATGCGACGGAGGTCTTCGCGCCTTTCTTGTCAAGGCAATGACGAACTATCGCGACGGCGGCGTCCTCCTCAAAGCCGAAGACGTCGACCCAGTCGTAAATACGCGATAATTCGGAGCCTGAAAGGATACGCGTTCCGAGCACGTTTTGAAGCTTAGCAACGAATTCTCCGTAAGCCGCACCGGATGTGTTGATCCTACCCGAGATAAGGCAGTTTTTGATATTGAGATAGCGGACCCTGAAAGGCTCCTCCGATACGATCTCGAGTATGCCTGCTGTCTGCCAATAGGAGAAAGCGGCATGCAGATCTGTCTCATCGCAGCCGAGAGCAGCCGCGGCGTCCTCCTCCGAAGAGACGCCGTTCGAAACGAGCATCAAACCGTACAGATACGCTTTAACCGCAAGCTCCGGCGCCTGAGGCATGAATTGCGTTATGAAGATGTTTTCGACCGGAGTGACCTCCAGCAGTTCTTTGTCTTTAACAAATGAAATATTGCTCATAAACGGCTCCTGTTCTGTCGGCTTTCATTTTATCATAACCGAGGATGGCAGTCAATTTTTTACCGAAAAATAAATGATTTATCGATAATATATTTGAAATGCGGCTATTCTCATTGTATAATAACGAAAAAGATTTTGAGAGGAGTTGGTCTCTTTAATGGATGATGGCAGTATATGGCGATGTTTGACATCTGTTTTGCCATCTTTCGCTCCTTTGCGAGCGGATTCCCTTTCCCTTCTTGCTGCGAGCATTGATATAAAGGGCATAATCATATATGCAGTTCTTTTGGTGCTTTTCCTTGTGATAAGCTCCTATTTTGCGTCTTCTGAGATCGCACTGGCTTCAGTCAACCGTGTAAGAATGAAGGCATACGCCGAGGACGGCAACAAGCGCGCGAAGTACGTAATGTACATTCTCAACAATTTCGAAAAGGCGCTCACCACGCTTCTTATCGGCAACAACATAATGCATATCGGCTGTTCTGCGTTAGCTGTCCTTCTGACTCGCAAGCTGTTCGCAGGTTCTCCCTATCTCGCGCTTGCACTGACCGCGGCTACGGTCATCATAACGCTGCTCGTGTTCCTCTTCGGCGAGATGCTCCCTAAGTCCTACGCGAAGGCATGCAACGAACGTTATTCCCTCAGTATAGGTCATTCGCTGTACGTTCTTATGAAGGTCCTCACTCCCCTTTCCGCTGTATTCACATGGATCGGCGGAGGGATAGGCAAACTTTTCAAGCGCAATAACGAAGCTCCCTCCGTCACGAAGAACGAGCTTGTTGACATAATCGAAACATTCAAGGACGAACGCGAGGAAGACGACGAGCAGGAGGACGCGACTGCGGAGCTCATGGTCAACGTTCTTCAGTACAAGACGCGCACCGTTCGCGAATGCTATACCCCTTGGGAAAACATCGAGAAGCTCGACGAGACCATGCCGGTCGAAGAGCAATTCGCGCAGCTCCGCGAGACGAGCCATTCAAGGCTCCCCGTGATCAATTCAAAGGGCAATGTCATAGGAATAGTTCTCATCCGCGCCTTCTTCCGCGAGTACATGAAGCAGGGCAACAAGCTCGATCTTGTCGATCTGCTTGACACTCCGTATTTCGTAAGGCCCGATATGCCGGTCGACGAGCTTCTCCTCGACCTCAGCAAGAGCCGCAGGCATTTGGCCATCGTTAGCGAAAGAAGCGACATACTCGGCGTTATAACCGTTGAAGATATTCTGGAGGAACTCGTAGGCGAGATATTCGACGAATACGATTCGGAAAGCGTTGATTTCAACGACTCCGTAAAGGAGGGCGCTAAAGCATGATCTACGTCGCCTACATTGCGGTATTGATAATACTGATACGGCTTTCCGCGATATTCTCCGGTTCCGAAATTGCTTATTCCTCCCTCAACGAGATGAGGCTCACGCACCTTGCCGAAGAGGAAAACAACGAGAAAGCAAAGCTCGCGCTGTTCAATCATTCAAGGTACGACAGACTTCTGAGCACGATACTTATCGGCAACAATTTCGTCAACCTCGCCGCTTCCGCGCTGTCGACGCAGGTGTTCATAATGCTGCTGTACGATACCGGTATTCTCAGCGAGAACTGGGCCGCCGTTATATCGACCGCGGTACTTACGATCGTGATACTGATATTCGGCGAGATAGTTCCCAAGATCGTTGCGAACAGCAACGCCGACGAGCACGCTATGAAGCACGCCTCGTTCCTAAAGGTATTAGGTTACGTATTCTATCCGCTCGTATGGCTTGTTTCGAAGATAGTAAAGCTCTTCTCAAAGGGATGGTCCGACAAGGTCACCGAAGACAGGACCGTGACCGAGAAGGAGCTTTCGGACATAATCGACACAGTCGAGGACGAGGGCGTGATCGATGAGCATACCAGCGACCTTTTGCAGTCAGCTCTCGAGTTCCCCGATATCTACGCCTATGAAATAATCACGCCGCGCGTCGATATGGTCGCTGTCGATATTGAAGATGACGATGAAAAGATTATTGACACGATCCTTTCTTCGAACTATTCCCGTATCCCCGTATATGAGGACACGATCGACAATATAATCGGCGTAATACATCTGAACGAGATACTTAAGGCAATTGCCGACGGCACTCCGCTCAATATACGCGAGCACATGCTTCCCGTTTGTTACATCCACAAAACGACCATCCTTCCCCAGGCTCTCCGCGAGCTCAGGGAGAAGAAGCTCCATCTCGCGATCGTTACCGACGAATACGGCGGCACGATGGGTATCCTTACGATGGAGGATATCCTGGAACAGCTCGTCGGCGACATCTGGGACGAGACCGACGAGATCGAGGACGAGATAGTCAAGATCTCCGACGACACCTACGAGTGTGACGGCGATATGCGCATCTACGACCTATTCGACGAGCTGGAGATCGACGACGAGGACTTCGACGACGATAACGCAACGGTCGGCGGCTGGGCGATCGAGCAGCTCGGAGGGTATCCCGCCAAGGGCGAATCCTTCGATTACGAAAACCTTACAGTTACGGTCAAACAGATACAGAACCTCAGGGTCACGCGTCTGATCATTAAAGTCCACGAGAAACCTCCTGAGGAGGACGAAGACGATATCGAATGGGATACAAAAGCATAAATCATCGAGGGCTCCCTATAAAGGGAGCCCTAAATAAATATATTGAAATAATGTATTGACTTTATCTAAATAAACTGCCAAAATGAGTACAAAGGGAATTATCCCAAAATGACATTGGAGGGCAGTTATGTTCAAAACTATTGAGCAGGCACAGGAATTCATTGTTGACAACAATATCGAAATGGTAGACTTCAAGATGACCGATATCGACGGTCGCTGGAGGCACATCACCATCCCCGCTGAGCGGTTCAATGCGGATACCATGAAGTACGGCATCGGCTTCGACGGTTCGAACTACGGCTACGCACCCGTTGAAAACAGCGATATGGTATTCATTCCGGATCTCTCCACTGCAGCAGTCGACCCCTTTGCGGAGGTCGCTACGCTTACAATGAGCGGCGATGCGATGATAATCGATCATCCCGCCAACCGTCCATTCGATCAGTATCCCCGCAACGTTATCCGCCGCGCTGTCGAGTACATGCGTGAGACGGGTATCGCCGACGAGATGATCATCGGGCCAGAGTTCGAGTTCCACGTATTCGATTCCATACAGTTCGAGAGCCGTCCCAACTGCGTCAGGTGCGAGATCGACACCGAAGAAGCGGATTGGAACACCGGCTACGGCGAAAACGGCTATCAGATCCCCCACAAGGGCGGCTATCATATCGGCGCTCCGCAGGATAAGTATTATAACCTCCGTTCCCGTATGTGCATGCTTATGGAGGATTGGGGCGTTAAGGTAAAGTATCACCATCACGAAGTCGGCGGTCCCGGTCAGCTTGAGATCGAGGTCGAGCTTGCAGACGTTGAAAAGATGGCCGACAATACCATGGTCACCAAGTACATAATAAAGAACGCAGCTGTTGAAGAAGGCAGCACAGCGACCTTCATGCCCAAGCCCATCTACGGCGAGGCCGGCAACGGCATGCATGTTCACATGCTCCTTACCAAGGACGGCAAGCCCCTCTTCTACGATGAAAACGGCTATGCTCATCTCTCCAAGCTCGCTCACAACTTTATGGGCGGCCTCTTGAAACACGCGAAGTCTCTCTGTGCGATAACGAATCCCTCTACCAACTCCTTCAAGAGGCTCGTTCCCGGATTCGAGGCTCCCGTTACGATCGGTTATGCGACTGCGAACCGTTCCGCTGTAATCAGGATCCCCGCCTACGCCAAGAACCCCATGTCGAAGCGCTTTGAGCTGCGCAACCCCGACGGCACCTGCAACCCCTACTATGCTTATGCCGCGATCCTCATGGCGGGTCTTGACGGCGTCATGAACGAGATCGATCCCTCCGCCTCCGGCTGGGGCCCCTACGACTTCAACCTCTTCGATCTTCCCGAGGAGGAGAAGGCGAAGATCGACGCTCTTCCCACCACCCTCGAAGAGGCTCTTGACGATCTTGAGAAGGATCACGAGTACCTCACCCGCGGCGGCGTATTCCCAGAGCGGCTCATCAAGATCTGGCTTGACCGCAAGCGCAAGGAAGCAAGGCGGATCGAGAATATCCCCCACCCCGCCGAGTTCGAACGTTACTTCGATCTGTAATTCACATATCAATAAAGCCGCTCGTTAAGAGCGGCTTTTATTGTTTCATATCAAAACGTTGTTAAGTATCCGAACGTTCAGCTTTCCGTCATTCGGATCGCGAACGTACGCCATTACTTCTCCGTCCTTGATGCGGACAGCCCAGATGAACGCTTCCGAAATGAACTTCTTCTCCTCTCGTGAAAGCTCGTCGATCCTGGAAGCTCGTTTGAAGAATGCTCTGAGCTCATCATTTTTAATTGAAAACAGTTGCTGTTCCGAGCGTATCCTTCGCAGTCTCATGGCATAGACGTTTCTAATGTCGGTAAGGTGTTCGAGCCTTGCCTGCAGTTCTTCATCGAATTCGCCCTCGCATACCCGCTTGAGACATTTATTGAACTCTCCAAGCGCCTTGTTGTATGCCGCGGCTGCAGGTCTGTATGCCGAATCCGCTTCGGACAATTCTTTGGATATGTAAGTATCGAACAACAGGTCGGCACATCCTTCTGAAGCATACTGTTTTACGGTCTCTTCTATCCGCTCCTCGAGAATGTCGGGGTCGACATAGCAGACGGCGTCATCGAATGAGCCGAAATACATTCCGCTTCTTATGAAACGCACAGGGCGGTCGGAATAGATACGCTCATAATACGGGCTTTCGAAAGGCGCGGGCGGATATTCCCTTTCCAATCTCTCATGCACAGCCAACCATTTGTCATAGCGGATGATGGGAGGAAGATGATAGCCTTTCTTCGACTGCAAGCCAAGATAGCGTTCGTTCCGCAAAACGGTTTTGACGGTCATGTTTCCGAACGGTTTGTTTCTCGTAGAGTATGTTCCTTCGATGTGTTTGCAGATATCGAATATGCTTTTGCCATCGGCATACATATCGAAGATCAGATTCACTGTTTCCGCATTCTCTTCATCGACGACTGCTTTACCGTCGACTACCTTATACCCGAACGGTGGCGTGCGCCTAAAAACGTCGAACGTGAAATGATCCGGTATGCGAACTCCGTACGATTTATCCCAATCGCAGGCATAACTGCAGTATCGCTTTGCTGCAACGACGATATCGTGCAGGTGGTCTGCGCCTTGCTTGCGTATGAAAACGGTCCTTACGCCGTTACGATCAAGAAAGAGCTCGTTTTCGAGCCTTATGTACTTATCCCCGCCGAGATCCCTTCTTGAAGGGAGTATAACCGTATCGCACAAGCCGTATTTGA
>JAFZYC010000007.1 GCA_017616435.1 Clostridia bacterium
AGCGTCTCAAAAGAGGAGATTTTTGTGCCGGGCAAGGCGAAAAGCGCAGGAATACTTGGAAAGTCTTTCGAGCATTTTCAACGCAGCACGGCGCAAAAAGATACCTTTTGAGGCTGTGTATCTTTAAGTGAATGCGCCCAAGGAAGACCTTTTTCTGTAAGTTTTTAATCATCCGAATTGAGCGGCCTTATTCCGGCCTCCTTGTCGTACTCGAACCTGTATTCGCGGTCGGTCAGGGTCATATCCGTGAGTATCCTCGCGAAAACGATGTTGTCGCCGGGCTGCAGCACGAGCAGATAGCTCCCGTCGCGGGTCTGGAGGCGGGACCGCGCGATCTCCGTGCCGTCCTCATCCTCATAGATGATATCCACCGCGCATGTGATAGGCAGGCCGTAGCCGTTCACTATCACGCCGTCAAGGAAGGTATCCTCGTCCTCCTCGTAAATGACTATGTTCTCGAATCGCAAATACCTTGCGTAATGATCCGGGCCGGAGATAATGTTGCCGAGCAGATCGGAAGCTTCGCCGATATCCTCCGTTTCCGAAGGCTGAGTTCCGGAGGCGGTCTCGGTCGGCGCCGGGGATATCACAGCCTCATGCGTGGGCACGGCCGTGGGCTCCGGAGTGACGGAGGGATCTATTCGCGGTTCGATATTCACGCACGCCGAAACCGCGGCAAGCATGACCGCCGCCAATAACAGGCATATCGTTTTGGGCACGATCCTCATTATCCCTATCGGGCTCCTTTTACTTCTGTTCCTCATCTTTTACAGCTTCTTCGGCTGCTTCTTCGATCGCTTCCGCGGTCTCTTCCGCCGCTTCTTCGACGGCTTCCGCGGTCTCTTCCACGGCTTCCTCTATGGTTTCCGCGGTCTCTTCCACGGCTTCTTTGGCGGCTTCGGCGGTCTCCTCCGCGGCTTCCTCTACCGCCTCGGCGGTCTCCTCCGCGGGCTTATCGGGCGCGGGTTCGCCGTCCGCGGAAGCGTTGAGGTAAGCCTTCTTGCCGTAATAGACCTTCTCGATCGGCATGAGCCGTCTGCCCTTCGCCTTTTCGACTATGGCGCGGATCACGAGGAACGCGATCGCGAACACCACGAGCACGACCGAGAGCACCTGGGACACGCGGAAGCGGCCCCACATGAGGGAATCGGTGCGGAGCTCCTCAACTATTGCGCGCTCGATCCCGTACATGATGAGGTACGCGAACGTAACGCCGCCTCGGCGCTTTGCTGCCTTCCTTATTATGAACCACAGTACAAGGAACATCAGGAAGCACCAGCAGGATTCATAGAAGAACGTGGCGTAATGGATGTTGCCGAGGTTCGTGGGGAGGTTGGCGCAGCAGGATTCGGTGCATTCGTCGATCTTGACGGCGAGCGGGAAATAGGGCGGGAAGCCCTCCGCTATTACGCCGCCGTACGCCTCCTGATTGAAGAAATTGCCCCAGCGGCCGATGGCCTGCGCGAGGGCTACCGAAGGCATTACGAGATCGGTTATCGAAAGGAAGTGCATCCTCTTGGCGAGGCCGTAGATCAGCATGCCGAGCACGCCGCCCAATATTGCGCCGTAGATCGCGAGCCCGCCGTCGCGGAAGTTGAGTATTCCAAGCAGTACATCGCCGAAGCTCATGCCCGGGCGGACGAACACATCGAGCGCAAAAGCAACGTAATAGAGCCGCGCGAAAATCGCCCCGAGGGGAATTATTATGAGGCAGAGATCGACGACGCAGTCCTTATGGAACCTGCGGCGCTTCGCCTCATGCGAGCACAGTATGTAAGCGAGTATTATCCCCGCGACGATCAAAGCCCCGTACCAGTATATCTGGAGCCAGTCAAGGCCGAATTTGGAGCCGTCGACAAGTATCCTTGACGGATTGTTCATGTATGCACTCCTTTCACTTTTGGAAGCACAGATATAAGCTTGCCCCATTATACTTCATTTCCGGATGAAAATAAAGACAATGAGGCAAAATACAGCTTATTTTTTATGATGGTTCAGCGCAGGCCGTTCCTTTCGAGGAACATCGCGAAGAGCTTATCGAGCGTTTCCGCGTCCTCGATGCCGACCATGTCGCCCGATTCGAGCGCGCGGAGTATTATGCACTCCGGCTCCGAGCTGTCGTCGTCGACGGGCAGGAGCACGCAGTATTCTGCGCCGTCATACTCGATCCTGTCGAGCAGCTCGCACTCGATCTCGCAGTCCTCCTCGTCATAGAGGACGACCGTTTCGTTGTATTCGCTTATGCTCATCTTACGCCTTGCCGTCGCAGCCGAGAACGTCGACGATCTTGTGCTTTACGAGCTCCTTGATGGCGGCGCGGGCGGGCTTAAGATACTGGCGCGGATCGAAATGATCGGGATGCTCCGCAAAATACTTGCGGATATTGGCGGTCATGGCGAGCCTCAGGTCGGAGTCGATGTTGATCTTGCAGACGGACATCGAAGCGGCCTTCCTGAGCTGCTCCTCGGGGATGCCGACGGCGTCGGGCATGTTGCCGCCGTTCTCGTTGATCATCTTTACGAACTCCTGCGGTACGGAAGAGGAGCCGTGGAGAACGATCGGGAAGCCGGGCAGACGCCTCTGGACCTCCTCGAGTACGTCGAAGCGGAGGGGCGGCGGTACAAGTATGCCCTGCTCGTTCCTCGTGCACTGCGCGGCGGTGAACTTATACGCGCCGTGGCTGGTGCCGATGGCTATCGCAAGGGAATCGCAGCCGGTCTTCTGAACGAACTCCTCTACCTCTTCGGGCCTTGTGTAGGAGGAATCCTCGGCCTTGACCTTAACCTCGTCCTCGACGCCTGCGAGGGTGCCGAGCTCAGCCTCTACGACCACGCCGTGATCGTGCGCGTATTCGACGACCTTGCGGGTGATCTCGATGTTCTCGGCAAAGGGCTTTGAGGAGGCGTCTATCATGACGGAGGTGAAGCCGCCGTCGATACAGCTCTTGCAGATATCGAAAGAATCGCCGTGGTCAAGGTGCAGTACGATGGGCAGGCCCGTCTCGATGACGGCCGCCTCGACCAGCTTGATAAGATAGGTGTGATTGGCGTATGCGCGGGCGCCCTTCGAGACCTGAAGAATAAGCGGAGCGTTGAGCTCGGCAGCGGCCTCGGTAATGCCCTGGACGATCTCCATGTTGTTCACGTTGAAAGCGCCGATGGCGTAGCCGCCGTCGTATGCCTTTTTGAACATCTCAGTGCTTGTGACAAGAGCCATTAGACCATTCCTCCATAACATTATTATTTGTTGCGGGACATCTCCCTTTTTTCATTATAACCCCAATTCGCGAATAGTGCAACCGAAAAAAACGGTGCCAAGGAAAAACCGATGTTTTGTCGGGCTTCCCTTTACTCCTTCAAATAGGCTTCGAGATATCTGCGGCAGCCCTCGGCGGGATCCATATCGTCGCCGCTGTTCTGTATCATGTAGCCGATCGTCTGCGCCGGTATTACGATATTGTTCGTCTTTAGCTCCTTTTTGTGGGAACGGGCCATGTTCTCCACGACCTCATTAAGGTCCGCGCCGCTGTATGCCGCGCGGTAGAGCTCAGCGTCCTTGCTGCGGCGCAGGAGGCAGCACTTGTTATGACCCAACCGAAGGAGCATCACTATCCCGAACGTGAGCGGCAGTATAACTAGCAGCGATACCCAGATCGGGACGCGCGTGGCGAATCCGTAAAAATCGTTCCAGCCGCCGTGTTCCTCGCCGATGAATACGACCATCACGAGGTAGACCACCGCGTAGACAGCAACGGGAATAAGCGCCAGCAGCGATTCCTTCAGGCGGAGCAGATGGCTGTTGATGAAGCAGCAGAACGCCACTATGCACAGCACGGGGCATACGCCGTGAAGGAAAAAGCGCGAGCCGGAGAATATGAGCATGAAGCCCTTTATCGGGGCAAGTATGAACAGCGAGACGAGGAACGTGAGCGAGACCGCGGTAACTGCGATGTGCATCATTACCACTACCCAATCCGGCAGATGGTAGTAACCCGTGCGCAGGCCGTCAACGGTGTACGGGATGCAGAGCAGCATCGTAAGGCCCGCGAGTATGTTGGAATCGACCGTGAACATGCAGAACGTCCTAATCCCCATGTGGTCGAAGTTTTCATCATACAGCGTCACAAGGTTCATCGTCACGCCAACGCACACGCACGCGGCGACGATGCTCGCGCTGATGAGCGCGAACAGGCACTGCATACGGTTGCTTTTAATTGCGGGATCTTTCATCGATCCGTCCCCCTCCCCGTTATCGTCCCGGAACGCCGGGATCATTGAGTCCTTTTGCTGAGTCCGATCCTTCAAACCGCTCCGGCATCGTTGATTATAGCATATCTTTGCGGAGGCTTCAACGCGAAAGCCTCCCCCCATCAGTTCCGGCCGAAGGCTTCGTTAAGGAATGCGGCTGCCTTTTCCATGGCTTCGGCGTCGAACGGGCTGTCAAGCTCCGCCTCTTCTATAACCGCCACGAATTTCTTGCCGTGAGTGCGGCCGAGCAAACGGATGAAGGCCGCGACGCCCGAGCCGGGCTCCTCCGCCTCCATGCGGCATATCTGCAGCGAAGCCACGGCTGAAACCGAATAGCTTATCACGTAGCCGGGAACATTGAAGAAATGGCCATAGGCTATCCAGAACATACTGTTCGTCCAGATCGAGCCAAGCTCGGAGAGGCCGTAATCCTCGATGCACTGTCCGTAGATTGCGTCCAGTCTCTCAGGCGTGAGCTCTTCTGGCTCAAGCGAGTAGGCACGCAGTTCGAACTCTGCGAAAGCCGCCTGCCTGAGTATGGCGTATACCAGAAGATCCGAAAGCGTGGCGCGCAGGTTCTCCGCCCGTTCGCTGTCTGTAAAGGGATCGGCATAGGCGAAAGCAAGATACTGCATTGCCTGAGAATAGGTCTCCGCGATCTCGTAGCTCCCCGAAAAACCGTAGCTGCAGTAGAAGTCGGTATAGTGCCCGAATTCGTGGAACAGCGTTATGAGCAGGTCTCTTCCGCTGGGGTCGATGAAAATGATCGGCGCCTCATAGTTGTTTATGTAATCCGTATAGCCCGTGTTGAGCTTGCTCGAATTGTAGGAAATGTCATAAAGCTCGCGATCCTTCATGAACCGGAAGGCATCAAGTATGGGGCCGCCCATTTTCTCCGCCGCCGCGGAGAGGTATTCGAGCGACTTGGCCTCCTTCCAGTAGGAGTATTCAGCGTAATCATCGGCTATTTTCGGGTCCTGCATCAGAGGAGCGAGCTTTTCCTTGACCAGATCGAGATACTCCCACGTTTGAATGGTGGTATAATCCCGTTTGTATGTGCTCGCATAGCAGTAATCCATGTAGTTGTCGTAACCCTTCGCGGCGGCTATCTGCCCGCGGACCTTGACGAGCTCGATGAATATCCCCCCGAAAGTATCGTGATTCTGCTCGAGCTGCGCGTTGGTGTTGAAATACGCGTCTTCCAGAAGGGAATAGTATCGGAACCTTAAATCGTTCTCCTGCTGCATAAGGTCGAAATAGGCCTCGTCCGCGTCATTGAAATCATCGTAATCCTCGAAAAAGCCTTCCCCGAAATAAGCCCGCTCCAGTTCGTCCCTTAAGGGGGATGCGGCAAAGGCGGCGAAGAGAGCGTTCATCTTTTCGGTGATGACCGCGGACTGCTCATCGCAGTAATCATACTCGTCGGAGAAATAAACGTCCTCGGTATCCATTGCGAAACGGAAGTATGCAAGCTCGTACATGGATCCGAAATCATGAGCGTCGATCGCGACCTGATAATAGTCGTTCAGCAGCTCCTGCGCGTCGCCGCACGAGGCGGCCTTTTCCGTAAGCGCTTCGTATTCCGCGATCAGCTTTCCCGTATCCGGGCGGTCGTAGACCATTTCGGAAAGCTTGGGCACCGGTATCGGCTCCTCCGGCAAAAAGCTGAGCGCGCCGCCGTTTTTCATGCGTTCCGGCGTCTCCTCCGGAGCCTCGGTCGCCGTGACCTCCGCTGTCTGCGCGGGCGTCGCGGCTGTATCCTGCCTGACATTTTTACAGCCGGAACACAGGCCCAAAATAAACGCCGCCGCAATAAGCAGCGCGGTGATACGGATCCTTTTCGTCATATCGTTTCCTCTCTTTCCGTTCTTTCTATTCCGAATACACGTATCCATCGGGAAAGCGGATAAAAGCCCTGATATGCTCGTCCGTCGGACGAGTGACTATTCCCGAAACATTGTTGTGATTCCCTTCGGCGGCGACGAGCTCGTTCCCGCGATACTCGAGGACGATCCCCATGTGGTCGTGCTCCTGACCGTTGAACACCCTGTCGTAAATGACTATATCGCCGGCTTCCGGCTCGAATCTCTCCGAGCCCTTGTGATACTCAATGCGCGGATCGTTCAGCGCTAAGTCCTCCCAGCCGGGGCATCCGGCGAGATGGCAGCGCGTGCACTCCTTCGGGTAATACGGGATATCGAAACCGGCCTCCCTGCAGCAATAGTACACGAACGCGGCGCACCACAGCCCGTCCGCTTCCTCCGGGCTCCATTTCGGAAAATGCCGAACGATCGGCTCAAGATTCGATCTTTTTCCGTCAATAAAGCCATGAAAAGGCAGAAGCGCCTTCTCTCTTGCTGCCTTCGCAAGCTTTTCTCTTGTGCAGGTTTCCATAAGCGTCCTCTTAAGATCGGCCGGTTCATAATGCGGTCGGATGTAATAAAACGACAATCCTATGGCTCGGAATAAAATGCCATATTAAAGTATTCGCCAGTCGATAAAAAACGAATAATACTTATTTCACTCAGGACGGGTAATTTGTTTTCAACTGCCGCTCTTGCCAGCTTGGGAACGGTTCCATATTTATCTTCCCAAAGCTTCACGGCATACTTTATCTGATCGATTGTTAGTTTCCATCCATCTAATCTGGCGCGAATAGGGTAATTAGCGGCCTGAAAGCTGTCAGTATCATTGATTTGAGGAACTGTTACACCAAACCAGAGGTACCACGTGTTCTGATCCCATAACGATTTTTCCATGGAAATAGCTAGTGAAACATCAGCACAATGCTTCTTCCAACCCAGTCCGCGTTTTCTATAACCGTTCTTTTTCATATAAGCAGCGATCTCTTGTGCGGTTTCAGTAGCATTCATCTGTAACCCTTCCTTTTCAACTATGCTGTTTTTATTTTACCATAGTTAAACTGATAATTCAAACCTAGCCAAAACGAAGATTGCCACCCCCCGTCAGGAGGTGGCAAAACTTTTGCATCCTCAGATCATCACTTTCACAGCGAAGCCCGAAGGCCAGAAGTAAAAGTTCGTCTGATTCTGCTTTGGTGGAGGCGAGGAGAGTCTCCTCTCGCTGCCGCTCGGTCAGGGCGCGGCTCTGACGCCACACTGTGGCGTCATTCACTCCCGCGCCCAGTTCGACTCCCCTCTGCTTCTCTATGACGCTAAAAAACACAGGCGATGCCTGTGTTTTTTAGCGTGGTGGAGGCGAGGAGAGTCGAACTCCTGTCCGAAAACCTGTTTGCAAGACTTTCTACGAGCGTAGCCGGCGCACTAAGTCTTTCGTCGCCGTACGCCCACCGACGGGCTTACGGCTTCGGCAGTCCCTTGATCCCACCGCAGTCGAGGCACTCTGCGGCTGGTTCCCCACATTGATGACGCCCGTATCTTACGCCGTGGGAAGCTTAAGGCGGACGGTAGGGCCGTTAGGCCGCTACGGGCATATAGCTGTTGTGGTCAGTTATATTTAAAGATTTCCCGATTTTTACGAATCTCGGGGCTTCGGCTCGCTTATCCGGCACCCATGATCCCCGTCGAAACCATGTACGCCCCCATATTGCAGTTCCGCCGCCGTCGTTATTTAACGGTCGGAGTATCTGTCTTCCTTCCTGCGCTGCTCGATCTGGCGCTTTGCGTCGCGCTCCGCTATGTCGTGGCGCTTATCGTAGAGCTTTTTGCCCTTTGCGACGGAGAGCTCCATCTTGACAAGGCCGTCCTTCAGATAGAGGCGCAGCGGGATGAGGCTGTAGCCGTCCGCTTCCGAAAGCTCGCGGAGCTTATTTATCTCCCTCTTATGAAGGAGGAGCTTCCTTTCGCGGAACGGATCTCGGTTGAATATGTTCCCCTGCTCATAGGGGGAGATATGCATACCGACGACTATCGCCTCGCCGTTTTTGATCTTCACATAGGAGTCCTTGATGTTGACCTTGCCGGCCCTTATGGATTTTACCTCCGTGCCGACGAGCGCAAGGCCGCATTCATAGGTATCCTCTATGAAATAATCATGCCTTGCCTTACGGTTTTCGGCGACGGACTTTATACCCTTTTTGATCGGCATACCGGGCTCCTTTCCGGAAAGAACAAACACAGCACCCGCCTTTTCGATCGAGTGCTGTGCCTTGACTGCTTTCTTTGCCTATCAGAAGATATTGCGAATCGCGGAGAGCATCGCACTCGTGCTCTTGGGCGTGAACCACTTCTCGAAAGCGGGCATGAGCAGCATGAGGACTGCGAGGACCGCAACGATGATAGCGAATATCACGGTGAGCTTCTGAAGCTGCCTTTCACGGCTGGCCTTCTTGCTGCGGGAGTTGATGGCGGTGGTCTCGGAACCGAATGCGCTGCCGAGGCCGGAGCTCTTGGAATCCTGAGCAAGAACGACGATCACGAGGATGACCGCTGCGATGAGCAGGAGAAAATTGACGACGATTTCAAAGATATCCATGGTTGTTTCCTTTCAAAATATCAACTGCGACGGACATTATACCACCTCGTTCCGCATTATGCAAGAGCCAATCCGCGTTTTTATGCGGCGATCACGGTATATTTTTGCCTTTTCGCCCTAATGCCGCCCTCAGCGGGGGATCCTTTCGATAAGGCTCTCCTCCGTCATATCGGCGGGCTTCGGAAGGCCCATCATCTCCAGCAGGGTCGGCGCGATATTGCCGAGCTTGCCTCCGCTCTTCAAGCGTACGCAGGGCGCGTCGTTCGCGACGTATATCACGGGCACGGGGTTCGTCGTGTGGGCGGTCATGGGCTTGCCGTCCTCCACCATGGTCTCGCAGTTGCCGTGGTCGGCGGTCACTATGCAGGAGCCGCCCTCCTTGATTATCTCCGAAACGAGCCTTCCGACGCATTCGTCGACGGCGTGCACGGCGGCGATGACGGAATCGCGAACGGCGGTATGCCCGACCATATCGGGATTGGCGAAGTTCATAACTATAAGATCGTACTCATGCGACCTGACCTTCTCCACTGCGATATCCGTAAGGTCGTAGGCGCGCATCTCGGGCGCGAGATCGTACGTCTCCACCTTCGGGGAATCGAGTATGATATGATCCTCGCCGGGGCTGACCTCGTCCGTGCCTCCGTTGAAGAAGAAAGTGACGTGGCGCTTCTTCTCGCTCTCGGCAAGGCGCAGCTGCGTCTTGCCCATGCGGGAGATGTACTCGCCCATCAGGTCCTCGTAGTGCAGGGGGCGGAAGGCGATATCCGCATACTCCGGGAAATCGTCGCGGTAGAGCGTCATGCAGACGTAATAGGTCTTGATATAGCCGCGCTTACGCTCGAAATAAGTGTAATCGGGGAATATGAACGCCTCCGTGATCTCCGTGGGCCTGTCGGTGCGGAAGTTGAAGAATATGACGCTGTCGTTCTCCTCGACCGTGGCCATGGGCCTGCCGTCCTCCGTAATGACGGCGGGGATCACGAACTCGTCCGTCTTGCCGTTCGCGTAGGAATGCTCCATTGCGGAAACGGGATCGGGCTCATAGACGCCCTCGCCGTTCACTATCGCGTCGAAGCCAAGCTTTACGCGCTCATAGCGCTTGTCGCGGTCCATGCCCCAGAAGCGGCCCTGTACGGTGGCGATGCGGCCGACGCCGATCTCTTCGCACTTGGCCATGACCTGCTTGATGAAATCGAGACCGCTCGTGGGCGGGGTGTCGCGCCCGTCCATGAAGCAGTGGATGAATACCTTTGTAAGGCCGTTCCTCTTCGCGAGCTCCAGCAGCGCGTAGAGATGGCCGAGGCGGGAGTGTATGCCGCCGTCAGAGCAGAGGCCCAGAAGGTGCAGGGCGGAATCATGCTCGCGGCAGTTCTCGATCGCCTTCACGAACGCGGGATTGGTGAAGAAATCCCCGTCCGCGATGGATTTGTCTATGCGGGGGAAGTCCTGGAAAACGACCCTGCCCGCGCCGAGGTTCATGTGCCCGACCTCGGAATTGCCCATCTGCCCGTCGGGAAGGCCGACGTCGAGGCCCGAGGCCCCGATGAGCGTGTGGGGATAGCGGCTCTTGAGCGTGCGGATGCAGCGTATGCCGTCGATGCGGACGGCGTTATCCTGCGCGTCCTCACGGTAGCCGAAGCCGTCCAGTATTATCAATGCTGTGGTTTTTTTCATGTGGGATCTTTCTTTTCGGGCACTGCCCGGGTCACGGCCCCGCCCCTTTCGGGGCGGCGCCTTATTGGGTCTCGTTAATATCAGTCGAGCACGACGTGGGAGAAATCGACGGGCTTCAGACTCGCGCCGCCGATCAGGCCGCCGTCGATGTTCTCCATGGACTTCAAGCCGTGGGCGTTCTTCGCGTTCATGGAGCCGCCGTAGAGTATGCGGACGTTCTTCGCGAAATCGCAGCCGTACAGCCCGCAGCAGACCTTGCGGATCGCGCCGATGGTGCGGTCGGCTTCCTCATCGGAAGCGGTCTTGCCGGTGCCGATCGCCCAGATGGGCTCGTAGGCGATGACGACCTTCGCTGCGTCCTCCGCGGTTAGGCCGCAGAAAGCGGCTTTGACCTGACCCGCGAGGAAATCGTCGGTTACGCCGGCCTCGCGCTGTTCGAGCGTTTCGCCCACGCAGACGATGGGGGTGATGTCGGCGGCGAGGGCGGCCTTTATGCGCGCGTTGACCGTCTCATCAGTCTCGCCGAAGTACTGACGGCGCTCGCTGTGGCCGATGATGGCGTACTCGACGCCGAGCTCTTTGAGCATGTTCGCCGCGATCTCGCCCGTGAAGGCGCCCTTTTCGGCCCAGTGGATGTTCTGGCTGCCCAGACGGACGTTGGTGCCCTTGATGATGGGGGCAACAAAGGGGATATCGACGAACGGCGGGCAAACCACGACCTCCGCCTCCGCGTCCTTTACGAGGGGAACGAGCTCGGTAACGAGCGCCTTCGCAGCGGAGGGGGTCATGTTCATCTTCCAGTTGCCGGCGATGAACTTGCGGCGGCCGGTCTTTTCGTTGAGCGCAGCTACGCCGGGAAGCACCTTGCCCTCGAGGAACTCGAGGGAGGCGCCGCCGCCGGTGGAGATATGGCTCATAGCGGAGCCCAAACCGAACTTGTTGACAGCGGAAGCGGAATCGCCGCCGCCGATGATGGTCGTTCCCTCACACTCGGCGCAGGCCTTCGCGACAGCCTCGGTGCCCTTCGAGAAGGCGTCCATCTCGAACACGCCCATCGGGCCGTTCCAGACGACGGTCTTGGCTTCCTTTATGATCGAGCCGTAGAGCTCCGCGGTCTTCTCGCCGATGTCGAGGCCTTCCCAGCCTTCGGGCATGGCGTCAAATGGAACGGTCATGTGCTCCGCGTCCTCCGCGAACTCCTTGGCAACGACGCAGTCGATGGGGAGGCACAGCCTAACGCCCTTCTCCTTCGCGGTATCCATAAGGGACTTAGCAAGATCGATCGAGGCCTCGTCGACAAGGGAATTGCCGACGGAAAGGCCCATGGCGCGATAGAAGGTATAGCTCATGGCGCCGCCGATGAGCAGTGTGTCGCATTTGTTGAGGAGGTTCGTGATGACGCCGATCTTATCCGCGACCTTCTTGCCGCCCAGGATCGCGACGAAGGGACGGTCGGGATTTTCAAGCGCCTTGCCCATGAAGCCGAGCTCCTTCTCGATGAGGAAGCCGCAGGCGGCGGGCAGATAATGCGCCACGCCCTCGGTGGAAGCATGAGCGCGGTGGACGGTGCCGAACGCGTCGGAGACGTAGATATCCGCATAGGAGGCGAGCTTCTTTGCGAACTCCTCGTCGTTCTTCTCCTCCTCGGCATGGTAGCGGAGGTTTTCGAGAAGGACTATATCGCCGTTGTTCATGGCGGCGACCTTCTTTTCCGCGTCCTCGCCGATGATGTCGTTCGCGAATACGACGTTGACCTCGGGCAGAAGCTCCTGCAGCCTCTTCGCCACGGGAGCAAGGCTCATCTCGGGCACGAACTTGCCCTTGGGGCGGCCAAGGTGGGAG
>JAFZYC010000079.1 GCA_017616435.1 Clostridia bacterium
AGGCGCCGACGGCGGCGCCCACCGAAGAGCCGCTGCCCACAACTCCTGTTGGGGAGCTTCCGGAGGGTTACGGCGACTGTTTTTCCGACGCCGAACAGCTTTTCTTTATCGAAGCGGGCGATGGAGAGGATATGATACGCTACTTTTTCTGGGACGACATGATGGAGGGCCCGGCCGGGTTCGCGGTATTCGGAGATACCGCATATATACTCGATAAGTTCAACGACCGTATACTGATCGTCGGCCCCGATGGGACGCGCAGCCTTGCGCTTTCCGAGGGAAGCTTTAGGGAATACGATTACGGCAACGGGGAAACGGAGGAGCTTTGGTACGGCAATAGAGCGTTCAGCTTCTGCGTATGCGGCGATAGGATATACGTCTCGTTCGACGACGAGCAGCCGGGGAACGGCGGCCCGGCTGCGGTCGCCTATGACCTGACGACGGGGGAAAAGACCGTGATACCCGACGAAGTCGGTATGGGCTCCGCGATAAAGTTCTATGTTGCGAATGCCGACGGGACAGAGATCTACGGCTCCGGTTCCGGCATGCGCTGGAAGCTTATCCCGGAGGAAAACAGGTTCGAGCCTGCGGATAAGATAGTGATCGAATCGGATGACAGCGCGTGGCATTACCGCTTCCCGAACGGGGACGTCTCGATCCCGAAGGGGGAGACCTATTCGGTTGAAGTGCTCCGTTGGTATTCCGCCGATGCTTTCGTGATCGAAAACGTTGACTTTGCGGGAATGCTGGAGTATTCCGTCCGCAAGTACGACATGGAAGGACGGCTCCTCGGCTGTTCGGTCCTGCCCGTCGGGCAGTATGCCGATCCTGAACCCGGTTGGATCTATGTTTCCCCGGAGGGAGAGATCTACACCATGATATTCCGGGAGGAAGGCGCTTATATCACAAAGCCGAACCTCAGGCCCGCCTACCGCTCCGCTGTACCGAACGAAAACTGAACAGGCAAGAAAAAAAGCCCCGTTTTCACGGGGCTTTTAGCATGCCTTATTTATTCGTTCGCGTTCATCAGCTCATTTACCGACGCCGTCATCTTGTTGGAGGGCAGGGTGCCCTGCCATTCGCCGGTGACGTCAATGAACGCCTGCGCGGTGATCCTCGTCGAATACTGGCTTTCGGGAACATAGGTCAGTATCGCGGTGATGAGCTCATACGAGCCGTCCTCGGCGCGGAAGAGCGTATTGGGGCAGTCGAGCGTGAACGTCCTGCCGTTCGACTCGTTCGTGAATACGACGCGGCGGGCGGTCACCTCATACCCATCATAGTGATCGAGACGGAACTTGAAGCGCAGGTCGCACAGGGAATCCGAAGTCCCGCGCGCGCGGATCTCTACGGAGACCATCTGGGAATAGGGGGAGACGATGTCCATAACGTAGTTATACGTCATATTGTTCTGATCGAAGGGGCGAGCGGTGTCCCATTCGGGATAGAGGCTGGGATAATGTATCTCCATCGCCTTGGGAGTGTTGTTGAAGGCGTAGGGGCTCGCGTTCTTGGGATCGAGAGGCGCGCAGTGGAAAGTGACCTTCATAAGGCTGCCGCAGTTCGAGAAAGCGCTTCCGCCGACGTAAGTTATCTCGCCGAGCAGATCGACCTCGGTCAGATTCTGGCAGTTCGAGCAGATGTTGCCGTTTATCGTGGTGACTCCCGCGGGGATGGTGATGGTCGATATCGCAGTGCGTCCGAACGCGCCTGTGCCTATGGACTCAAGGCCGGCGGGGAGAATGAACTCGGTGATGGAGGAGCAGCTCTCGAAGGCGTACATGCCTATCGAAGTCACCGTTTCGGGGATCTCGATGCCCGAAAGGGCGTAGCAGCCCTGGAAGCAGTTGTCGGGGATCGCCTCGAGCTGGGCGGGCAGCGTGATGGAGCTGAGCATGGGGCAGTAGCCGAAGACCGCCGTGCCGAAGTTCTTTATGGACGGGCCGAGAACGACGGTCGTAAGCTCTGAACAGCCGTTGAAGGAGTAGCTGTCGAGCAGCTCGACGGAGGCGTTGACGGTCGCCTCCGTAAGGGAAGCGCAGGACTGGCAGAAGCTGTTTTCAAGCACTGTGACGGTCTCGGGTATGGTGATGGAGGTGATCCCGGAGGACTGGAAGGCCTGATTGCCGATCTTCGTCACGCTCGCGGGGATGGTGACTCCGGTAAGCAGCATGCAGTTCTGGAACGCGTCGTAGTGTATCTCCGTGCAGACGGGATCGATCTCGTACGCGCCGGAGTATCCGCCCGGGCAGCAGAGCAGCACGGACTTATCCTTTACATAGAGCACGCCGCCGACGGAGCAGTAGTTCTGGTTGCCCTCCGCTACGTTGATCGCCGCGAGAGCGGGGCAGCCGGAGAAGGAATCGCTGCTGAGCGAAGTGACGCTCGCGGGGAGGTCGACCTGGGTTATCTGGCTTGCGGAAAAAGCCGTGGAGCCGATGGATCCGAGCATGGCGGGCATGTTGACGCTCGTGAGCATGGAACAGCCGGAGAACGCGGAATTGCCGATGCTCGTGACCGAATCGGGCAGCGTGACCGAGGTGAGCTTGATGCAGCTGTTGAAGCACTGCGCGGGTATCGCGGCGACGCCCTGCGGGATCTCGACTTCGGTCAGCTTTTTGCAGGAGCCGAAGCAGTACTGATCGAGCGTGGTGAGGCTCTCGGGCAGATCGAGGCTCTCGAGCAGCACGAGGTTGTTCATGGCGTAGCTGCCTATCGATTCGAGAGTGGAGGGCAGCGTGACGGAAGTGACCTTCTGCATGTAATGGAAGAGGTAGTTGCCGATGCGGGTTATCCCCTCGCCGACCACTATCGTCGTGCAGTTGTTTCTAATAGAGGTCGCGTAGAACGGGCTCTGGCGCATGGTGTAATCGTTGGTAGCGCCGGTGCCGGTAAGGGTGAGCACCTTTGTATCGGTGTCATAAACGTAGCTTACGGATTCGCCGCAGGTGCCGGTCAGCTCGGAAGCGAGCGCGGGGACGGGCATCATACAAAAAACGAGTGCGGCGAGCAGGGCCGCGCATAGAAAGCCTATGGTCTTTTTCATTTGGGATGTATCCTCCTGTATCCTGCCGCGGGGGCAATGTACGAATGTAAATATAGCATTTCCGCACGGCAATGTCAATAAAAAAGCGCAGCGTCGGGCGGCGGAGGGAGGCCGCCGAAAAACGGCGCGAAAAAAATAATATATTTTGAAAAATGACAGAAAATGATAAAATCAAGGGAACCGAAAGGCCCTCTCGCGCGTTATATAAGTGAAAGGCCGGTGAACGGCATTTACAACATTTAATCATTGATGGAGGCATTATCATGAAAAGGATGATCTGCGCAGTGCTGGTACTCGCGCTCGTAGTCTCGCTTGCGGCATGCAAGACGCCGCAGAGCGGCACGGCGGATTCCACAGAGGCGCCGAAGCCGACCGAGAACTCGGCGGAGGTCCCCACTCAGGAGCCGACCGAGGAGCCCGCAAAGCCCATCCCCTATAACGAGGATGAGCTTCAGAAGCTCGCCGCCTTCTTCGGTATCGATCACAGCGGCAGCAAAAAGAACGGCGAAAGGCTGTTCGATAATTACGATCCCGCCGATCCCGCAACTTGGAACGGTCCCGGCAACGCCGATCGCCCCGCGGTGGTCTGGAGCGAGGACGGACATGTTGTGAACATAAATCTGTGGGCTGCGGAAAGCCAGCTCGTCCCGAACGACGAGGGCGGTCTCGATCCCGTCCGTCTTGACGGTCAGCTCGTGCTGGACGGCTTCCCCGAGCTCATGAGCTTCTGGACCGACAGAGTTGAGCTCTATGACGTCACGATCGTCAACTGCCCCAAGCTGGAGCTGCTCATCATTCCGGAATGCGTGGAAAACTCCGTTTACGTCAGCTCCGATTCGCTTTACCGCATAAGCGTTTCCGCCCGCAATACACTCCACTGCAGCTATAAGCTCGGCGAGGAGGATACAGATTCCAAATGGATCGAGCTCGAGTCGGGCTATGACGGCGCCGTGGGCATAAGGTGCTGCATGCAGTCCGCGCCAAAGGTGGAGATCAGCGCGATACCCGACAGGGATTATTCCTTCGTCGGCTGGTACGACGGTATCGGCAAGGTCTACTCCGAAGATGAGACCGTCGATATAACCGGCAAAGAGCCTCCAGTAGGCAACAATTTCAAGCTGGAGACCAAGTTCACCCGTACCGAGACAATGTTCCCCATGTATGAGGGCGAAGCTCCCTCCTTCTCCGATATGTGCATAAAGGTCGAAGACGGCGTACCCGTCGAGGTCGATCTCGACTTTGACGGCAAGCCCGATACCGTGACTGTGAGATCTGAGGAGACCGAACACGGTTCTCAAATGTTCATGTGCGTCGTCACGGTTACCCTCGGATCCGACCCCGACAAGGAATATGCCTTTGCCACCGAGTATGCGGCGTTCGATCACACGATGTTCATAGTCGACAGCAACACTGCCGACGAGCGCCTTGAAGTGCTGTTCACCTACAATACCGGTGATGACTACTCCGCCATGTGGGCGCTGCGCGTGAACAAGAACGGCGACGGAGTATCCCGGTTCGGTACGGCCGCGGACCTCGATTTTACGGGCGACTGGGACGATCCCAAATCTTTCGATACCACTCACGGCATACCGGTAATGACGCGTATCGACCTCTTCGATACCCAGATGGTCAGATCCCACGCGGTCGTGACCGACGAAGGCTTCAGGTTCCTCGAACCTTTCCGCTATGATGAGCCCACCGAGTACTCCCACGGCTTCCGTCCTCTCAAGATCGACATGGAGGTCACCAAGGACGGCGCGCCCATGACCCTTCCCGCGGGCACGATGATACTGCCCTACGAGACCGACTACTGGACCTACATCACGCTGAAGCTCGAGGACGGCACCCTCGTCCGCGCCGAGCTGAGGATCATCGACTGGCAGTACTATGTGAACGGCATAGATCAGGACGAGTACTGCGATAACTGGTACGCAGGCTGATATCCATAACAAATAAAGAACGCTCCCGGGTTTTCCCGGGAGCGTTTTCATGCTTTTTGGCTTATTTCCTGAGCCAGCCCATTATCTCGGATACTCCGCAGAGCGTTTCTACGCCGTTTTCGGTGACCTTGACGAGCGTGGGCGCCTGATTGACGTTGTACTTGTTGACGAGGTCGATATTGTCGTCCGCGATCACGGTGTCGTACTCGACGCCGGCCCTGTCAAGAACGGTTTTCGCCGTCCTGCAGTTGGGGCAGGTGTGGGATACGAAGAGGATCGTCCTCTCGTCGCCGCCCTCTGCGGGAGCGGGCGCGTCGTCGGCATGGGGCACGCCGGTGTGGGTCAGGTGGGAGTTCTCGATCACGTAGGTCTGGCGGTCCTTGAACTCCTGCGCCTTACCGTCGTTCCAGTTCTGAACGGGGCGGTAATAGCCGGTGATGCGGCTGTAGACCTCGGTCTTCCTTCCGCAGGAGGGGCAGGAGAAATGCTCGCCCTTTATGTAGCCGTGATCCGCGCAGACGGAATAGGTGGGGCTCATGGTGTAATAGGGGAGCTTATAGTTTTCCGCGATCTTCTTGACGAGATCCGCGCAGGCCTTCCAGTCGGGCAGCTTCTCGCCCAGGAAGGCGTGGAAGACGGTGCCGGATGTGTAGAGCGTCTGCAGCTCGTCCTGGATGTCGAGAGCGGAGAAGATATCCTCGGTAAAGCCGACGGGCAGATGCGAGGAGTTGGTGTAGTAGGGGGTGCCGTTCTCGTTCGCGGTGATTATGTCGGGATACTGCTCCTTGTCGTGCTTCGCGAAGCGGTAGGTCGTCGACTCGGCGGGGGTGGCCTCGAGGTTATAGAGGTCGCCGTACTTCTCCTGATAGTCGGAGAGGCGCTCGCGCATGTGGTTGAGGACCTCGATGGTGAAGTCCTGGGTTTCCTTGTGGGACATGTCGGCGCGGAGCCAGTTCGCGTTGAGGCCCGCTTCGTTCATGCCGACCAGGCCGAGCGTGGAGAAGTGGTTGTCGAAGCTGCCGAGATAGCGCTTGGTGTAGGGATAGAGGCCGTCCTCGAGGTACTTCGTGATGACGGTGCGCTTGATCTTGAGGGAGCGCGCCGCGATGTCCATGAGCTTGTCGAGCCGGCGGTAGAACTCTTCCTTGTCTGCGGAGAGGTACGCGATGCGGGGCATGTTGATCGTGACGACGCCGACGGAGCCGGTCGATTCGCCGGATCCGAAGAAGCCGCCGGTCTTCTTCCGCAGTTCGCGGAGGTCGAGACGGAGACGGCAGCACATGGACCGCACGTCGGAGGGCTCCATGTCGCTGTTCACGTAGTTGGAGAAGTAGGGAG
>JAFZYC010000080.1 GCA_017616435.1 Clostridia bacterium
GCCGCTCTGCCTTAGGAGAGCCGAGGCGATCTGCGAGGCGGTCATGCCGCATTGTGCGCGGACCTCGGAATACTTTCTGAAGGTCGACTGTACCCTGACCTGCGCGATTATGCCGAGCACCATCACGCCAAGCGCGGCGAGCAGCAGTATCGTGTACGTCGGATCGATCGAGGTCCGGTAGCCGCCGTAATATCCGTAACTCAAAAGCAAGAGCATGATTACTCCTTTCCTTAAGGCAAGAGGCCTCAATAAATGCAGTATTCGTTGATGTACATGATAAGATACAGGAGCTGAGAAACGAGCAGCACGACCGTTACGATCGCCGTCTTCGCCCTTGCCCTGCCTATCGCGACGCCGTCGTCACGGCTCTCGCAAAGGTGCGCGAGGGCGAGCGGGATGACGACGAGCGCGGTGAGATACCTCGGCGCGGAGAGCAGCCATGTCGCGCCGCAGACCACGGCGAAGTACGCCGCGTAATAGAGCGCGTAGGAGGTGCGGAGCGTCCTTGCCGTCGATATGAACAGCACGAGCGCGCCGAATATGTACAGGAGGTTCGGCAGCCACAGACCGAGAGCGGCCTCGTTATCTGCGCCGAAGGAGGCGACGAGCTCATTCGCCTGCGTCGCGGCGGTCTCGAAGAACCAGCCGGGATGCTGATACCAGTTCTCCCGTTGGAACTCCATGAACTTGAACCAATCGTTCCATACGAGCTTGTTTATGAGCAGGTAAAGGAATGTGCCGAGGGCGAGTATCATAAGGCAGGCGACGAGCTTTATTATCGTGCCCGCGAAGCCCTTTTTGCCGTTCTCGCGGTATTTTTTGACGGCGTAGCGCACGGCCTCCGCAGCGAAGGGCACCGCCATCACGAAGCCCACCGAGCGAGTGAGCGACGCCAGCATGCCGAATACCGCGGCGAGCCAGAACTTCTCCTTGCGGAGCGCTATCAGCGTCGAAGCGGAAAGGAGCACGAACAGCGCCTCGCTCATGGGGGCGGCGTAGAATATCGCGGCCGGGAGCGCGAAGGCGAACACCACGGCGAACCTTGCGGACCTCCTGCCCGTGTCGCAGAGCGCGAGCTCGTATATCACGGCGCCCGCTGCCGCTGAGCAGAGGATGTTTATTACCGTCGCCGAAACGAAGCTGTCGCGGAAGAGGAAGTTGAACAGGCGAATGAGCGCGGGGAACAGCGGCAGGAACACGATGTTGTACATATCGGTCCCCTCCGTAACGTAGCCGTTCTCCGCGATGCTTATGTAATGCGGGGCGTCGGTATCGAGCTTTAACCACACGTCCTGGAGCGTGCGCATCACGGAGCCATGATAGCCCTTCGATATGACGCTTATAATGTACGCGACTGCGATGAGCAGCACCCTTGCGGTGAGCACGCAGAGCATTACGCCGAGCACGGGATGGAGCCTTGACCTTCTTCCGCTGCGGTCGCCGACGGAGCGCCGTGTAAACAGCTCCTCCCCGCCGAAGAAGCGGAGCGCGGCGGGCACGGCGAGCATGAGCCCGAGCGCAAATATCCCGAGGCAGAACGCCGCGACGATGACGCCCCGGACGGTCAGATCCTCCGCCGTGAAAAGGCGGTATCCGAACAGGCCGAGAGCGGCGAGAAGTATCAGCGCGGATATGAGCTCCGCGGCGTGCGCCTTGAAGAAACCGGTTTTTTTGCTGTTAGTCTCCATATAAGTTATTATATCACCAAGCGGGGACCATTGCAATCGGACATCCGCCATTATAGATCAATATCCGGCTTTACATATTTTTTACTTGATTTTACATGCTGCATATTGACATTATTTGTGGTTTTGATATCATTAATCTATCCCAATATGTAAAGGAGATAAAAAATGAGTTTCTGTTCTAACTGCGGAAGCAAGCTCGCAGAGGGCGTGAAGTTCTGCCCCAACTGCGGCTTTGCCGTACCCAAGTCCGTTCCGGGGACTGCGGATCAGGCCGCTGCGGAAGTGAGCGAAGCTGTGCACGATACCGAGACCGCTGTCGAAAACGCGAAGGAAGACTTCTCCTCCGCTGCTCATGAGGCCGAAGGCGGCCTTGCCGAGGCCATGCGCGAGGCAGAGAAGGCGCTCGAGGCGGAGGATCCCATAGCGTCCACCCCCTTTGCGGCTCCCGCTCCCGCCGCCGCCCAAAAGCCCGCTCCCGAAAAGAAGAAAAAGCGTTCCCGCGCGGGCCTTGTCATCGGCATAATACTGCTCGCGCTCATCGCCGCGGCAGCAGCGCTCTATTTCACCGGCGCGTACCGCAGCCTGCTCCCCGCCTCCAGGCTTAAGCTGGGTCTTGCGGAAAAGGCCGTAGTCGACGACGTGCTTGACCGCGCGTTCTCCGGCGAGCGCACCGTGCTCGAGACCAAGGCCGATACGAAGATCACCGCCTCCATCGATACGAACGGCGGCCTCTTCAGCGAGACCGGCATGATCGGCACGCTGCTCGATAAGGTCGTGCTCGAGCTCAACGTCGATACCGGCAAGAACGGCTCCAACATATTCGCCCGCGTCAACTATTCCGGCAATCCCGTGGTGGACGCGCGCCTCATCAAGGACGGCGAAAACATCGGCGTTTACGTGCCCCAGCTGGACGAGCATTACTACATATTCAACCAGGAGACGCTTATGCAGGCGCTCGATTCCTCCGGCGCGCTCGGCGACAGCATCAGCCGTTCGACCGATGAGCGCACCGCGATCGACGAGGCCAGGATCCGCAAGGAGGTCAACGAGCTCCTGAAGATCGCCGCGGGCCTCTCCACGAAGGAGAACACCCAGATCGAGCGCGGCGCCGAGGTCGCGATATTCGGCGGCGCGAAGACCGTCAAGGCGGAGCTTTACACCGTCACCCCCTCCGCGGAGGAGTTCGAGAAGTTCGTGAACGACGTCAGGGAATATCTCTCCCGTGAGGACTGCTACATTGCCGAGGTCTATAAGAACAGCGCGCTTTCCGCCTTTATCACATTCGGCGACGACAGCGCGGAGGAGATCCACGAGGCCTGCGTCGAGATGGCGGAGCAGCACGCGAAGATACAGGTCGCCATGATAGGCAACGAGATCGTCTCCCAGCGCCTCGTCCGCGACGACGGCACCGGCGGCCTTGACATGATGGCCGAAAGGGGCAGCACCCGCATCTATGCCTTCATCGACGCCGACAACTCAAAGGGAAGCGCCGACATAGTGCTCGACACTAAGGTCGCCGACAGGATCAAGGGCACCGGCACGATACTGTTCGACGAGGAGAAGATAGACGTCGTATTCGACCTTGACAAGACCAAGCTCTCCGCTCTGCACACCCCGGCGGGCACGATCACCTGCACGATGGACGGGCAGAAGATACTGGAGATCAACTCCGTTCCCGACGGCTCCGACATGAAGAGCGAGATCGTCATATACCCGGGCGAGGATGACGCCGATCTCACTGCGATCAGGCTCACCGCCGTCATCTCCGAGGGCAGCGGCGTAGAGGCGCCCAAGGGCGTCGAGCCGACCGATATGACTAACTGCACTCCCGAGGAGATCGCAGAGATCTTCCGCGATATGGAAGAGTCCAGCTACAGCCTCATCCAGGAGCTGCTCTTCGGAAGCCTCTTCTGATAACGACCGCGGGGCTGCCCTTTTTCGGGGCAGCCCTCCGTTTTTTGATATGGGCAAAACAGTTTTAACGCTTAAGGATATCGTGATGGATTACGGCGCCGAAAGGGTGCTCGATTCCGTGAGCCTCGAGATCCGCGAGGGAGAGGCGCTGGGCATTTACGGGCGCAACGGCGCGGGCAAATCGACCCTCATCGAGATCATGGCGGGCACGCTCCGCCCCGCCTCCGGCGAAAGGATATGCGCGGAGGATATCGCGGGCGAGATATGCTACGTCCCGCAGGATATCGCCCTCTACCCCTCCCTCACGGGGAAGCAGAACCTCGATTTCTGGGCGGAGGCATACGGGCTTTTCGGCCGCGGTCGGCGCGAGCGCGTGCAGAAGCTATTAAAGCTCATGAACCTTTCCGACAAGGCGAACAAGAGGGTCGAGACATACTCCGGCGGCATGAAGCGCAGGCTCAACATGGCTGCGGCTCTGGCCGTACGCCCGAAGCTCCTGCTGCTTGACGAGCCTACCGCGGGAGCCGACGACGCTTCCGTCGCGGTGATGCTCGCCATGGTCAAGCGCATGAAGGAGAGCGGGACCGCCGTGGTGCTTATAAGCCACATAAAGGAGGAATTGAACGCCGTCTGCGACAGGATAGTCACCCTTTCGGGAGGGCGCCTTATATGAGATTCGCGGCCTGCCTCAAAAAGGATATAAGGCTGCTCACGGGCGGAGGGCTCCGGTCTCTTGCCTTTTTGATACTGCCCGTTCTGCTCGTATTTCTGATGTTCTTCGGTATGCGCACGGCGGCGGGAGCGGATACGCTCGCGACCCGCTTCGATATCGCGGTCCGGGATGACGACAACACCGTCATGAGCCGCATGCTCATCTCCCAGCTCGACAGGATAGAGCTCTTCAACGCGGTCGTCCGCGCGGGCTCGAAGACCGATGAGGAGCTGACCGAAGCCGGCTGTGCAGCGGTCGTGACCGTACCGAAGGATTTCTTTTATGACCTCTACGACATGAAGGATACCGACGTCGTTATCGCCCTCAACGCGGACATGCCCGCGGAGGCGGCGATGGTACGCACGGCCTTTACAGCCCTCGTCGGGATACTCGAGGAGAACCAGCGCGCGCACTACGCCGCGGCGAGGGTCAAATACGGCGACCTCGGCTCCGAGGAAATGGAGGAGGTCTATTACGAATACTCCAACGCCGCGATAACGGACGCGCTGGGAAGGCTCGATCTCGTCGAGCTTTCGGGCGTGTGGGAAAAGAGCTACGACGGTGAAAAGCTCTTCTTCGCGGCGAGCATACTTTCGATGCTCATAATGTTCATTCCCCTTGGCGTGCTCCGCTCCGTATCGGAGGAGCTGGACGCCGGGCTTTCCGCGCGGTTCGCGGTATCGGGCGGCAGCATAGCAGAGGCCATGCTTTCAAAGCTCGTGATCGCCTTCGTGATGACCGCGGTGCCCGTCGGACTGCTGATCGCCATACTTAAGATAGGGCCGGTGCTTTCGATACTTCCGGCGCTCATAGTCTCGTTCGATCTGTCGTTCGCGTTCTTCCTGCTGCTGTCGGTGCTCTCGGGCAAGGCCTCCTCGGCGCAGCTCATAGGCAATATAGTTATGCTGCTGATACTTACGCTCGGCGGCGCGCTCTACCCCGTTAAGCTCATGCCCGGCATTTTCCGCGCGGCCGCGGGATACCTGCCCCCGGGCGTTATACTCGCTTCCATGCAGTACGCCTCCATGGGGCGCGGCGCGTCCTATCAGCTGCCGCGGCTCATTCCGCTCTTTGCCTGCGCGATGGTGTTCTTCTTGGCTTCGCTCCCGTTCCTCAAGGGAAGGAGGCGCGCATGAGAAGGCTGTTTTCGCTCGGGATAAATAAGCTCCGCGTGCTGTTCGGGGGCAAGCTCTGGCTGTTCCCCGTAACGCTGCTGCTCGCCGCACTCGCGTTCTTTGCGGTGCGCTGTGCCGTGACCGCCAAATGCAGCGAGACGGTGGGCCTTTCCGCCGTCGACGAATGCGGGGGCGCGCATTCGTCAAGGCTCGTCAATGAGCTTGAGAACGCTCCCGGCTTTACCGTGATCCGCGCCGCGGATACCGAAAGCGCAAAGGACGATATCGCATCCGGCCGCACGGAGGCGATACTCGTGATACATGAGGATTTCGACGCCCGCGCGGGCGACGACGGCGCTTCGGGGCTGATATCGCTCTACATGGCGCCGGGGTCGGTCTCCGCCGATCTCATTCGCGAGACCGTATCGGGCAAGCTCATTTCCGTCCGCGCCGAGATGCGCGCCAAGGCGGAGCTTGTTTCCCAAGGCTTTGACGCCTCCCGGTTCGACGCCTATGCCGCCGAGTTCGACGCGCCGAGGCTCTATACGATAATCACGATCGGCGGCGGGAATATCGCAGACCGCGCCGTGTTCGGAAGGGGCTTCCCCGGCTACGCGGGGTTCGCTGCGCTCGCCGTGATGCTCATACTGCTCACGCTCACGAAGCAGCTCTCGGAAAGCTCCTCGCGCCTCGTCGCGGTGCGGCTTCGCGCGGTCAAATCAGGCGGCACGCTCGGCTTTTTCAGCGACGCCGCGGCTGTGCTCTTTGTCACCCTCGCGCTGGCACTTATCGCTTTCCTTATCTCGCCCGACAGGTCGCGCGGGCTCGCTTTGAGCCTCGCGGCGTATTCGCTGCTCATGACGGGCCTCTGCCTGCTGCTTTCGAAGCTCGGCGGGTCGCTGAGGATAGACATGGCCTCGCCGTTCATAGCGCTCGTGACCTCCATATTGGGCGGGTGCTTCGCGGATCCGGGGAGCCTCTCCCCCGCTTTCGCATTTGTTTCGAAGCTCACTCCGCAGGGCCAGCTCATAGCCGCGTCCGGCGGAAAGCAGGCTTTCGCGGCGGTGCTCGCGATCGAGGGGATCGCGCTGCTCGCGGCGGCTTTCATCGCTTCCCGCGGGGGAACGGCTTTTCAAAAAAAGCGCTTGCATTAACGCGCGGCATAATGTATAATGCTCTTTGCCGTGCTAAACGGGGAGTTGGCGGTGCCCTATTCCTGCAATCCGCCGCAGCAGGGTCTAATCCCCACCCCGAGGCAAACGTTTGCGAGGCCGGAACCGATAAGGAGCGTTGATCGCCGGGTCCCGTGCAACCGATCGCCGTGAACCATGTCAGGTCCTGACGGAAGCAGCATTAAGCGGAAAGTTCGGTGTGCCGCGGGTACGCCTGACGGGAGCCGCCTGTCGGGATACCGCTCGGGGACGGCTTGTCGAAGGGTGGGTGCACGGCATTAAAAAGACTTAAGAAACTTCGGAGATATTGCCGAAGTTTTTTTCTTTTGCCATTGCGCGCCGAAGGTACATTTTTCTTGCCCCCGGAGCGACATTTCCAGCAGCTCTCCCCGTTCTATATTTATGCCGAACAGGTTTAAGGAGGGCGGCAGTATGGAGGAACTGGCAAAAGGTATCGGCGTTTCAGACGGGAGGACGCGTCTCCCGCATTTTTCGGGAGTGCTGCGGGCGGCATGCGCGCTGCTTCCCGCCGCGGCGACGGCGGCCGTATCGGCGCTGCTCGCCTCCTATTCCCCGTTCGAGGGCATCGCCCCCTTCGGGCTCGCCTGCATAATCGGCGCGTGGTATTCGGGGTCGGATCCCTACCCCGCGGCATTCGGCGCGGTACTTGGTTACCTCTTATTGCGCAGTTTCGCCTTCGCGGTCGCGGCCGCGGCGCTGGGGGCGGCGGTGTATCTCGTTTCGTCAAGAAGGAGCGTGGCGCGCATACTGCGGCCGCTCATAGCCTTCGGCGCGGAAACTCTCTGCCTCGCCGCGATATCGCTTATATTCCGTATGCGGGCGCTGCTGCTTTTATGCTCCGCGCCGGTCTCCGTATTCGCGGGGCTTGTCGTGGGCGAGGGCATGCGCGCGCTGCGCTCGTTCGTCTGCGGGAGGGAGCTTTCGGACACGGAGCTCCTTACGCTTTCCGCGGCGGCGGGGCTCGTAACGCTCTCCATGCGCAGTTTCAATATCTGGGGCCAGAGCCCGGCGATGATATTCGCGGGGGCGTGCGTGCTGTTCGCGGCGATGAGGCTCGGGGTATCGGCTGCGGCGGTCGCCGTGACGGTAGGCGCGGGGCGGATACTCGCGACGGGCGGGGACATGCACTTTATCGCGGTGCTCGCGGCCTCCGCGCTGGCGGCGGCTTCCGTAAGGGCGCTCGGTAAATGGGCGCCGCTCATAGGCTTTGCGGCGATAAACCTGCTGTTTACGGCGGCGATGGGCGGGGTCGCGGTGTTCGGCTATATCGAGACCGCGGCCGCTTGCCTTATATACGCGCTCGTCCCCGCAAGGCTCTACATGCGCGATACGCCTTCCGATCCCCGCGTTTCGCGCTACGGCGAGCTCGAATACCGCGTGGCGTCGCTCGCGGACGTGCTTTCGGAGCTCGCGAGGGTGAAGGGCAGCGGCGAGGGCAGACTCCTGCGCGGAGCAGCGGAGACGCTGCGCGGCGCTCTTAACGTTACGGGCGGGAGCACCGTCTCATTTTTCTCAGCCGAATACGGGCATGCGGGGAGCGTGAAGCGCGGGAGTTCGGCTTCCGGCGACAGCTGCGCCGTTAAGGAAACGGGCGGGAAGCTCCTGCTCGCGCTGAGCGACGGCATGGGCAGCGGGAGCGACGCCTGTGAGGAGAGCCGGTCGGCGCTGGCGCTTTTGAGCGACCTCGTTTCGGTCGGCTTCGGCGTGGACGAGGCGGCGGGATGCGTGAACGAGATGCTTTTAAAGGACTCCCGCGGGGACATGTACGCCACGCTCGACGTGATGATGATAGACCTTTCGGACGGCGCTGCGGTTCTAAGGAAGCACGGAGCGCCGCCGAGCTATGTGCTGCGCGGAGGGAAGCTGTTCACGCTCTCGATGGAGAGCCTTCCCGTAGGCATACTGGAGGACGTTGGGTCAGGCGGAAGATCGGTAAGGCTCAAGCCCGGCGACACGGTGATAATGATGTCCGACGGCGTCGCGGACGCGTTGGGTACGGGGCTTGCCGCCGCGATAAACGAGAACGTCCTCGGCTGGGGCGACCCCGGCCTTGCAGCGAGGTCGCTCGTCGAGGCCGCGGGAAAGCACGGCCGCGATGACGATATGACGGTGCTCATCGCAAGGATAGAGCAGAATGAAAATTGCGCGTAAAAAAAGCCCGAAGGACCGGGCTGAAACAAAAAAAGCCTTCCGGGGACGGAACGATCCGCGGAAGGTTTTTGTTTTACGGCAAGCAGGATCTTTTCACTCCTCGATCACTTCGCCGTGGATCGAAACACGTCCTTCATCCGGGCATTCGGCGTCGAACTGCTTTGCTTTTCCTTCGCCGCGATCAAGACATCCGCCGTTTAAAAGCGCATATACGGAAGGATAAATGCTGTTCCAGAGTTCATGGCAGATCGGCGGGCACAAGTCTTCTACGATAAACTCCTGCCCCGCTGTAAAATAGCCGCATCTGCATTTGCTTTCACGTATCGTAAGCTTGACTTTCGGCATAGTTCATCCTCCTCGCACAGACCCCTGTCCGTTCGTTTTTTCCGTCCCGACAGGCGGGAAGTCATCGGCGTATCAAAACGCCCTTCATGTACTGTGTTTCATTATGCGTTTCGTAAACGATCTTCTTTTCTTCTTCCGTACATCCGATAAGTATCTTTATTTCCGAATCTTTTTTCAGCATATCGACGATGCACATTATCGCGTCGATCTTTTTTTCGCCGCTTCCCACCCACACGTCTATTCCGCCGCCATCCATGGACGACGTATCTTTCAGGTATCCGTAATCCACCTTATAAATGAAATCGGGATACCTGGGATGAGCCGTTCCCTTCGGTCTGTCGATAACGATCCGGGAACCGTTCACCAGTTCATCCAGCGCTTTCCAAAAATCTTCGTTATAACCGTCCACGTTAATTCCTCCGCTGCCCGCATGGGGCTTATCATTCTATCGTTCCGTCGAACTCGGGAGTAAACTCTCCGGAGGCCGACGAGCGCTTCTGTATGAATACGTTGGTGAAGCCGAGGCTTTCGGCGTAGGCGACGGCCCTTCTGTACTCCGCGCGGGTCAGGCGCCTGTCTAGGGGCTTCTTCATGCCGGGGATGGGCGTGTACTGGCTCATCAGCGATATGCAGGTCTCGATGGGCAGTGCGGCCTTTATGTGATCCAGCACGCGGCGCGTCTCGTCCACGGCGCAGGGCAGCACGAGGTGGCGCACGATGAGACCCTTTTTCGCTATGCCCTCCCCGTCGAGCTCAAGAAGCCCGACCTGCCTATGCATCTCCTCTATCGCGCGGGAGGCGTAATCGAAATAGTCCTCCCGCCCGCTGTACAAGAGCGCGAGCCGCGGCGAGACGTACTTGAGATCCGGCAGATATATGTCGACGAGCCCTTCGAGCCTTTTGAGCGTATCTGTGAGCTCGTAGCCGTTGGTGTTGTAGACGACGGGGATAGCGAGCCCCCGCGCTTTTGCGAGCGGCACAGCCCTTTCTATGAGCCTTATATGGGGCGTGGGCGTAACGAGGTTGATGTTGTGCGAGCCGAGCTCCATTAGCCGGAGCATCATATCGGCGAGCGCGCTCTCGTCCGCGGGCACTGCCCCCGTCGGGGCTTCGCCGCGGCTGATGCCGATGTTCTGGCAGAACACGCAGCGCATATTGCATCCGGTGAAGAATATCGCGCCGCTCCCGCGGGTGCCTGAAATGGGCGGCTCCTCGTAATAATGCCTTGCGGCGCGCGCGACAAGGGCGGTCCTGCCAGCGCCGCAGACCCCGTATTCGCCGTTTTCCCTGTCCGCCCCGCACATGACGGGACATTCGAAGCAGTACATATTGGCTCCTTGTGTGTTGTTCATGAGTTATTGTATCACAGTATGAAAAAAAGGCAAACCCTTTGGGCTTGCCTTTCGGCTTATTTCCTTTATTTCTGCTTTGCCTGCGCCTTTGCCGCGGTGAACGTGAAGCGGATGAGGCCGTTCTCATAGGAGACGGAGATGGTCTCGCCCATGAGGCGGAGCACCTCCTCCGCGATGGCGAGGCCGAGGCCCGTGCCCTCGCCGGTGTGGGCGATATCCGCCTTGTAGAAGCGCTCGAATATGTGGGCGAGGTCCTTCTTTTCTATCTCGGCGGGATTTTCCACGAATATCTCCCATTTTTCGCCGCCGTCGTTCATGCCTACGGTGACTAAGCCGCCCTCCGTTCCGTGCTTCACGGCGTTGTCCATGAGGGAGACCAGCACCTGCTCCAGCCTGTCGGGATTGCTGTTGGCGTAATAATGCCCCTCGGGAACGGTAAGGTCTATCATCATGCCGTGCTCCGCGGCGGAAGCGGCAGTCCTGTCGCAGACGTCGGCCATCAGCTCGTAGAGCTCCACCCGTCCGAGCTTCAGCGCGACGCCGCCGCTCTGGAGCCGCGAAAGCTCCAGCAGGTCGTTTATGAGGTTCGAGAGCCTTATGCTCTCCTTGAGTATGTAGCCGTAATAGCGGACGCGGTCGCTCTCGTTTTTGACGAGGCCGTCGTTCAGCATATCGGCGATGCCGCGTATCGAGGCCAGCGGCGTCCTCAGCTCATGGCTGACGTTCGCGACGTAATCCCTGCGTGTCTGCTCGAGGCGCTCCGCCTCCGTCATGTCCATAAGCAGCACGACCGCGCCGGCGATCCTGCCGTTCTCCTCGTCTATGGCCTCCGCGCTGACCCTTATAACGCGGTCGTCGACGGGGAAAGTATCGATGCTCTCGCAGCCGCTTTCGAGCACCTTCCGCGCGGCTTCCTTTATCCTGTCCGCGCCGGGAAGGGCGCTCGGGTCCTCCCCCACTTCCCCGCCCAGAAGCTTTGCGGCGGAGTTGTTGTACTTGGTGATGCCGCAGTCCGTATCGAAGGCGATAATGCCCTCGCCCAGACCCTCGAGCAGGGCGTTCAGGCGGTTCCGCTCGATGGTGAGCTCGCCTATGTTCTCCTGCAGGCTCTCGGCAAGTATGTTGAACGCTTCGCCAAGGCCCCGCATCTCATGCGAGCCCTCGACCTCCGCCCTTTCGGAATAGTTCCCCTGCGTCAGCTCGCCCGCGGCGCGGGTCAGGTCCTTCAAGGGCCTTGTGAGCCATCTCGTCATGAAATAGATGGGAATGAGCATCACAGCGCAGGCTATCGCGGAGGCGATCGCGAGCACTATGAGCAGGCTGCGCGAGGCCTCGCTTATGTCGCTCATGGGCTTCAATATGAAGAGCGCGCCGAGCGTTTCGCCCGATTCGCTCCTTAAGGGCACGCCGACGATCACGCCTATGCGCTGATCGATCTTCGTAAAGCCCTCGCTCCCCTCCGCGGTCGTCTCGCCGAAGAAGCCGGCGCAGAGCGCGACCTCGTCGTCGATCCTATCGCCCTTGCCGATATCGCCTTCGGGCCTTTCGGGGGGTTCCTCCATGGGATCCCTCGGCGCGACGAGATCGAAGGGCTTGGCCTCGCGGTCGAGCACGACTACGCTGCTCTCGCGCGAGCGGAGGAGGAATCGGTAGGAATCCTGCGTTATGTCGCCGTTTATGGCCTTGAGCGTCTCCTCGGCCAGGGATTCCGCCTCACGGCGCATGTCCTTTGCGAGCACGTTCGCGTAGACCGTCCTGCCCATGGCGGAAAAGAGTATTATGGTGAGCGAAATACAGACCACCAGCGCCGTGATGAACATTATCAGCATGGAGGTCAGGAGCCCGATCTTAATATCGCGGCCCTTTTCTTCGCTCTCAGTTTTCCGTTTCCTCGCCACCGTAGACCTCGAACCTGTAACCGACGCCGTAGACGGTCTTTATCGCCCAGCCGACGTCCTCCTGCGGGAGCTTCTGTCTTATGCGCTTTATCTGCGTATCGACCGCCCTCGTGTCGCCGAAGTATTCATAGCCCCATACGAGCGAGAGTATCTTCTCGCGGGAGAAGACCTTGCCGGGATGGGACGCGAGCAGCTGGAATATCTCGACCTCCTTGGGCGTCAGGGGCAGTCTTTCGCCGTTCATGCGGACGTCGTAGTTGTTGATGTTGATCTCCAACCCGCCGTACCTTATCACCTGGGAGGGCTCCTCCTGCTCGCGGCTGAAGCGGCGGAGCACGGCCTTTACCCTCGCCACGACCTCACGCGAGGAGAAGGGCTTTACGATATAGTCGTCCGCGCCGAGCTCGAGGCCGAGCACGCGGTCGATCTCCTCCGATCGGGCGGTGAGCATTATTATCGGCGTGTGGCTCGTCTGCCTTATCTCGCGGCAGACGTCCATGCCGTTCTTCTTCGGCATCATTATATCGAGTATCACGAGATCGGGCTTCCTGGAGCCGAACATGGCTATCGCCTGCTCCCCGTCGAACGCGGAGACGCACTCGAAGCCCTCGTTCCGAAGGTACGCGCCGAGCGTTTCGTGTATTATGCGCTGATCGTCACATATCAGAATTAGCTGGTTGGTGCTCATATCCATCCTCCTTTTTGCCCATTATAAACCAAATCCCCCGCCGATTCAACAGAAAGCGAAACTTGCCACGATTAAGTCACAAATTGCCTTTTTTGCTCTGTTTCCGCCATCATCACGCCCCCGTGTCATATTTTTTTCACGTTTGGGGCATTGCAAAACAGTGAAAAACGGCTATAATGAAAGCAGATCATTCCCGGGCAGATCCCGGTTCACGCGAAAGGAAATCACTATGGAACAAGAAAGATTCAGGATCCCGGCAGGCGCCGTGATCGCCTGCATACTCGTAATACTGTTCGTGCTCGCTTGCATAACGGGCATAGGCCTGTGGCTCAAGAGCTTCCTCTCCGAAAGGGGCGCGAGCAAGCAGACGGAGAATCCCGTCCAGACTCAGGAGGCCGTCGTCACCGAGGCGCCGACACAGCAGCCCGACGCCGTCACGACCGATAAGCCCTCCGATACCCTGATCACAGGCACGCAGGTCACTCCCGATACCGAGAAGACCGCCATGATCGCCCAGTGCATGAGCGCGGTCGTCAGCATCGATATTACGATGTACGACGGCACGCAGGAGGTCGACGCGGGCAGCGGCTCCGGAGTACTCATCACCTCCGGCGGCTATATCGTCACCTGCAACCACGTTGTCGAGGGCGCGGCTTCGATCTACGTATTCCTCAACGACGGCTCGCAGTACAAGGCGGAGCTCATAGGCAACGACAGCGTTACCGATATCGCCGTTATCAGGATCACTGACAGCCGCGTATTCCCGTTCGCCACGCTCGGGAACTCCTCCGACCTCATGGTGGGCGAGGACGTCTACGTCATAGGCAACGCGCTTGGGCAGCTCTCCAACACCGTTACGGAGGGCATAATAAGCGGTCTTGACCGCGATATAGAGGTCGACGGCCAGAGCATGACGCTGCTGCAGACGAGCGCCGCCATCAACAGCGGCAACTCCGGCGGAGCTATGTTCCGCGCGGACGGCACGCTTATCGGCATTGTCAACGCCAAGAGCAGCGGCACTACCTCGAGCGGCGCCACGATAGAGGGCTTGGGCTTTGCTGTGCCCATCGACCTTGCGAAGCCCATAATCACCGATATCATGGATTACGGCTTCGTCACCGGCCGCCCCTACCTCGGCGTCACCACGAAGAACATCTCCTACGGCTACGGCATGTTCTCCTACTACACCTATCCGCAGGTAGTATCCGTTATTGAGGGCAGCCCGGCCGAGATCGCCGGCATTATGGAGAACGACATAATCGTCGCCATCAACGGCGAGGCGGTCTCGAGCTCCACACAGCTGCGCGTCATGATCAACACATTCAAGATCGGCGACGAGATAACCGTCACCGTGCAGAGGGGCAACAACACATATAACCTCAGCGTCGTGCTGCAGGAGAAGACGTTCAAGTAAAAAATCGCAAAAAAGTGGAGCAAAGGCTTTGATCCCTTTGCTCCGTTTTATTATGCTTTCATTCCTTAGCCGCGCGCTGCACGCCGTAGATGCCTATGAGTATCAGCAGGCAGAACAGCACCCCGAGCCACGAGAAGGGCTCCTTGAGGAGCACGGCGCCGGCGAATACCGATACCGCCGTGGTGAGATTGGCGAACACGGTCGTCTGCGCGACGGTGAGGTTCGTTATCGCGTACGAGGCCAGGAAATAGCTCACGACCGAGCAGCATACGCCGAGGAAGCCCACCGATAGGCAGTAATACCCGTCGGAAAAGGGGGCGAAATACTCCGCCGCGTTCCCGCGCGTGACGCCCATTGCGAAGGCGGTGAACACGACAGCGCCGACCGCGAGCATCATATAAGTCCTGTCGAAGGGGGAATACTCTTTCGCGAGGCCGCGCGAGAGCAGCGTGTAGCCCACGGCGGCGAGCACCGCGACGACGAGCGCGATAACGCCTATGAGATCGAGCGAGCCGGAGCTCTTCGTGATGAGGCCGATTCCTATTACGCCCGCGACGGAAAGCAGGCTGAACACGATCTGCGCGGCGGTGGGCTTTTCATGGAGAACGGGCAGCGCGGCAAGCGTAGCCGCGACGGGGATCATGGCTATCATGACGCCGGAGAATATGGTGCTCGAATGGAGTATGCCGTACTGCTCTCCGAAGAAATAGACGACCGGCTCCAGAAGCCCGAGCAGCACGAGCAGCCACGCCCTGCGGCCCTTCAAGCGGAGCTTCGCGCCGAATATGGGCATCGCGAGGCTCATGACCGCGAGCGCGAGCACGAACCTGTGGCTCAGCAGCACGAACACGTGCGCCGTATCGAGAGCGCGGCGGGAGGCTATGAAGCTGAATCCCCAGAAAACGTGCCCGGCCGTCGCCGCGGCGAGCGCCTTTGCCCTTGCGCTTTTGTCCATCTGCCCTCGTTCCTCCGAAAAAGCGAAAAAAATCGGGATGCGGTCTCCCGTATCCCGATGATACCATATTTGACTCATCCTGTAAACAGCCGCGTCAGTTGAGGATATCCGAAAGGGCGTCCTTCCTGAACTGGGTCGTATAGAGGTCGTAGTAGTAGCCGCGCTTCTTGAGAAGCTCGCTGTGAGTGCCGGATTCGGTGATCCTGCCGCCGCGGATGACGAGTATCCTGTCCGCGGAACGGATCGTCGAGAGCCTGTGCGCGACTATGAAGCTCGTCCTGCCCTCGAGCACGGTGGTTATGGCGTGCTGTATGAGCTGCTCCGTCTCGGTGTCGATGGAGCTCGTGGCCTCGTCGAGCACGAATATCCTGGGATCGGCGAGTATTACCCTCGCGAAGGATATCAGCTGCTTCTGGCCGGTGGAGAGCCTTCCTCCGCCCTCGCCGACCTCGGTATCGTAGCCCTTTTCCTGCCTCAGTATGAAGTCCTCCGCGTGGACGAGGCGCGCAGCCGCGCGGACCTCCTCGTCGGTGGCATCCGGACGGCCGTAGCGGATGTTCTCCGCTATCGTGCCGGAGAAGAGGTGGGGCTGCTGGAGCACGTAGCCCAGGCGGTCCTGCAGCCAGAGCTGGCTCCTTTCGCGATAGTCGACGCCGTCGATCAGTATGCGGCCCTCTGTGGGCTCGTAGAAGCGGCAGACGAGGTTGACGATGGTGGACTTGCCCGCGCCGGTCTCGCCCACGAGGGCGATGGTCTGGCCGGCCTTGACCTCAAGATCGAAGTGGGAAAGCACCTTCTCGCCTTCCTTGTAGCGGAAGCCCACGTCCTCGAAAGTGACGTCGCCCTTTATCTCCTCCCAGTTCTCTCGCTTGGGATCGAAGGCGGTGCCGTACTTTGCTATGACCTCATCGGTATCCGTGATCTCGCACGGGGTGTCGACGAGGGTGATCACGCGCTCGGCGGAGGCCTGCGCGGACTGCATCTCCGCGAATATTCCCGCGAGCTGCTGAATGGGATCGAACAGACCGGAGGAATAGGATATGAACGAGGCGAGCGTGCCTACCGTTATCGTGCCTATGCCTATCCAAAGGCCGGCGACGCTCATGCCGCCCGAATACAGCGCGAGCGCGGTGCCGATGGAGCCTAAGCACATCACGATGGGCGTGAACATGGCAGATAGCACCGCCGCCTTAATGGCGGACTTGCGCATGCGGCCCGTCTCTGAACGGAACTCCTCCGTATTTTTTTCCTCGCGGACGAGGGTCTTTGTCGTTACCGCTCCCATTATGCCCTCGTTGAGGGCGCCGGTGATCTTGGAGTTCTGCTTCCTTACATCGCGGTAGTGACGAAGTATCTTTTTCTGGAAGTAGACGCAGATCACGGCAAGCGGCGGCAGCACTATGAGCACCAGCAGCGCGAGCTGCCACTTGAGGCAGAGCATCATTATCGCGATGCCGGCGACGTAGCAGCCGGACCAGAGTATGTCGACTATGCTCCACGCGATGAGCTCGGAGAGCCTTCCGACGTCGGAGACCATTCGCGCCATGATATAGCCGACCGCGGTCTTGTCATAGTAGGAGAACGAGAGCTCCTGGAGCTTACGGAAGGCGTCCTGCCTTATGTCGTAGGCTATGTTGGTCTCCAGCTTTCCGCAGGCCTTTATGAAAGTCATTACTCCCAAGGCCTGTACCGCTATGCACGCAAGGTAAACGAGCGCGAAGGGGATGAGCCTTTCGGTATGCCCGCCCGCGATTATGTTATCGATTGCGTACCTTGAGAGCAGCGGGTAGGCGATATCTATCGCCGCGACGACTACGTTCGCGATTATCGCGAGTATGACGGTCTTTTTGGACCTCAGACCGTATTTGATGAGCCTTTTCCAGAGCGAGAAGTCGACCTTTTTGTCGAACTCCTCCTCCTGAATGGCGGAAGTGATCGTTTCCATTACGCGTCCCCTCCTTTCAGCTCGTCCTCGAGCATGTTCTGGATATCCGCAATACGCTTGTAGAGGCCGTCGACGCGTATGAGCTCCTCATGCGTGCCCTGCTGAACGAGCCTGCCGTGCTCGAGCACGAGTATCCTGTCCGCCCTGCAGAGCGTGGTTATGCGGTGTGAGATTATGAATGTCGTACAGCTGTTCCTGCGGCCGTTCAGCGCATCCCTTATCGCGGCGTCGGTCTCTGTATCGACCGCGCTCATGGAGTCGTCGAGTATTATTATCGGCGCTGCCTGCATGAGCATCCTCGCGATGGCGACCCTCTGCTTCTGTCCGCCGGAAAGAGTTACGCCCCTTTCGCCGACGACGGTATCGTAGCCCGCCTCGAAGCCGGTCACGACGTCGTGTATGGCGGCGATGCGCGCCGCTTCGAACACCTTTTCGTCCTCCGCCTCGGGATCGACAATGCGGATATTGTCCTTTATCGTCCTCGAATAGAGGAAGGGCTCCTGGAGCACTATGCCGATGTTGCGGCGCAGATGGTGCCTTTCGATATCGTTGATGTTGACGCCGTTTACGAGTATCTCGCCGGAGGTCGCGGTGTAGAGCCTCTGCAAGAGCTGCACGAGGCTGGACTTGCCGCTGCCGGTGGAGCCGAGTATGGCTATCGTTTCGCCGTGCTTTGCGGTAAAGCTGATGTCGTCGAGCACGGGTTCGGTGCTGTCCTCATAGCGGAAGCCGACGTGCCTGAACTCGATATCGCCCGTGATCTCGGGCGTGAGCGCGCGGCCGGGCTCCGTCTCCAGGGGAGCGGAGAGTATCTCGTCGATACGGCCGAGCGATACGGACGCCATGCCCATATCCGCGAGTATGCGGCCGAGCTGGCGCACGGGCCATGTGAGCATCGCGGTATAGGAGGTGAATACCAGCATCTCGCCTACGGAGATCCTTCCCCTGACGGCGAACAGAGCGCCGACGCAGAGGGAGATCATTATCTGGGCGTAGCCGAAGCCGTCGGAGATCGACCAGTAGTAGGCCATGAGCTCCATGACGCGGCGGTTCTTGTTGCGGTGATCGCGGTTCTTCTCCGTGAAATTATCGAACTCGCGCCTCTGCTGGCCGAACGCGCGCACGACCCTTACGCCCGTAAGGTTCTCCTGTATTGTAGCGGAGAGCTTGCCCTCCGCCTCGTCCGCGGCCTCGAAGGTGTCCGTTACCTTCTTGAAATAGATGAAGCTCGACAGCGCGAGGAAGGGCATGAGTATGACCGACCAGAGCGTGAGCAGCGGGTCTATGCGGAGCATTATGACCGCGGCGAACACGACCATGAGCACCGTCCTCACTATCTCGAGCAGCTGATTCTGTATGAACCTGCGGACGGTATCGACGTCGGAGGTGCACCTCTGCACGAGGTCGCCGGTCGATACGTGCTTGTGGTAATCGAACGGGACGTTGGCAAGATGCGAATAGAGGTCGTCGCGGAGGTTCTTCGCTATCCCCTCGCCGCCGTAGGCGATGTAGCTGCGGCGCAGATACGTGCTGAAAGCGTTTATCGCGGTGACGAGTATGAGCGCTATGCCCATTATGTAGAGGTGCTTTATGAGGAACTGCGCCCCGCCTATCGCCTCTATCCTGTCCATGAGCCACGCGGGCAGCGAAGCCGTCCCCGCGGAGTAGCCCTCCTCCGCGTAGGGAAGCAGCACATAGTCGATCGTGAAGCTCGTCACGATAGGTATGAGGTATGCCGAAAGCACTGCGGCGATAAGGGCCGCCGCCGCGATGATGAAATATTTCCAAGTGCCGCGCATCATGCGCTTCACGAGCTTATAATTTACCGGGCGGCGAGCGGGCTTCTCCTCCGCGCCGTTATTCTTTTTCTTCTTCTTGTCCATAGTGTCCTCCGAGTATAAAGAAAGCCGCGTGGCCTGACGCCCGCGGCTTAGTCATAGCATACTCCTGCTGTCAGATGGATACGGCAGGCCGCAAAAAAGCACACAGAGCATCGCCTGAGAATACAACGTTTTTGATATAGCGCATCGCTGCGGCCTCCTTTCCTTCGTAATTTCCCGTACAGTATACAGCCCGCATTCCCGTTTGGCAAGCCCTATTTTTCCGTATTTCGCAATATATTGTTTCATTTGGTAAATATATTCCCTTCTGTATGCTCCCAAGTGTTGACATAGCGCCGCGTTGGGCATATAATATGCCTTGTTAGCACTCGTAGGCTTTGAGTGCTAACGCTCCCCCGCCTCCCTCGCATTTTCCGGAGCTTTCGGGATATGCTTATAACGGGGCGAGGGGCAATGACACAATAATAATTTATTCACCATAGGAGGAAACGTAACATGAAACTCAGACCGCTTTCCGACAGAGTAGTCATCAAGTCCCTTGAGGCAGAGGAAACGACCGCTTCCGGCTTCATACTCACCGGCAACGCCAAGGAGAAGCCCCAGATGGCCGAGGTCATCGCCGTAGGTCCCGGCGGGATCGTCGACGGCAAGGAGATAGTTATGAACGTCAAGGTCGGCGACAAGGTGTTCTATTCCAAGTATGCGGGCACCGAGATCAAGCTCGACGGCGTCGAATACACCATCGTCCGCCAAAACGACATACTGGCAGTAGTGGAATAAGGAGGCAATTTTACCATGGCAAAGCAGATCAAATACGGCGAGGACGCGAGGCGTTCTCTTGAAAAGGGTCTCGACACCCTTGCGAATACCGTTAAGATAACCTTAGGGCCCAAGGGCCGCAACGTCGTGCTCGACAAGAAGTTCGGCGCGCCGCTCATCACCAACGACGGCGTCACCATCGCCAAGGAGATCGAGCTCGAGGATCCGTTCGAGAACATGGGCGCTCAGCTCGTCAAGGAAGTCGCGACGAAGACCAACGACGTCGCGGGCGACGGCACCACCACCGCCACGCTGCTCGCGCAGGCGATAGTCCGCGAGGGCATGAAGAATGTCGCCGCGGGCGCGAACCCCATGGTAGTACGCCGCGGCATCGAGAAGGCCGTAGAGGAGGCCGTAGCTGGCCTTAAGGATATCTCGAAGCCCGTCACCGGCAAGGAGGAGATCGCGCAGGTCGCTTCCATCTCCGCCTCCGACGAGCGCATAGGCTCCCTCATCTCCGACGCTATGGAGAAGGTCGGCAACGACGGCGTCATCACCGTCGAAGAGGGCAAGACCATGAAGACCGAGCTCCGCTTCACCGAGGGCATGCAGTTCGACCGCGGCTACGCCTCCGCGTACATGGTCACCGATCCCGACAAGATGGAGGCCGTGCTCGACGATCCTTACATTCTCATCACCGAAAAGAAGATCACCAATATCCAGGATATCCTCCCCGTGCTCGAGCAGATCGCCAAGCAGGGCAGGAAGCTGCTCATAATCGCGGAGGACGTCGAGGGCGACGCGCTCGCGACGCTGGTCGTCAACAAGCTCCGCGGAATATTCACCTGCGTTGCCGTCAAGGCCCCGGGCTTCGGCGACAGGCGCAAGGAGATGCTTAAGGATATCGCTATACTCACCGGCGGCGAGGTCATCTCCGACGAGCTCGGCATGGAGCTCAAGGACGCGACGATAGCTCAGCTGGGCAGCGCGCGCCAGGTAAAGGTCGACAAGGAGAACACCACCATCGTCGAGGGCGCGGGCGATAAGGAAGCCATCGCGGCGAGGGTAAAGACCATCAAGAGCCAGATCGCGGAGACCAAGAGCGATTACGACAAGGAGAAGCTGCAGGAGCGCCTTGCGAAGCTCGCGGGCGGCGTTGCGGTCATCTCCGTAGGCGCGGCCACCGAGCCCGAGATGAAGGAGATCAAGCTCCGCATAGAGGACGCCCTTAACGCCACCAAGGCGGCTGTCGAGGAGGGCATAGTCGCGGGCGGCGGCGTGGCTCTCATAAACGTCATCGACCGTGTGAAGGCGCTTGAGGCGAACGTATCCGGCGATGAGAAGACCGGCATACAGATCATCGTGCGCGCGCTGGAGGAGCCCCTCCGTCAGATCGCCGCGAACGCGGGCCTCGAGGGCAGCGTCATCGTCGCGAACGTCAGGAACGGCAAGCCCGGCTACGGCTATGACGCCGCGAAGGACGAGTACGGCATGATGTTCGAGAAGGGCATAATCGATCCCACCAAGGTAACGAGGTCCGCTCTGCAGAACGCCTCCTCCGTCGCCTCCATGGTGCTGACGACCGAGAGCCTCGTCACCGACATCCCCAAGCCCGAACCCGCAATGCCCGCGGGCGATCCCGGCATGGGCGGGATGTATTGATAGATCATTTTCAAACAAATATCTTTGAACAATCGACACAAAAGCATTCTGAGAAGCAATAGTGATCAGAATGCTTTTGTGTTATAATGCAAAAAAGATTACTATAAGTAAAATCCTTTGCCCAGTTGTATAATTAGTAACAAGAAATGACCTATAAGGAAGGAGAGCGATTTATGGATAACGGCGCAAGTAGCTACCGCCGTTTCCTTGATGGCGACGAGAATGCATTCGATGAAATTGTGGATTCATTGTTTTACAATCTTGTTTTCTTTGTAAACGGATACGTTCACGATATTTATGCTGCCGAAGACATTGCCATGGATGCATTTTCGGATCTATTGGCAAATAAGAAGCGTTATAATTTCAAGGTTTCTCTGAAGACATATGTTTTTATGATCGGCAAGAGTAAAGCTTTGAACTATATTAAGCATAATAAGATTCTTTCAATAGTTGATTTCTCGGAAGTCAGCGCGGTAACAGACGACTCAGAACAGCTTGAAGAGATCGTTCTTGCAAATGAAAGGAAACGAATAGTATGGTCTGCGCTTGAAAAGCTGCCGGACAATTTGCAGTTAGCGGCACATCTTGTTTTCTTTGAAAACATGAGTTATGAAGAAGCCGCAAAGGTTATGAACAGATCCAAAAAGCAGGTTTACAACCTGATGTTCCGTGCAAAGAAAGAATTGCGGACTATCATTGGGGAAGAAGGCAAGTCGTTTTTATGAAGAACCTGAATGAGTACAAAGCTGAGATCCGCCGCCGGATCGCATACAAAACCAATAAAAGAATAGATTTCCGAAAGAAAGCTTCAACTGTTCTGGCGATTATTTCGGCTGTGCTGATCTGTGGTGCAATCATCATATTTTCAAAAAAACCGGCAGAAGAAAAAGTGGTTTTCATCAGCGCCGATCATATAAAAACTTACACAGCTTTTGATGATCTTGTGAAAGACAGCGATCTAATAATGATCGGCACGGTACAAAACGAGCAGGCTATACTCAGCGATCCATCCTCTCCGGAGGAAGTAATGACAGAGTATCTTTTCAGTATTGAGCGTCTTATTGCGGGTGATTGTAAGGATGGTTTTCTCAAAGTGACGGCAAAAGGAGGTGTTGTAGACGGCATATCCTATACTTTTAAGGGAGCAGAACAATTTAAAGTCGGGGATACTTACTTGGTTTTTCTCAAGGAAAAGGGAACTGGCGTTCTGAACGCTTACAAAGAAAACACCGATTATATGGAAGTATCCCCTATTCAGGGCAAGATGCAAATCAGTGGAGAAACGATCGATATGGCTGACATCCCGTGCAGCGAGGCAAGCAATCCTTCATCCGTTACAAAGATCGATGATCTGATTGAATTGATCCAGAGTTTATGGAATGATCCAAGCAGGAACCAAGAATAAAGGAGGCTTATCATGAGGATAATAAAGCGTATGATACTGATCCCTATTGCTATGCTTTTTTCGCTGTTGATCTGCGGTTATTCTTCAAGCATGGCGCCTGATCAAAACGATGCGGGACCAAATGACAACGATATAGAAGTCGGTTTTTCCTGCAGCAGAGTATTGATAGTTATCGATAAAGAAACCAGTCTGCAGTTTATTGACTATACTGCAAATGATTTTCCCGATGTTGATTGTGTAAAAGTTACAGATCTCACTGTTGATTTGGGAAAAGTAATAAAAGAGCGTATCGAGCAGGGAGCTGATCCTGACAGCATATCCTATAATACGATCCTCAGCCTTGAACTCAAAGATACTGGTAAAGATAAAATAGTAGAGGCTATTTCAAAGCTGCAGCAATTAGATTTTGTCCTCTCAGCTGAACCCGATTATGTTTATTCTGTTAATCCGAAAGGGGGAATAGGCTGAATGAAAAAAACAGTAGTTATTGTTTTCGTTGCTGTGATCTTGTGTTCTTCTCTTTACGGATGCGCATTAAAGCAAAACGTTGTAGACGGGCCAGAATCAAGCCTTCCTCCCGGCTCAATCGTTTACGGTAAATTCAGTGACTGTTATGTTTGGTTTACAGGCGGGCAGCTGGACTATATCGATGTTAAAACTGTCGCAGGTTACAAGTTTATTTATAAAAGCGGATTTACTATCAACGTCGAAAAGAACGGGGAGGTTTATAATCTACAAAACGCATACGAAAACGGTCTCCTTACAAAGGAGGATATCGCGGAGATATACCTCATTCATAAAAACCACGTGATCGAAACTGTAAATATTGGAGAAGAACTGTATAAGGAGTACGAGGGGAATAATTAACGAACAGTCGCTGAGCCTGCTAGGCCTCCGCGGTTTTTCGTTGTCAAAGCAATTGCTAAGGGTTTAACTACTGGTGTTCGTGGGAAGTAAGCCCTTATAGTTGTATTTTGCGCCTGACGCAGGACGTCACACCACGTGCAGGCTGCGGTATTCGGCAAGCCGGGATGCGACATCCCCAAGCCCGAACCCGCAATGCCCGCGGGCGATCCCGGCATGGGCGGAATGTATTGATGAATTGACCGATATAAAAGGACGGCTTGCGCCGTCCTTTTTTGTGTCTCAAGCTCCGTGGCCGCGGCGGTACTCCGATATCTGCGACGTTATCTCGGCGCTCGACTGCAGCGGCGCGTTGTAGAGGCAGGCCTTGAGGTACGCCGACGGATCGGTCTTGTCGTATGCCCCGAGGGCGATCAGCACGCCGTCGAGGGCGTCAGTATCGAGCCTCAAAAGCCTCTCCCTTATGCGCCTCATCGGCACGGGCTCGCCCTTGAAGCGGAAGTTCTCCTCGTACCACAGCTCCCTTATCGCAAGCTCCAGCGCCGTCGCCGCGGAGGCGTCGCCGTAGCTCTTATCGATCCCGAGCCTTTCAATGAGGGCGTTGAGCTTTTCTTCGGAAAGATCACCTGCTCCCTCGGCGGGCTTCGGGGGCTCCGCCTGTACGGGCTTTTTGGGCTTTTTCGCCCGCGCCGTAAGCAGGCGGTACATGTTGCTCGTCTGGCGGTTGCCGCTTGCCGCCTTCACTATCCGCGGCGTTATCGCGATAAGGCCCTTATCCGCAAGCTCCTTTATCCCCTTGCGCGCGGTGTTCGGACATACGGCGCATTCCTTCGCGATCCTGCTCATAGAGGGGAAGCACTCCCCCTCCCTGTTCGCACAGTAGCTCAGGTATGCGAGCACGGTCTTCGCCTTGCAGCTCAGGTCGTATCTCCATATATCCGAGGAAAGATAAAACTCTATACGTTTGCTTTCGTTCATTCTTCCTCTTTCAGCCTATGCAGATCGAATGAAATGAGATCTGCATAGGGTTTATATCTATTTGTTTATTTTGGCGCCCTCTCCGTGAGGCACCCGCCCCTTCCGCTGAGGCGTGTTCACTTTCTGGACACTATAATTATTATAGCACGTTTGTTCTGTTTTGTCAAGATGAAAAAGACCGTGCCGCCGGGCACAGCCTTTTGAGATCAAAATCTGAAATAAATGAACGGGTTATATCCGCTCGAGACGAGCGAGGCGATGCAGAGCCCGAGGCCTATTAGCACGAGGGCGATATCCAGGTACTCGGCCCAGACCTTGCCCTCGAACCTGCGGCGGATATTTGAAAGAAGCGGCGTCGAGGCGACGCAGGCGACGATCATGAGCGGCAGGAACGCGAGTATCTTTACGAGCGCGTCATGCGACACGAGCCCGCCCGTGAACATGGAGCCTATGAATCCGCCGAGCTTCGTAAGATCGGTGAAGTCGAACAGCATCCAGCCGAACGCGGCGATGAGCAGCGAATAGATATGCTGGAAAACGCCGGGCAGCTTTTTGAGCCATTTGCCGAGGAAGAGCTTCTCCATCACGACAAAGAACCCGTGCCATATCCCCCACAGCACGAAGTTCCAGCTCGCGCCGTGCCAGAGGCCGGTGAGCGCCCACACGATGGCGAGGTTCAGTATCTGGCGCGCCATGCCGCGGCGGTTGCCGCCAAGGGGTATATAGACGTATTCGCGGAACCATGTGCCGAGCGAGATATGCCATCTGCGCCAGAACTCGGTATTGGACTTTGAGATATAGGGATAATCGAAGTTTTTAAGGAACTCGAAGCCGAACATGCGCCCGAGGCCGATCGCCATATCGGAATAGCCCGCGAAATCGAAGTAGATCTGCAGGGTATACGCGACCATGCCGACCCAGGAGGCCAGCGCGCCGTTTTCGCCGTAGCCGGCGCGGAGGCTGTTCCACAGCACCGCGACCTGATTGGCAATGAGTATCTTCTTCGCAAGACCTATCGTGAAGAGCTTTATGCCGGAGGCGAACTGCGTCATGCTCTCTCGCCTGCCCTGCAGCTGATCCTCGATATCCTTGTACCTGACGATCGGGCCAGCGATGAGCTGCGGGAAGAGCGCGACGTATGTGCCGAAGAGCATCGGGTTCTTCTGCACGCCCGTATCGCCCCTGTAAACGTCTATGACGTAGCTCATGGCCTGGAAGGTGTAGAATGATATGCCTATGGGAAGCATGCCCTCAGCGCCTATCTCAACGCCCGAGAGCGCGGGTATGAAGCGGCCGAGGCCGTCGTAGAGCACCTGCTTCGCGATGGGCGTGGGCGCCGCCTTGAGCGCGGGGATGAAGCTCTTTAATGTGTCGAACACCAGCGGGGTGTACTTGAACACGCCGAGCATCAGAAGATCGAACACTATCGCGCCGACGAGCGCCGCCTTCGCCGCTCCCGGCCTGTTCCTGCGCCTCGCCCTGCCCATAAGGAGGCCCGCCGCGTAGTTCACGAGGATCGATATGATCATCAGTATCACGCACACGGGCTCGCCCCAGGCATAGAAGAAGAGGCTCGCGACGCACAAAACGATGTTGCGATAAAGCCGGTTCGGTATTATGTAATACAGAGCCAGTACCGCAACAAGGAATATGGACAGGAAAAGCAGGCTGGAAAAAATCATTACTTATTGGTGTTCTTTATGACCTTCATCATGGCGTCGGAGTTGTCTCCCACGCAGTAGTAGACCCAGCAGCCCTCGACAGCGACCTTCGCGTTTTCGAGCTTAGAGGCCTCTGTGGGGCTGTAGCCCTGCGCGACGGTGAGCTGGCGCGCGATCCTCGCCTCGAACTTGGCCTTTACCTCGTTAGCGTAGGATTCGTTCGTGAGCTTGAATATCGCGGTCTCATCCGCGTTGAGGGAGGGATTCTCGGACATGTACCAGATGAAATCCTCCACCTGCTGCTGGTCGATGCCGTAGATGTCGGAAAGATCGCCGACGGGAACGGGAGTCATGTTCCCGAAGCCGGAGACCTCATTGGCCTTTGCCCAGAGCTCCGCCGCGGAGGCGGGCAGCGTGGTCTGGTTCTCGCCCGAGGGCTTGCCGCAGCCGGCAAGAGCCATAACGAGCAGTATCGCGAATATCGCGGAGATGATCTTCTTCATATCGTTGTCTTCCTTTCGATTTATCAGTTGCCCCATTTGATATCGCGTGCGGCGACGGACCTCAATATCTCGGCCCAGATCTTATAAGCCGCGGCGGTGTGATGGCAGGGCGTGTTGGAATCGGGATCGGAGCAGTATTCGCGCTTCAGATAGCCGTCCTCCCCCACGAGGTGGCTCGCGATGTCTACGAAGCCGAACCCGCGGCGGCCGCACATGTCGCGCAGCATGCCGTTCAATATGCGAAGGTTCTCGTTCGTGAGCTTCCTCTGATGGGAATCGTCCATGAGGTACATGGAGCTGATTATGTAGATCTTCGCCTGCGGGGACTTTTCGAGTATCCTCGTGCAGAGTGTCTCGAAGTTCGCGGCGGTGCCCTCCACGCCGTAGATCGCGACGTCGTTCAAACCGAAGCAGATGAACACCTTGTTCGCGCCCATCATCTCGATCGAATCCCACAGGAGGTGCTGCTCGCCCTGATAGAGGGGATGCAGGCTCTTGTCGGAAACGGGCTCGAGCGCGTGGCCCGCGCCGTAGCTGCCCTCGCAGAGGAAATGCGTGGGGCCGAAGAACGACGCGTCGGAGGAGAGCATGGAGTTATTGTAGTTCTTCCAGCCGAGCATGATGGAATCGCCCACGAATACCGCGTCGGCGAACCAGGCCTCCGCTTCCGCGCGGGATATGCCGTAAAGATCGGTGGGCATGGTGTTGAGCCAGAGGAGCTGCCCCTCGGGCAGTTCGGGTATGGCGGTGGGTTCGGGCGTAAGATCGGGATCGGGCGTGGGCGCCTCCGTCGCGGGGACGTCCGTCTCCGCCGGCAGCTCCGTAAGGACCGGCGCTTCCGTAACAACGGGTTTTTCGCTTGCGTCGGCGGATATATCGATAATATTGCCCTCGTGCCTCCTGCAGCCGGCGGCGGCCAGCATCATCACGCAGGCAAGCAGCATGCAAATAAGCTTCTTCATTTTGAGACCGAAGATCTCCTTTCAGTTCGTTCGGGCCGAAAAGACCCAAATACTATAATACCATATCCGTTGGGGAAGTTCAAGCATAAAGTGAGCTTCAGACAGGTATATAAAAGGCCGCGGGGCGTATGCCCCGCGGCC
>JAFZYC010000081.1 GCA_017616435.1 Clostridia bacterium
GGCACATGTAATGATGCTGTCGTTTTGATGAAATCTATTCTGGACAAACACAGTGTTCCAAGCAAGATCTGGCTACTGCATGACATTCAAAATAATAAGTTCCATACCGTTTTGACCTTCTATCTGGAAAGCAAAACTGTATATTTGGAGCTGACTCCTCAATCTGGAAAACCGTGGTACGGAAAGGAAATCATATTCGATAGTGAGCAGAGTTTCGTGAACGAATACAAGAAAAATGATTGTGACGTAATTGATGTTACTGATGATGTAATTATAGGAAAAGCTCCTGATTTTCTGCTGTCAAGGATGCTTTGACAACTTTCCGTTTATCGAAGTGTACTTAATGCAAATAAACCCCTTTTGTCCGCCGGGCAGGAGAGGTTTTTTCGTTGTCTTACGCGCTTCGCCGTGGTATAATCAGATTGACAAATCGGGGTTTGGTGAGGTGACAGCATGACAGGCTACATGGCTGAGATGCGAAAACTGGTCGGGCATAGAACAGTCATCCAATGTGCGGCAAGCATCATCTGTATTGATAAACACGGCCGCATACTTTTGGGAAAGCGTAGGGACAATCACAAATGGGGATATTCCGGCGGCTCTGTTGAAATCGACGAGTATGTTGAAGATTGCGCAAAGAGAGAATTGTATGAGGAAATGGGGTTGACGGCGGATAAAATCGAGTTCTTTTTTGTCAATTCCGGTCCTGAAGCACATTATATTTACCCCAACGGAGACGAAGTATCCAATTTCGAGATTGTATACATTTGCAAGCGTTGGAAAGGAGAACCGAAAGCTCTCGACGGCGAAATGGAAGAACTGCAATTCTTTTACCCGCATGAGATCGACATCAATGAAATATCTCCTCCAATCCGCAGCGTAATCGCAGAACTATTGAGAAGAACGAATCGATGAATTCCCGTTTGCAGAGGTTAAAAAATGATCATTGAAACCGAAAGGCTCATACTCCGTCCTTTTCTTGAAACGGACGCGGAGGACGTTTTTGACTACTTGCATGAACCGGCAGTAAACTGCTTTGCATCAATGAAGCTCGATACGCTTGAGGACGCAAAGGCGGAGATGAAAAAGCGTGTCGGTGAGACCGAATACTGCTTTGCCATTACTCTGAAAGAAAACGGCAAGGTCATCGGCGAGATCGACGCATATCCCGAAGCCGGAGAACCGCATGCGGATGAGACTGCTTCAAAAGATACGTTCAGTCCCTGCTGGATGCTGAATCTTGCATACAGCGGCAAAGGTTACGCCTACGAAGCGGCGCACGCGTTTTTTGATTACTTGTTCAATGAAAAGGGCGCGCGGCGGATCTACGCATATACCGAGGATTACAACCTGCCGAGTCAGCATCTCTGTGAAAAACTCGGCATGCGCCGCGAAGGCCTGTTTCTTGAATTCATTTCGTTCGTGAATAACCCGGACGGCACGCCGCATTATGAGAATACGTATCAATATGCCATTCTGCAAAAGGAATGGAAGTAGTGTGACTGATTCCCGTTTGTCGGGACGACGAAACCGTTCACGTCGTAATTACGGAAAGGGAATAACGTCAAGATCTTTATGAAAGAAGAATGTCTGATCTGCAAAGCGCCGCTCGAGTATCTGGGAACGGATACGCCTATGGAGTGCGCGATATGCCATAAGAAAGAGAACAGCAAGACGCGCTGCATAAGCGGGCACTACGTCTGCAATGAGTGCCACACGAGGGGCCTCGATTCTGTCATAGGGCTTTGTCTTGAGGAGACCTCTAAGGATCCCGTCGCCATTATCGAAAAGATGATGGATATGCCCTTCTGCCACATGCACGGGCCGGAGCATCACGTCATGGTCGGCTGCGCTCTTTTGACGGCGTATAAAAACGCGGGCGGGGAGATCGACCTGCCCTGCGCGCTTGCCGAGATGATGAGCCGCGGCAAGAAGGTGCCCGGCGGCGCCTGCGGCTTCTGGGGCGCGTGCGGCGCGGGCGTCAGCGCGGGTATGTTCGTTTCGATAATCACTAAAGCTTCGCCGCTCACGACCGATTCGTGGGGACTTGCGAATCTCATGACCTCAATGGCTCTCGAGTCTATTGGCACGATCGGCGGCCCCCGCTGCTGCAAGCGCGATTCGTTCCTTTCAATACTCGCGGCCGTGGACTTCGTAAAGGAACACTTCGGGATCGAAATGGAAAAGCCCGAGATCGTCTGCAGGTATTCTTCGAGGAATAATCAGTGCATCGGCAAACGCTGCCCGTTCAGCGCAGCCGTTTCCGGTAAAACGAAAAAACAATCCCGATAGATCGCAGTTTGGAGAACTGTTTATGAGGAAGGCAATAACATCGAACCGCAACAAAACCAAATCAAGCAGATTATTGTGGTATCTGCTGCTGGTGATATTGCTGTCTGCTTTTTGCTATATCACCCTTAACGTATGGCTGCAGCCGTATTCGATAGAGTACAGCGAAACGGGGCAGATGACCGCAGGTTATCTTTTATACGCGGCGATAGGGCTGTTATTCTCAACTCCGACGCCCTTTTTAGCGGTTTTGGTGATCGCTCTGTTCATAGAAAAAATCGGCGTCAAGCAATTGTTCCGCAACGTCTTCCGCACGGAAAACAAGCTGAAAACCTTCTTGATCACAGGCGGGTTTTGCTTGCTTGCCTTTGTTTACGCAATACTGTTCGGGACGCCCAACGGCTCGCCATGGTATATGTTCCCTCTCGGTTTCCTGATAATGATACCGTTTGTCGGTATCGCCGAAGAGACCGGCTGGAGGGGTTTGCTGCAGCCTGAATTGGATAAAAGAATGAAGTATCCGTTTTCGGTCCTTATTACCGCGGCCATTTGGTTCGTCTGGCATTTTCCCGTGTTCATAGACCCGACCTCAAATCATTACGGAGACAGCGTGATCGGATTCGGGATCACGATCTTCATCTGGGCGTTTGCCTTGGCCGCGATCTATAAATCCACTAAAAGCGTGATCGCCTGTGCGCTGTATCATACCTTCATTGACGCGATCGGCGCGGTTTATGATTGGAACGCATTGTTTGACGGCTTCCCGGGCAGCGTATCGGCAAACGTTTACCGTGGCGTCTGGCTCATAGCGGCTGTTGTCCTATGGATCTATGCGGATAAGAAAGAGACCGGGCCCGATAATACCGTTTTGGATCAATTGAACGGAAACCTTACGAAGGAAGCTTAACGGAGTGCTGAAATGAAAAGGATCATCGCTGCAATACTTATCTCACTGATGCTGCTTTCCATGGCGTCGGCCTGCTCGCATAAGCCCGCGAACGGAGGCGCAGAGGCGGCGAATACCGCGGAAGCAACGCAGAGCCTGACCGCGGAGCCGACGTTAGAGCCGACCGAGGCTCCGACGGAAGCTCCCACGCCCGCGCCGACGGAGGATCCCGCGGCGGCTGAAGCAAAGCGCCATGCCGCGGAGCACGGGCTTTCAGAGGACGACCTCAGGGGCGAATACGCGCTGTTCATCAGGTTCAGCGAAGCCTTGGAGGGCAACGAAGGTCTCGATGAATACGGCGAGTTCGTATACAGGATATTCCCCGTAATAGCGGACAACGCCGATCTTGTCGACGAGGAGATCCTTTTTTCGCGCCTTAGCAGGCTCAGCATCACCGCAGAGGATCTCGGCGAGGACGGCAACGCGGGAGAATTCGACCCATCAGACGTTTCCATACTGCTTGACAGAAAAACGATGGACAGGGACCATTACAGGGCCCCGTCCACGCTGTTCCACGAGCTTATGCACTTCCTCGATTATACGCTCGCCGGAGAGATGCTTCCCATTTATCTGCTTGACGGGCGGCGCCTGACCCCCGCCGACACCGCGGACTTGAGTCCGGAGGATTTCGAGCGCAAGCTGTGCTGCGAGGAGACCAACTTCGTTACGGAGGGCGGCGCGGAGCTTTACACCTGCAAGTATTATTCCGGCACGGTGGGAAGCTACCACAAGAACTGCGCTTTCCTGACCGGTCTTGAATACCTGTACGGGGAGGATACCGTTCGCAGGCTGTACTTCGGCTGGGATTCGGACGCGCTTTTCGCCGAACTGCTTTTGGACGCGGGTTTTTCCGCGGAGGAATACGTTTCCGCCTGTGAAACGCTCAATTGGTTCTCCCGCCCGTCCGTTTACGACGAGCCCGAGACCTTCTTCGCTCCGGAGGACATACTCATCCGCCTCTATGAATATAAGCTCGGAGGCGGCTGGATGGAGGACGCGCGCTTTATCTACATCCTCAAGTGCCTGGACGGGATAGAGCTCCCCGATTACCTAAGGTCCGAGCACGCGGAGTTTTTGAGCACGGTGCTGTTCACCTCGTGGTTAAAGTACGATCGGTTCGAGGAAGAGCTCCTGGCCTGCGCGCCGGAGGGCGCGACCCTTTTGATCAAGCCTCCGGTGCCGTTTTTCCGCGGCGGGGAGCTTTATATCGGCTCTTACGCGACGATCACGGACGGCGAGACCGGTAAAGACGTTTCGGGAGTGCTGATCTTCGATTTTGATTTCGATCAGAATAAGCCCCTGAGCTGCGAGTTTACGAATACCGAAGAGGTGTTTGAAAGGTATTTCGGATAGACCCACGGATATGGTCCGGAAGGTGTGACAGATCCCGTTTAACGAGCCGCCCGCGCGGCTCTTTTCCTTTTGCGCACATTCGTCAAATCGATCACGGTCTGCTAAAATGCAAAACCTCGATCGTGCCGGCAATATATTGTTCCGAGAATAAAGTGAGTACCGTTTTTTGTATCGCATTTTTCAAAAGAATGCTTTATAATTTCTATGAAGCATTGTGTTGAGCAATACAACTATGGCATCCCATTATTTGATTGGAGATAACCATTATGACGCAGATGGAATTGAATGAGCTTCTTTGCGAAGCAGCTACAGCAAAAGAATTAGACATCAATCTGGTTGAGGATTTGCTTAAGGAAGGCGCTGACCCTCTGGGTCCCTATAATCCAGAGGATGATTATACGCTGAATGAACTGTTTATAGAAGGCCAAAAACGCGAACGTGCCGAGCGTCTTCCCATCCTTGTCAGCCTGTTTCTTCAATACGGCATGGATATTGAAACTTCCGAGTGGGATGTTCTCTACGAACTGACTTGGGTTCGAAATGAGTATGGCATTCGGACGCTTAAGCTTTTCCTGGATGCGGGGCTATCCGCCTCCTATGCTGAATCGTTTGCCGTTGAACTTATCGGCGATATCCTAATGTTTGAAGCTGGTGCATATGATGCAGACACCCCGTTTAGAGATAATACTTGGGGCTATTCCATTGAGTACGCTATTAAAATGATTTTGTTGTTAGCTTCTTATGAAAGAATCTTTGAATCCAGTCGCTATCTGCGTGAGCTTGTATGTGCTGAAGAAGAAAGCGCTGATCAGTTTTTGCGTTTCCGCAATTGGAATGATTACCAATGCGCTTTTGCTTTTTTTGAGTCGGATACAAGAACTGCATCCGGCGAGGAGATCAGAAGCTTTCAGGGAAAAGCAACGGCTATTGAAAAGGAATCAAATACAGAAATACACAAACTGCGATTGATCGGGTATCTCGACATGGACAATCCACCCTGCCGAAAGTGCGATTGCGGCGGTGATCCGGAAACGGTAATGGTCATTGGTGATGATTTTGCTGTAAGGTGCGATAAATGCCATATAAGTACTCGCGCTTTTATGACACCCGAAGAGGCCGCTATGCATTGGAATCGCGGTGATGTCAGCATGCCTCCGCTCGACTTGATAACCGATGACCTTGTGGGAAATCTTTCCGGCAAAGTCTTATACATGGATATTTCTCACGAAGATTTAGAGCAGTATAATCGACAAAGCTGCGAATGCTATACAGTAATGATAGTTTACGAAGACCGAATAATCGAGGCAGAGCATACGGAAAATGGAGAAAACGGTGCAATCTCCGTCAACACGATCGGTCTTTACAATCAGGAAATGTACGATCTACGTATCAACGCGCCAGCAGATGGAAACTTCGAACTGCTCAAAATCCTTTATGCGGAAGATGGAACAGTCGATGGCCTTAAGTATCGGTATGGTGATAGATATCTTTTCGTTTTTGCAAGTGAACACAATCTCATTGTAACGAAAAGCTTGTGCGATCTGACCGAAGAAGACGACACTCCCGTTCCCGAAACAGAGGATTCAGTCTTATTTGTTTAAAGCGAGGATTCGTAGTATTGATTATGCCGCTCCCAGTGAGCGGCTCTTTTCCTTTTCCGCACATTCGTCAAATCGATCGCGGTCTGCTATCATGTTCTCAGAACCACAAGGAGGATATGAATATGCGGACCGTTTTTAAAATACTGCTTGCCCCGGTATGGCTGCTGCTGACGATACTGAAGCTTGCGTTCAGGCTTGCGGCAGGCGCTGCAGCGTTTTTACTCACTATCGCCGGAGGCTTACTCCTTACGCTGCGATCGCGTTGGTGTTTATGGTTTCTATCGTCCGCCGGATGCCGGTCCAGACGGAAAGGTCGGTGAAGATATCGACAATGCTGCCTAGGTCTGTAAAAGGCGGCTCCTGCAGGACGGAAAGGTCGCGCAGCATGCCGTTATGGACGATGTACTCGACGATCTGGTTGACGAAATAGATCTGCCGTGAATCGAGGCTCGTATCGTTCAGATACTCCGCGAAGGCCGCCTTTGCCGCAGCCATGTCCATACCGACGATCTCTCGCACGAATTCGCCGAGCGGCTTCTTTCCGTACTCCGCCTCATACTCCGCCTTCGTGCCGACCTCGCTCCAGAGGATGCCCTCCAGCACCTTTATGTCCTTTTCCGTCATCGGGATATTGCTGCGGAGCTTCTGTATAACCTCGTTGTCCTGATGCTGGCGGACGTAATACTCCGCCTTCGCCTTATAGTTTTTGAGGTCGTCGTTCTCGAGCTCCGACTCGTTCCAGTCCATCGTGAGTATCTCGTCGTCAAAATCCGTATCGTAGCGCAGCTTCCTCACGGGGATGTACTTGATGAGGTCGCGCAGATTCTCGCGGATGTTCTCAAGGTCGAAGATATCGGCGTTGTCGAGGTAATCGGTGTGCAGTATCCTATCGATCAGCTCCGACTGCGCCATTATTTCCGGTATGTTCGCGACGCACGCGATGCCCTCTACCTTCTTTAGCAGGTCGCGGCGGGCGCGGTTGTACGTCCTGCCCGCGAGCAGAGCGAGCTCGATGCCGTAAACGAGCCAATCAAAGCGCAGCGCCTTGGGATCGTCCGGATCGGGCATTATGAGAGGCGCAAGCTCCTGCCCTATCAGCAGCGTATCCTCGTAGGTGATGGTCCTGTAATTCTCGGGATCGGAATACAGGTCGACGTACTTCATGTGCTGCTTTACGGCAAAGTTCTCCCGGTTGAGCTCGCGCACCTTGCGCACCATATCGTCGACGAGCGCAGCGCGGAAGGCCTTGAGCTCGTCCGTCTGATAATTGATATCCTGCAGCTTATAGACGAGCTGCGATTTCAAATAGAATATCGCTCCCTGCAGCGCGATCATGTTCGCGGTAGGGCGGCCCTTGTTCATGCGGAAGAACTCGAAATTGCCGCAGAAATCAAATATGTAAAACTTCTCCTTGTCCTTGCCGTCGATAAGCCCCGGGCATAGGCGCGTGCCGCGGCCTATCATCTGCCAGAACTTCGCCTTGCTCATCACCTTTTTGAAGAAGACGAGGTTTACGACCTCCGGCACGTCGATGCCCGTATCGAGCATATCGACCGAGATCGCGATCTGCGGGAGCTTCCTCGGGTCGGAAAACTCGTCGATCGCGCTCTGCGCGTAGGTCATGTAGTTGTCGATCACCTTCGCATATCCGGTCAAATGCGGATACTCCCTGCCGAAGACCTCCAGTATCTTCTCCGCGTGGGCGTGATTCTTGGCGAATATTATCGTCTTGCCGATCTTGGAGCCGTAATCGATCTTGAGCCCGTGCGTCATGAGCACGTTCAGCACCTCGCGGATGGTATCCTCGTTGAAGATCCACTCGTTCAGCGCAGAGGAGCCGATACTCTCGGGCAGCTCGCCGTTCTCGTCGGTAAAGGTATCCTCATACGCCTGCTTGTCCTCCTCGGAGAGCTCGTCATAAACTATGCCCTGCTGGATGAATTTGAGCGTCGTCTCCACGGAGAGGAAGTCCACGAGGAACCCGTCCGTGACCGCCTGCGCGAGCTCGTAGCCGTAGGTCGGCACGCCGCTTTCCTGCTCGAATATCTCGTAGGTGTTCTTGTCGATCTCGTCCTTCGGCGTGGCGGTGAGGCCCACGAGCGGCGCGTCGAAATAGTTGAATATGTCGCGGTATTTGTTATAGATGGAGCGGTGCGCCTCGTCGCAGATGACGAGGTCAAAATGCCCGCAGGTAAAGAGCCGCCCCTCGTCGTCCTCCGCCGTATCGATCAC
>JAFZYC010000082.1 GCA_017616435.1 Clostridia bacterium
CGGTTCTCGGCTTCGTCGAAGACCTTGCTCATGGAGGAGCGGAACACCTCGTCGGATACCTCCTGCTCCTTAAGGCCGTACTTCTCATAGATCTCACGGCCGACGGAGGTCTCGAGATCGTGGAAGCTGGGCAGGCAGTGCAGGAAGATGACGTCGGGATTATGGGTCGCCTTCATCATGTCCATGGTCACGCGGTACGGCTCAAGGAGCTTGATGCGCTCTTCGAACTGAGCCTCTTCGCCCATGGATACCCAAACGTCGGTGTAGATGGCGTCAGCGCCGTCGACGTCCTCGACCTTGTCGGAGAACTCGATCTTCGCTCCGGTCTCCTTGGCGAGCTCGCGCATTTCGGTAACGAGGCCTTCTTCGGGCCAGAGGCACTTGGGAGCGATGCCGACGAAGTGCATGCCGAGCTTGGCGGAGATTATCATAAGGGAGTTGCCCATGTTGTTGCGGGCGTCGCCGACGTAAACGAGCTTTACCTTGTTGACGGGCTTGGCAATGTTCTCACGGATGGTGAGAAGGTCGGCCAATACCTGGGTGGGATGATACATATCGGTGAGGCCGTTCCATACGGGAACGCCTGCGTACTTGGCGAGAAGCTCAACGGTCTCCTGCTTGAAGCCGCGGAACTCGATACCGTCGTAGAAGCGGCCGAGGACCTTCGCGGTATCCTCCATGGATTCCTTCTTGCCCATCTGGGAGTTGGAAAGGAAGGTCACGTTCGCGCCCTCGTCGTAAGCGGCGACTTCGAAAGCGCAGCGGGTACGGGTGGAGGTCTTCTCGAACAGGAGAACGACGTTCTTGCCGGCCATCAGGTCGCCGCGGATACCGGCGCGCTTCTTGGCCTTAAGATCGGCGGCGAGGTTAAGAAGGTACATGATCTCCTCGGGAGTGAAGTCCTTGAGGGTCAACAGATGACGTCCTTTAAGATTAACGGGCATGGTGATATCTCCTTTTTCGTAATAGAGTTTACAGGGGAATTATAACAGAATACCCGCTTAAAATAAAGCAGGTAAAGGATTTTTTCTGCAATATACTTTTGGCCTTCATTTGACTATGAACGCGTAGCTGTTGGTGAATGTCTCGCTTTCGTCAAGCTCCTCGATATAGTCGCCCTCGTGGGTCACTATCACCTCGACGACGTATTCCTTATAATCCGAAGCGGAATCGATAATGAACTTGTCGAGCTCCGCCTGTGTATATAGAGTCGTCCTTTCAAATCCGTTCGCCGGATCGTAAAGGTAGATATAAGCTATCTTCGAGCCCTCCGAAAGCCTTATATCGAGCCCTTCAACGCGGCAGCCATTGCAGACCGGAAGCTCGTCATACACGGCGGCGATATGGTCGGGATCAAAGAACGCGACCCCGTCCCCCTTCAGCATGCCGGTTGCCTTGCCGTCCTGATAAAAGGCGGTCGAGCTGTGGAAATAGAACTCCCGCGTAGGGACTTCGATCCCTGCGGAATAGAGCCGCATGAAGGGCTCTCTCGCGGCATCCTTGTCGGTTTTGCTCAATATGAACGCGTAGCCCGCGCCCACTCGCTCTGTCGGCTCCTCGAATATCTCGCAGCCGGGCACGAAAATCCTTACGTCGGCTATGAGCTCTTCATGGTGTTCCGCGGCAAAGGCATACAGCTCCGCCTCGCTGAGGCCGTGGGCGATCCTTTCAAAAGAGGCGTCGAATACGTCTATAAGGTATATGCTTCCCCATTCGTAGACCTCGAGCTCGAAGCCCTTTGAGCGGTCTATCACGGGGAGGCTCTCATAGATCTCCGGCAGGTAATCGCCAAGCGGCACGCCCTCGGTCACGAGCCCCGAGTATGAAACGAGTTCATCGCCGGGAACGTCGTGCTCCATGGGCAATATCGTCGCTCCTCCGGAGAGGATCTTGAGCCAGCCGTCCTCTCTGAATCGGCCGTTGATTGGCGCGGTTTCGCCGGCGGAAGCGCTCTCCGCGGGGTCGGCCGCGGCTTCGGTCGGGACCGCGCTCGCGGGAACTTCATCCTTCGGCTTGTCCTTGACCGTGCAGGCGCAAAGGGCAAGCGCCGTCAACAGTATGAATATGATTGATCGCTTTTTCATGCGTATCGTCCTTTCTTGTTCGCTCATCCGCTCACGCGCCGAGCAGGCGTGCGGGCAGTTTTTCTCCGCTCGGGCTATTGAAGTCCCATCGTGAGCCTCAATATGAGCAGCGCATCCCCGGCGTCCGCCGCTCCGCTGCCGTTGACGTCCGCCATAGCGGGATCTTCGGGCGTGAACAGGCCGAGCGAGGAGCGCAGGGCGAGGAGCGCGTCCGACGCGTTGACGGTCCCGCTCCCGTCGACGTCCCCGGAGAATACCGCGGTGAAGCAGCCGCCGCGCTCAAGGTAATAGCAGATCGAGCGGGAGACGAGCGCGCCGTTCTCATACCAGCCGAGGAACATGTCCCCTTCGGGATATGCGATCGCGGTTTTGACGTTGGTGCAGTCCGTTCCCACGGAGCCCGCGCCGAAAGCGCAAAGGCAGATCGGCGCTTCGAATGCAGTTATTTCGAAGGCGATATCTTTGCAGGCGCAGTCGATAACGCAGAAGCTCGTGAGGTTCCCGCAGCCAAGGGCGGAAACGGAGTTCAAATGCTCCTGTCCAATGAGGCGCACCGAGCTCAGCAGCTCGCAGCCATCGAGCTCGACAGACTCTATATGCGTTGAAACGCCGTCGCCGTAATCCTCGAAACAGCCGGGCGCGACGCAGGTCACGTTCGTCCCCGCAAGATCGAGGTCGCCGTGCAGATCGGGGAATGCGTATTCGTAGCCGTCGACCGCTATCTCGTATCCTTCATCGGTAACGAAGGTGTCCCAGAAGCTCACGCGATAGCCGAACAGGAACATGAATCCCTCCGGCAGCACATCCTCAAATACCAGCGGGGTATACCACGAGCCGCCGTAGCTCGGATATTCGCTTCCGAAGCCAATATAATGCTCGGGTGAAAACTGCCAATCGATATCATACACGGCGTCGCCGTTGGTAACGCCGTTTTTGTCCTCCTGCCTCCAGAAGGCAAGGAGCTTTTCACAGCTTAGTTCATCGGGATAACCCCTCTCGGCTTCCGCGAGCGCAGCGGCCGGAGCGAGAAGGAGTGCCATGCATAATACCAGCGCAAGCGCTTTTCCGTGAGTTCTTTTCATGGTTTCCTCCTTTTTAAATCGTGTGTCTTGTCACGCTGCAGAAGTTCACCGCGTCCTCAACGCCGCACTTCGGCGAAAGCACCACGCGGAACAGCACTCCGTACTGCGTGAAATATGCGTTTATCGCCGCCTGATCGTTCGGCCTATCCGGTACGTAAACGTTTCCGTACCATTGCCCGGGTTCGTTATTCGCAATATCGTTGATGTGATCGGGCGATTGGCGCCTGTACCATATAAGGCGATAGCTCTTCATATCCGTGGTCACGAAGGTGAGGTCGATGTCCGTATCCGATACGGTGATCGTTCTGAGCTCTGCCCCCGAGGGGAGCTCGGCAGGATAATAGTAGCAGTCGATGCCGCTCAGGAGCGGGTCTTCCTGTGCTTGAACGGCCGAAATGAACGCGCTGAGCGAGGTGAACGTGATCTGCTCCGGCCCGGGCCCGGGCTCGCCCGTCGTTTCGACCGGCGGCCAAGTAGGCGTCGGCTCAGTCGTCGGAACGGGCGTGGGCTCGGGCGTCGGCTGCGGCCCCCCCGTGGGGGAAGGGGTAGGCCGCGGCGTGGTCAAGGAAGTAGGCTTTGGCGTGAGCGTCGCCTTTGGCGTCACGGCAGCCGTCGCCGTGGGCTCCGAAGTGACCCCCGGCGCTTCCGTCACAGATGGTTCCGATGTCGGCGCCGATCCCGTCGAAAGGGGCGTGGGCTCCGATGTTGCCTCCGGGGTATCGTCCGCGGGCTCCGCCGTGGGTTCCGCGGTCGCTGTCTCTGTCGGCTCGTTATTCTGAGTCGGCTGTACCGTTATTATAACCGCGGTTTTATCGTCATCCGGACCCTTTATTAGCTTGGGGACGACGAGCGCGGCGGCGACCGTTACCGCTATCACCGCTGCGGCGGAGATAAGCCTCGGAAGATAATGCCGTCTCTGTGCCGAGGCGTTCGCAGCCTCCGAAACAAGGGCGTCGTCCATATCCCCGAGGGCGATCGATATATCTAAAGTGCTGTTATTCATTGATGTATTCCTCCTTGACAAGATAGCGGCGAAGCTCCTTTCTTGTCTTAGCAAGAAGCGCGTTGACCCGCTTTTCGGTTATCCCGAATCTCACGGCTATCGCTTTCGCGCTGTCGAAAAACCAGTATCTCCTCATGAACACGCCCCTCTCCAATGAGGGAAGGCGGCGGATATGCTCCTCGATCGCCCCTGCGATCGCCTTGGTCTGGATCGCGTCCTCCGCGCCGCCGCTGCCGGAAATGCAGTTCTCCAGTTCTTCGAGCGGTATAGCCGCGGAGAAGTTCCTTTTGGCGGAGTTCGAACGGTATCGCATGAGAGCTTCGTTTCGCGCAGCCTTTGCGATATAGGCGGTCAGATCCTTGGGATCTGCGGGAGGGATGCTCGTCCACAGCTTGAAATACACGCTCGAAACGCATTCCTCCGCGTCGCGCCTGTCTGCAAGTATGTTCGAGGCAAGGCCGAAGCACAGTCCGCCGAACCTATCCTTGATGGCTTCTATGGCGGCTTCGTCCCTGTTATTGAGCAATGCGATTATCTCGCGGTCGTTCATGCCGATACTCTTTTGCGGCGGAGGTATTCATCCCCCGGCCAGAGAGCTCCTTTCGCTTTGTAAGGCCTTACATCTATTAAGATGCGAAAAAATAAACGATTACCTTGTCGGAAAAAAATATATTATAACGGCCCGCCTTTTTGGCGGGCCTGATCTGTGTTCTGTTATTCCTGCTCGGCCTTTTTCGCGCGCTTCTTCGCGCCGAGCCTAGCAAATATGAAGACTATGAACGCGCCTATCGAGAGCGCGATCTCGTAGATCTTCATCTGCACCACCCAATCCCATTTGTCGTAGATGGCGTCAAAGACTATGAGCGAGGAGCGGTTCGGCCCCAGATAGAACATATTGACGTCCGCGCCGGGAAGGAGCGTGGGTATCAGCACGTTCAGGAAGAGCGCCGTATAGCAGCAGACTATGAACGCGACGAACGCGCGGAAGAAATCGCGGAACTTGTACCCGCCGCGGCCGGTGAACGCGATAAGCAGGCCTATGAACACCAGCAGCATGTGCCAGATGAGGGAGTGGAACGTGGGAAGTATCCTGTCCATCAGTATCCCGGAGGGATTGATGAACGCGGAAAGCCCGCTCATGAAGGTATAGGTCATCATGAACGTCAGCATGGCCTTTCTGACGACGCTTTCCTTTTTTAGGAAGGAGGCTATCGGCGCCATGTAGATGGGGATACTGCAGAGCTGGAACGGGAAAAGATAAGCCGTTTCGACGATATCGCAGTTATGTATCGCGAAATAGAAGAACGATATCTTTATTATCTCCATACCCACGAGCACGAAACCTACCGTGCGGAGCACCCGATCGAAGGTCTTATCGCTGCAGTTGCGGAGGAGTATCGCCGCGAATATCGAGAGTGAGAGCCCTACGGCAAAGAATATGATGTGCAGCGCGCCCCACGCCTGCGGAGCTTCGGCGAACTTGCCTGCGAGCGAGGAAAAAAGCTTTACAAAGAAGTCCTGCATGTTTCTCTCCGTTGATTTTTTATCTGTTACAGCCGATTATACCATCTGATGTGTTTTTATGCAATAAAATACGGCGTATCCCGTTGGGATACGCCGTAAAAATGTTTTTTATCAGTTGCCGAACCTGGTGCCGTTGAACCTGACGCCGGGGCCCATGGTGCTGGAGAGGACGAGGGACTTGATGTAGGTGCCCTTCGCCGCAGCGGGCTTCGCCTTGATGATGGCGTCCATAAGGGTGTTGAGGTTCTCAACGAGCTTATCCTTGCCGAAGCTGGCCTTGCCGATGGGGCAGTGGCAGATGTTGGTCTTATCGACACGATACTCGACCTTACCGGCTTTGATATCGGCGATGGCCTTCGCCACGTCCATGGTAACGGTGCCGCTCTTGGGGTTGGGCATGAGGCCCTTGGGGCCGAGAACACGACCGATGCGGCCGACGACGCCCATCATATCGGGGGTGGCTACGCAGACATCGAATCCAAACCAGTTTTCGGTCTGGATCTTCTTGACCATATCCTCATCGCCTACGAAATCGGCGCCGGCTTCCTGAGCCTCGCGGGCCTTATCGCCCTTAGCGAAGACGAGGACGCGAACAACGCGGCCGGTACCGTGGGGGAGGACGACCGCGCCGCGGACCTGCTGGTCAGCATGGCGGGAGTCGACGCCCAGACGGATGTGAGCTTCGATGGTCTCATCGAACTTGGCCTTTGCGGTGCCGAGAACAACTTCGATACCCTCAGCGGGATCGTACAGCTTGGACTTTTCAATGGTCTTTACGCTGTCATTATACTTCTTACCGTGCTTCATATCTTATACCTCTCAATCTACGACGACTACGCCCATGCTGCGCGCGGTGCCGGCGACCATGCTCATAGCGGCCTCGATGGAGGCGGCGTTAAGGTCGGGCATCTTGGTCTCGGCTATCTCGCGGACCTGCGCCTTGGTGATCTTGGCGACCTTGGTCTTGTTGGGAACGCCGGAACCGGACTCGATACCGCAAGCCTTCTTGATAAGAACGGATGCGGGCGGGGTCTTGGTGATGAAGGTGAAGGAGCGATCCTGATAAACAGTGATCACGACGGGGATTATGAGACCCGCCTGCTTCGCGGTGCGCTCGTTGAACTCCTTACAGAAGCCCATGATGTTCAGACCGTGCTGGCCGAGTGCGGGGCCGACGGGCGGTGCAGGTGTAGCTTTACCTGCGGGGATCTGCAGCTTGACAAAGCCGGTTATCTTCTTTGCCATTTTAGTTTCCTCCTAATATAATGTGGTATTGGCGGAGTATAGAAGTTTTTGCTTCCGTTCCTCCCACTATGAAAACCCCGGATGGGGAAAACATATAGTGTAATTTGGTTTTTTAGAGTTTCTGGATGTCGATGAAGTCAAGCTCCATGGGAGTATCCTTACCGAAGAGCGAGACGAGAAGCTTGACCTTCTGTGTTTCGACGTTGATGTCCGTGACAGTGCCGATAAAGTTGGCGAAGGGACCGTTAACGATGCGGACGTTTTCGCCCGGCTCGACGTCCAGCTTGAGGCTCATGCGCTCAACGCCCATTGCCGTGACCTCTTCGTCGGTCAGGGGGATGGGTTTGTTGCCGGTGCCTACAAAGCTCGTAACGCCCCTGGTGTTCCTTACGATGTACCATGTGCTGTCGGTCATTATCATCTTGACCATGACGTAGCCGGGGTACACCTTGCGCTGATAGACCTTGGGCTTTTTGGCGCCCTCGGGCATCTCGGATACCGTCTCCGTGGGATACTTCACCTCAAATATGAGGTTCTGCAGGTTGCGGTTCTCGATAGTCTTTTCGAGATCCTCCTTGACCTTATTCTCATAACCGGAGTAGGTATGAACGACGTACCAGCGGGGTTCGGTGGGCGTCTCGTCGTCGTAGTGAGTCCTGTCCTCGTTGACGCTCGCCGCGTCGAGGTTCTCGCTCAGATCGACTGCCTTTTCGATTTTGTTCTTTACCTCATCTGTCATCTTGATAGATCCTTATTTGCCGAGATTGGCAAGAAACTGGAATGCGGAGCCGAAGGCGAGGTCGAGAAGACCGATTATGATCGCCATCAGCGCACAGAAAGCGATTACTGCGAGACAGTAATTTATGAGTTCCTTCCTGCTGGGCCAGGTGAGCTTCTTCACTTCGGAGAAGACTTCCTTGAAGTACTTACCGATACCCTTGAAGAAGTTGCCTATCCTCTGGAAGAAGTTGGGTTTTGCTGCAACTGCTTTATTAGCCATAGTCTTATTCCTCTTTTACTTGGCTTCCCTATGCAGGGTGTGCTTACGGCAGAAACGGCAATACTTGTTGAACTCGAGACGATCGGGATCGTTCTTCTTGTTCTTGAAGGTATTGTAGTTCCTCTGCTTGCATTCGGTGCAGGCAAGTGTGATCTTTACGCGCATGGTTTTGTCCTCCTTAAAGATTGCGGTCCAATCGACCGTTTTTGCGGTCTTCCGCTTATTCAGCCGTACATTTTATACAAGCCAAATAATACCCCTTCACAGGGGCTTTAGTACTTTAACACAACTCAGTCGCCGTGTCAACGGCAATTTTTGATCTTTTTAAAATATATTACTGCGAAAATGCATTGTTCCATAAGGCTTTTTACGGGTCTTTTCATGGCTATACCTTATATTGAGTATAGATGGATATCTATACTCAATATCTTGATCTCAATAAAACAGCCCGCGTTTTTATCCGCGGGCTTCGATAGTATTTGTTTTCAGCTTCTCATGAGTCTTACGGGAAGAACCATGTAATAGAATCCTTCACCCTGAACAGGCTCCGCCACACAGGGGGTTACGCTCGTGTTGAAGCTCAGCGCGATAGCCTCGTCGTCCACGGCCTTTACGATATCGAGCAGATATTTCGCGTTGAATGCGATCTCGATAGGCGTGCCGGTGAGGTTAATCTCTGCGGTCTCGTTGATGCTGCCTGTCTCGCTCCTTGCGGTGATGGTAAGCAGATCGTTTTCAAAGTCGAGCTTAAGAAGATTGTTCTGGGAATCCTTGGAGAATAGAGAAGCTATCTCAAGGCTTTCAAGAAGCTCGCTCCTGTTGACGATGACCCTCGATGTGGATTTCTTCGAGAGAATGTTCCTGTAATTGATGTATTCGCCCTTAAGGAGCCTAGCCTTTATCTTTGTCGTGCCCATATTTACAGTTATATGGGTGGATGAGAGAGTCACGGTGATCTCGTCGTCGGAATCGGAGAGGATGTTGGCAATATCCTGCATCGTCCTCGCGGGAACTACCGCGTTGCGCCTCTCGCCGTTCACGCTCACCTTTTCGGTGCGCTTTGCGAGGCGGAAGCCGTCAAGAGCAACGAGATTGAGGCATCCTTCCTCCGTGAACTCCATAAGTACGCCGCGAAGTATGGCCTTGCCCTCGTCTTCGCCTGCGCAGCAGAACGCGGTCTGCTTTATCATGGAACGGAAAACGCCCTGCTTTATATTGAAGGAGGCGTCTCCTTTGACTTCATCCATCTGGGGATAGGTCTCCGCGGAGAAAAACTGCAGAAGGGATTTGCTCTTTCCAGCTTCAACACGCATCGAAGAGCTGTCGATCGTCTCGAAATTGACCTTTGTTCCCCTTGTTTTCCTCATAAGATCCGCGGTAAGGCGTCCGGGGAGAACGGCGGAACCGTCCTCATCGACCATGGCGGGGATCAGAGTCTCTATCTGTATGGAGGAATCGGAGCATTTAAGATAAAGCTCATTTTGGAAGGCGCTTATATAAATGCCCTTCAGAATAGGAGTCTCCACATTGGGGGACAGTGCCTTTGTAACAACGGCGAGAGCCTCGTTCAGCTCCTGGGATTCAACGCAAAACTTCATTGTCTTTTCCTCCGGTTATTTGATCGTTGTAAATGTATTTATATCAGCAGCAGTATTAGATAACGGGCATAATGTGGAAAAAGGGATCGAAGCCTTGAAACACATGGATTTTCCTCTGTGGAAGACAGATGGAAAATAATGTGGAAAATGTGTGAGTTTTCCTCTTTTTCCTATAATTTGAGATTTTCCTTTTCCATAAACGATCTGTAATTATGGAAAACTAGGAAAACTACCCTTAATAAGTCGTCTCTTCATCCTCGTCGTAACCGCAGGGGATGAACATCTTAATAAGCTGCGCTATGCGCTCCGCCTTTTCCTCATGAGCGAGATGGCCTGCGTTGCGGACGAGAGTGTATTTTACGTTCGGCATTACCGCCTGGAAGAGGTTTGCCATATCGGTCGGATGCCATTTATCCTCACTTCCCCAAAGTATAAGCGTTTCGGCGTTGATATCCCTCAGGTTGCGGATGACTTCCTCGTCGTCATAGAATGAAACGCAGGTGCGGATCACCCTCTTGCTTTCCGGAGTCGCGATGGGCTTATAGTACTCGTCGACGAGATCGTCCGTATGGTTGGTGAGATCGAAGAAGCACTCGCCGAGCATCTTCTTAACGGATTTATAGCTCAGCATCCTTGCGGCGATGCCTCCGAATATCCTGTTGTCTATGGACCTTATGGAGGAGGGCATCTCTGCGGTGATGCCGCCGGGGGAGAGAAGAACTATCCTGCCGACCTTATCGGGGAAACGCTTTGCGAAATTGATCACGTAGCCCGCGCCCATGGAGAAGCCGAACATGTGAGCCCAGTTGATATCGAGGGCTTCCATGAACCTTTCGATAAACTCCGCCATCTCGTCCGGGGTGTAGTTGAAATAATAGGGTTTTTCGGAATATCCGAAGCCCACAAGATCGAGCGCCGTCACGCGGAACTTGGAGCTGAGGCGCGATATGAGCTCGCGGAATGTATAGAGCGACTGGCCGACGGAGTGGATAAGTATGAGATCCTCGCCCTTGCCCTGCTGGATATAGTGGACCTTCGCGGTCTCGTACCTCGCGTTGATGGTGCGGACGGAAAGGCGCCTGCGCTCGGCCTCGGCCTCGCTCGAAGCCGCCTCCTCCGCGGCGGTATCGCGGAGACTGATATCCTCATCTAGCTGGTCGCGGAGCATTCGGAGCTCGGTCTCGAGCCTGTCGCAGATGTTCTTTTGAGTCCTGCGGTCGCGCTCCGCCATCTGATAGGAGCTGTTAATGGTGTCGAAAGCGGCCTTCTTGGTGTTGTAGATCTTTTCGCTGTTCTTCATAACAGCCTGTTTGTCTTCCATCACGGCGCGGGCGCTGTCCATCTCCGCCTTGGCGTTGGTCACGGCCTCGTGCCTTCTCGTGACGTCGGTCTCGGCGTTCAAAAGCGCCTTCCTGCTGTCGACGAGCCCGGCCTCGCGGCTGCGGACGTCGCGCACGGAGAACTCCACGTCGTTCTGGGATTTTTCAAAATTGGTGCTTACGGAGGAGAACCTCGCCTGCGCCTCTGCGGCCTTTGCGGCAGCATCCGCGGACTTGGCCCTGAGCTCATCGAGCTCCTCCTTGCAGGCGGCGGTCATCTCGCTGACCTTATTGTAATTGATCTCCGCTTTGCCGTTAGCCTCCTGCGCTGCGAAAAGGGCTTCCTCCGCGTCGGCCTTCGCGGCCTCGGCATTGTCCATCCTCGTCGCGGCGGCGGCGAGCTTCGCGCGCAGAGCGGAAGCCTTCGCCTTCAGAGCCTCCTTATCGGCCTTGGGGGATTCCTTGACCATGTTCTCGGCGGCGATCAGCGCCTCGCTCGCGGAGGAGTGGTCTGCTGCGGCCTTTGAATATTCCTTGGCGGCGGCGGCGAGCGTCTTCTGCGCGTCGGAGAGGCGGCGGGCCTCCTTCTTCATTACGGCGAGCAGCTGAGCGGTCTTTTCGGAAAGCTCGTTGAAGCGCTCGTTCTTTTCGCTTTCGAGGCGTGCGGCCTCGCGCGCGTCGTTCTTCGCGTTCTCGGAAAGCACGCGGGTCTCCGCGACCTCGCTCCTGGTGGTGGAGAGCAGGCCCTCGTGGCGTGCGCCGTCCTCTTTAGCTGCGGCAAGCGCGGATTCCGCGCCGGTGAAATTGGCGCGGCAGTCGTTCAATACGAGCACAGCGGCCTTCTCGGCCTCGACGGCGGCGTTATAAGCGTCCTCCATCGCCTCGAAGGATTCCTTTTTGATAGTATAGATGTTATTCTTCTCATCGTAATCGGCGCTCGCTTCGTCGAAAGCCTCGCGCTTTTCGTCGAGATCGGGGAGCATTGCCTTCTGTTGGGAGACGATCTCCTCCAGAACGACCTTGGCCTCCTGAAGCTCCTCCTCCTTGAGGGTGAGCAGCTTCTGAGTGTTGGCGGCCTTGTCCCTTGCCTTGGCCGCGAGGCGAGCCTTGTTCTCCGCAAAGCTCTTCGCGGAGTGCGCGGCGGATTTGTCGCGGTTGTGCTCGCGGACTTCGGCGCGCTCGACGGGGAGCTCCGAAGGAAGCACGACGGAGACGTAATCGCCGGTATGCTCGTTATTCATAAACTTTTTTACTTCGAGTGAAAGGTTCATAAAATACCTCGTTATGTAAGCCCGCGCACTGCGGTTTTTGTACTGTTTTGGGTAATTTCGGGGGACAGTGAACAAAAGGGCATACCTCAAGATCATATCCCATCATTTTATTTTACCCAATTTTGTTTGTACATGCAACTGTTTTTTTATATTTTTCGCCCATTCGGAGGGAAAAGGGGACAAAAGACCGTAAAAAAAGAGCCGGAAACATACGTTCCGGCTCCTGCAATCGATGGTTTTTTCCTTATCTGTCTTCCCTGAAATACGACAGGCCCAGAGAGGACGGGGGCTGATCCTCCTTCTTATGGCGGAGGGAAACGGTGATGAGCACGATTATCGTGACAACGTAGGGCAGCATCTTGAATATCTGCTGGGAGCTCCTCGATAGGCCGGGGATGTAGTTATAGAGCCAGTAAAGAGCGCCGAACAGGAACGCGCCCCATATCGCGCGGAGGGGCTTCCACGTGGCGAAAATAACGAGCGCGACTGCCAGCCAGCCGAGCGCTTCTATATTGCCGTCGTTCGCCCAGGTGCCGTTGATGTAATCCATAACGTAGTAGAGCCCGCCGAGGCCGGATATCGCGGCGCCGGTGCAGGTCGCAAGGTACTTGTACCGGGTGACGTTTATGCCCGCGGCGTCCGCGGTTGCGGGGTTCTCGCCGACGGCGCGCAGGTTAAGGCCCTTGCTCGTCCTGTTGAGGAAGAGGCTCATGAGTATCGCGATGAGCAGCGCGAGGTAGACCATGAAGCCGTAGTTGAACAGCAGAGTATCGACGGCGCCGAGACCGTCGGTCAGATGCTGCGTGGCGCGGAACGCGGAGGAGGTCACGGCTACGGAGATCTGGCCCACGCCGCCGGCGAGCTTCGAAAGGCTCCCGCCGAAGAAGTTCGCGGCGCCGCTGCCGAGTATGGTGATCGTAAGACCCGTGACGTTCTGATTCGCGCGGAGGGTGATTGTCAGGAAGCTGTATATGAGGCCGCCCAGCACGGAGCAGGCGACGGCGCTCAAAAGGGCGATGATAAGGCAGAGCGCGGGCGAGGGAGAAGCGGCGTTCATCTCATAGATGAAGGAGCCGATAAGCCCGCCGATGCCGCCCAGATACATTATGCCCGGAACGCCGAGGTTGAGGTGGCCCGATTTTTCCGTCAGTATCTCGCCGAGGCTGCCGTACATTATCACGGTACCGAACGAGATAGCCGTGGTGATAAGCGTTATTATCTGTGTAAGCACCTGATTCACGGATCACGCCCCCTTTCCGCTGCGCTTCGAGAACTTGATCTCGTAGTTTATGAAGAACTCGCTTCCCAATATGAACAGCAGTATTATGCCGGTTATGATATTGGAAACGTCGTTGGAGAGGCTGAACTCGGATGCTATCGCGATGGCGCCCTTTTCAAGGAACACGAGCATTGCGGATATGAGCACCATTACGAATGTGTTGAACCTTGCGAGCCAGGCGACGATTATCGCAACGAAGCCCCTTCCGCCCGCGGTGGCGGTGGAGATGGTGTGATCCGCGCCGGCGACGGCAAGGAACCCGCCGAGGCCGCAGATCGCGCCGGAGAGCGTCATGCTCCTTATTATGACCTTCTTGACGTTCATGGCGGCGTAACGGGCGGTGTTCTCGCTCTGGCCGACGACCGCGATCTCATAACCGTGCTTGGAGCGGCAGAGGTAGAAGTACATGCCCACGGTTATCGCGGCTACGATCAGCACGTTTATGAAATAGGACTGACCTACCGTGTTGCGGATGAGCTGCGTCGTCCAGGCGTTCTGATCCATCTTTGAAATGGCGTCCGCGCTGACTATGGGGGTTATCCAGCCCCTGTTCGTTACGGCGTTGATGAGGCCGACGGTGTTGGAGCCCTTCGGGTGCTCCCACTTGGGGATGAAGAACAGCGTGAGCTGTATCGCGATGTAGTTCATCATCAGCGTGAAGAGCGTCTCGTTCGTGTTCCATCTGGCCTTGAAAACGGCGGGGACGACGCCCCAGGCCGCGCCGGCCGCCATGGCGGCGAACGCCATGAGTATAAGGAGCGGAACGGAGGGTATGGAGGAGCCGCCGAGGAATATCATGCAGGCCGCGGTGGCAAGGCCGCCTACCAGCACCTGACCCTCCGCGCCTATGTTCCAGAAGCGCATCTTGAACGCGGGGGCGAGACCGACCGAGATGCACAGCAGCAGCGCGAGGTCCCTGAGCCACGCCCATGTCCTGCGGGGAGTGCCGAAAACGCCGTTCGCCATAACGCCGTAGACCTTAAGCGGGTTGAGCCGCGTTATCGCGAATATTATAAGTCCGCTTACGACAAGGGAGAGCAGCACCGCGATAAGGCGCACGCCCCAGCCGACGTAGCGGTTGAGCCCGGCGGCCTTACCCTTAAACAGAGTGAAATCGACTCTTTTCGAAATATGTATCATTCAGCTGCCTCCTCCGGGAGCCCGAGATGGGTCATCATAAGACCGACCTGCTCCTTGGTGGTATTGCGTCCGTCGACTATGCCGCTGACCTTGCCCGCGCAGAGCACGAGTATCCGGTCGCAGAGCTCGAGCAGCACGTCAAGATCCTCGCCGACGTAAATCACGGCGGCTCCGCGCTGCTTCTGCTCGTTCATAAGGCGGTAGATGGTGTATGAGGTGTTGATATCCAGGCCTCGTACGGCATACGCGCTCATGAGCAGCGAGGGCTTGCCCGATATCTCGCGCCCGACCAGCACCTTCTGAACGTTGCCGCCGGAAAGCTTCCTTACCGGGGTGGTGATGCCGGGGGTAACGACCTCAAAATCGTGGACTATCTCCTCCGCGAGGCGGCGGGGCTTTTTCATATCAACGAACATGCTGCTGCCATCGGTGTAGGTGCGTATAAGCATGTTGTCGGCGATATCCAGATCCCCTACGAGGCCCATGCCGAGCCTGTCCTCGGGCACGAACGCAAGGTGTACGCCCAGCTTTTTGATCTCCATCGGCGTTTTGCCGAGAAGGGAGGAAGTGCGGCCCTCCATGTCGGTATAGATCACGGAGCTGCCGGGACGGGCGGGCTGCAGGCCCGCTATGACCTCAAGGAGCTCCTTCTGACCGCTGCCGGAAACGCCCGCGACGCCGAGTATCTCGCCGCCGTAGGCCGTGAAGGATACGGAATCGAGCTTCGTCACGCCCTCGATATCGACGACGGAGAGGTTCTCGACCTCCAGGCATTTGCGGATGTTCACGGGCTCCGGCCTGTCAATGTTCAATGTCACCGCGTGGCCGACCATCATATCGGTCAGCTGCTGAGGATCGGTGTCCTTCGTCGCAATGGAGCCGACGAAAGCGCCCTTGCGGAGCACGGCGACGCGGTCGGAGATGGCCATGACCTCATGCAGCTTGTGTGTGATTATAACGATCGACTTGCCGTCCGCCTTCATGTTGCGCATGACGCCGAAGAGGCGCTGCGTCTCCTGCGGGGTGAGGACGGCGGTGGGCTCGTCCAGTATTAGTATGTCCGCGCCGCGGTAGAGCACCTTGACTATCTCAAGGGTCTGCTTTTCCGAAACGGACATGTCGTAGACCTTCTTGTCGGGATCGATCTCGAAGCCGTAACGCTCGCAGATCTCGGCGACGGATCTCCGCACGCCCTTAAGATCCAGCCGGAACTTTTCGTTGAGGCCGAGGATGATGTTCTCCGCCGCGGTGAGCACGTTGACCAGCTTGAAATGCTGGTGGATCATGCCGATATGAAGATCGAAGGCGTCCTTCGGCGACCTAATGGATACGGGCTTGCCGTTGACGCTGATCGTGCCCGCGTCGGGGTAATAGATGCCCGAAAGCATGTTCATAAGCGTCGTTTTGCCGCTTCCGTTCTCGCCGAGGAGCGAAAGAATCTCGCCGTTATAGATATCAAGCGAGACGTTGTCGTTCGCCGTGACAGGACCGAAGGTCTTTGTTATGCCCTCCATCCGTACGGCGGGAACGCGCTCCGCGGCCGCTGCGGTCTCTTCGGGCGGCGCAACTTTCGAAATGTTTTCCAAACCCATGCCCTCCTTCAATGTGCAGATCCCCGGCGGCGCGAAGCCGCCCGCGGGGAGCATGAAAATACCTTATGATTATATCGCAAAAACGGGCGTTTGTCTACACGGTCCGGCATTCTGCCGCGGGAAAAATCAAAGTATATAAGGCAGGTCCCGGACTGTGAAAAAAGAATCGCTCCGGCCCGAAGGCCGGAGCGAAAGCGTGTGTTTTTATCAGTTGGAGGTATCGGTGAGCTCCGTGATGCCGTCGATCCTGAGATCGAAGTAGGGAGCGCTGCGATAGACGGACTCGTGGAAGTAACCGTCGGAGATGGTCTCGATCTTCTGGCCCTCATACTGAACGGCGGTGTAGTCGGCGTTCATGGTGGAGAAGTCGAATACATAGGACTCCATCTTCTGGCCGCCAACGGTGAAGGTGTTGATGTCGAACACGTGGAGAGTGCCCGCCTTGATGCCGGCGATGACTTCCTCTACCTTCTCGGCGGTGCCGGGAGCGCAGGAGGAACCGAGAGCGGAGATCATGACGCCGTTATCGTTGTAACCGGCGGTGTAGTCGTGCTGCATGGTCTTGCCGTCCAGGAAGTCCCTGAGGACGTTGGTGTAGAGCACGGACCAGTTGTTCTGAGCGGAGGTCAGAGCGGCGGTGGGGGCGACCTTCAGCATGTCGATATTGTAACCGACGGAGTAGGCTACCTTACCCTCGGCGAGAGCGGCCTCTACAGCGGAGGGAGCGCCGGTGGAGTCGGCGTGCTGACCGATGATGACGCAGCCGCGGGCCATGAGGGCCTTCGCGGTCTCGTTCTCCTTATTGAGATCGAACCAGGAGGAGGTGTACATGACGTCCATGTGAGCCTCGGGAACGATGGAGCGGATGCCGAGGAAGAAAGCGGTGTAACCGGAAACGACCTCCGCATAGGGGTAAGCGCCGACGTAGCCGATGTAGGGATCGGTGACGGTGCCGTTGTCCATGAGCTCCTTGAGCTTCATGCCGGCGACGACGCCGGAAACGTAGCGGGACTCATAGGTGTAGGGGAAGAGGTTGACGACGTTGGGAAGACCGCAGACGTTCGCGGTGTCGCCCGTGGCGGGGCAGAACACGACGCCGGGATTCTCCTGCGCGGCCTGTACCATGTAGGACTGATGACCGTAGCTGTTGGAGAATATGATCTTGCAGCCGGCCTCTACGAGGTCGCTCGCGGTGTCGTAGCACTCGGCGTTCTCATGGATGACGTACTTCCAGGTGACCTGGTCCTCGGAGATGCCGACGTTCTTCATGGCCTCTTTGAAGCCTTCGATATGGGCGGCAGTATAACCCTCGTTCTCATCACCGACGAGGATGACGCCGACCTTGATCTTGTCGTTATTGTCTTTGCCGTTGTTGCCGGTCTTGCAGGCGCAGAGAGCGAGCACCATCACGAGGCAAAGGGCGATAGCCAGAAACTTCTTCATGTTTTCCTCCAAAAATATTAGTTTGATTTTTGTCCTTATCCGCGCTTTTCACGCAAATAGGTATTACCAATACTATTTTATCCGATCGCGGCGCATTGTCAAGAGAAATTAGTCGAAATAATTATATAGAATGTCATATAAAATGCACGGCTCGGGACCCGCGGGGTGAAACCCGGGCGGCGAATAATATATTGTGACGCTTTGGAAACGGCTCTTTCAGTCGGAGTGGATTTGTGATATTATAATATATGTGAATATCCGCTCTCTTTTTGAGCAAATGAAAGGAATACAGCCATGAAAAAGATACTCGCGCTCATACTTGCGCTCGCAATGACCGCCGCGATCGTTCCCGCGGCATTCGCCGTCGGCACGGACGACGTATCCGTCACATACACCGGCGCCACAGTGGACGCCACCGGCGTCGCGGTCGGGGGCACGTTCTACTGGACTCTCTCCGTTTCGGAGCACTCCCAGCTCTTCAGCGGCCACTGGCTCATCGATTATCCGGAGGAATATTTCACTCCCACCGCTCAGTCGACCACATGGTCGGGAGGCCTCACGAGTATGATCAACGCCACATGGGACGACGAAAACGCGTGGTCCGACAAGGCGTCCTTCGTATGCAATATGGAATACGAGGGCGGCACGGGCACGAACCCCGTCGGCGAAGCGGGCAACATGTATTCCACCGTCGGCATGTATCTGACCACGTTCGATTTCTGGGGCGTTCAGATGGGAGGTCCGTTCGTCCGCATCAAGTATCGCATAGACGCGCAGCCCCCCGCAAACCTCGCGCAGCATGACTCCGCGGGCTATTATCTGGAGATCCCCGTCACGGTGCTTGAGAGCAAGTACTTCGTCGAAGGCTCCGTCATTGCCCCCGGCCAGGATTACAGCCACGATCACGAGAGCATCGACGTAATAAACGGCAAGGTCTACGTCAATCCGTCCTCCGCCGTCACCCTCCATACCGTCACTTTCTACGATATCGACGGAAACGTCATCTCCACTCAGCAGGTGCAGGACGGCGGGGCGGCGACCGCGCCCTCTATTCCCGAGACCGTGAACAACGCGAACGGCACCTATATCTTCTACGGCTGGGATGTGGATTTCTCCAACGTCACGGGCGATATCGACGTCCATCCCGAGTATGTGCTCCTGGGCGATACCGATCTTAACGGCACGGTCACCAGCGCCGACGCGCTCCTCGCGCTGAGGTACACCATGAACGTCGTCGGGCTTACGGATAAGCAGATATTCGCCGGCAACGTCGACCACGCGAGCGGTCTTACCTCCGCCGACGCGCTCAAGATACTCCGCTACGTCATGGGCGTCATAACCACTCTGGCATAAAATTAAAGCTGTAAAGGCCGCTCATCCGCGCCGGGTGAGCGGCTTTTTTACGCCAATTTCTTTCTTGAAATCACGTGCATAACATGTTACTATATAATAAGCGTAATATGTGACTTCGGGAGGTCTTGAATGAAGGCTCTAATCGAATTGATCAAGTGCGTCGTGCTCGGGCTCGTGCAGGGTCTGGGCGAGTTTTTGCCCATCTCATCGAGCGGCCATCTGCTGCTCGTTCAGCGCATATTCGGCATCACGGAGGGCGGACAGCTCTTTACCGTGCTCCTGCATGTCGCGACTCTCGCGGCCGTCTGTATCGTGTACCGCAAACAGCTCCTTGAGCTCATTCGCCATCCGATTCAGTGGAAGACGCTCTGGCTCATAGTCGCGACCGTCGTCACCGCTGCGGTGATGCTCGTGTTCAAGAAGTATTTCGACGCGGCGGAGGACGGGCGTTTCCTCGGCTGGTGCTTCATACTGACCGCGCTCCTTTTGACCGCTGCGGAGATCGCAAAGCGCCGCGTGAAGGGCGGGATAGTATGCAACGATATGAAGTGGTGGCATTCCGTGCTGATCGGCGGACTGCAGGGGATAGCGGTATTCCCCGGCGTGTCAAGGTCCGGCGCGACCATCACCGGCGCGCTCATGTGCGGAGTCAGGCGCGACGAGGCGGCGGAGTTCTCGTTCCTGCTCTCCATCCCCGCGATACTCGGCGGCGCCGTGCTGGAGGTCCCCGACCTGATAAAGAACGGCACGGGCGATTTCAGCTGGTACGGCCTTATCGTCGGCATGATAGTCGCGGGCGTTTCGGGCTATTTCGCAATCCGCTTCATGCTCAGGCTCATCACCAAGAAGCGCTTTACGGGCTTCATCATCTACACGGCCGCGCTCGGCGTGTTCCTGATACTCAACCAATACGTACTGCATCTTTTCTGATATAACGGAAGGAACATAAATGGAAAACAACACCAAAGAAACCGGGGAGAAGAAGCCTTTCAACCCATATGAGAAGCGGTTCGTGCCGCGCCACGATATCGTGACGCTGCTGCTTATCACCGCGGTATGCTTCCTGCACTGCTGCGTGATATCGTATTTCTACGAGCCGTTCCACTTCCTGTCCGGAGGCGTTACGGGCGTATCGCTGCTTCTCAACTATTTGTGGAAGGTCCCCAAATGGGTCGTGCTCTTGGGACTCAATCTCCCCATCGCGATATTCGGCATAAAGCACCAGAGCCTTAAGTTCAGCCTTTTCAGCCTCTATGCGACGGTCTGCTACGCGCTCATGTTCGAGATCCCGTTCATGAACACCATTGCGGCGTCCTCCGGCTTGGGCGAGAACAACGCCCTGCTCTCCGCGATAGTCGGTCCTGCTATAGTCGGCATCACCTGCGCGCTCATCGTAAAGCGAGGCGCGTCGCTCGGCGGTATCGACGTCATCACCGTGGTCTTGAGCCACAGGACGTCAATCCCCGCGGGCTCGTTCAACATAGTATTCAATATAGTCATAATGAGCTGCCTCATCCCCTCCTACGGGATAGAGACCGCGCTGCTTTCCATGGTGGCGATGTTCGTAACGAATACCGCTTACAATTTCGCGATGCGCGGAGTCAACCATAATATGACGGTGTTCATAATCAGCGAGGAGTGGGACGAGATCGCGCCGCAGGTCATGCAGGAGATGCGCCGCGGCGTGACGTACATCCATGCGGAGGGCGCGTACACCGGCCAGCCCCGCAAGCTCGTCTACTGCATAGTCAAGACCACCGAGCTCGCAAAGCTCAAGAAGATAGTGAAGGATCACGACCCCAAGGCGCTGTTCTCTATAATCGAGACGCAGGAGGTCGTCGGCCGCGGCTTCGGCGCGATCAACTAACGGAAAAACTGTAAAAAGGAGATATGCCCATGAACAAACTTGTCGAAACCATCATCGAAAGAAACCGTGAAAAGCTCATCGCCTCCCTTCAGGAGAGCATCCGCATCCCGAGCGTGGAGGGCGCGGCAGAGGAAGGCGCGCCGTTCGGCAGAGCCGTAGACGAGGCGCTCCGCCACGCGCTCGCCACCGCGGAAGGGCTGGGCCTCAGCACGACCAACATGGAGGGCTACGTCGGCTGTATAGAGCACGGCGAGGGCGAGGAGATGCTCGGCGTCATCTGCCACATGGACGTCGTTCCGGAGGGCACGGGCTGGGAGCATCCCCCCTATGGCGCGGAGATCGAGGACGGCATAATGTACGGCCGCGGCACGCTGGACGACAAGGGCCCGGCCATGGCCGCGATATACGCGCTCGCCGCAATCAAGGAGGCGGGCATACCCCTCCGCAGGCGCGTCCGCGTTATCCTCGGCACCAACGAGGAGACCGGCTGGGGCTGCATGGATTACTACCGCAAGCACGGCGAGGCCCCGACGCTCGCCTTCACGCCCGACGGCGAGTATCCCGTCGTCAATTCCGAAAAGGGCATACTCCATACCACCTTTGAAAAGAAGTTCGAAAGCCGCATCCGCATGAAGGCCGGAACGCGTCCCAACGTCGTCGCGGGAAGGACGGAAGCGTTCCTCCCCGTCTGCGAGTGCAAGGTGCGCGCCGCCGTCGAAAAGGCGGGTCTCGATGATTTCACTTTCGAAATAAACCCCGCGGAGGGCGGCACTCAGCTCAACGTGATCGGCCTCGACGCGCACGCCTCCACCCCGGAGCTCGGCCGCAATTCCCTGCAGGCCGCGTTCGCGGTGATCGACCTCATAGGCATCGAAGGCGAGGACGGCGAGATGATCGCAAGGCTGCATGAAGCCTTCGGCATGGGCCTCCACGGCGAAGCGATGGGGCTCGACGTGACCGACGCCTCCGGCAGGCTCACGCTCAACCCGGGCGTCATCGACTGGGACGAGAACGGTATCTCGGCGCTCAAGATCGACGTGCGCCACCCCATCTCCCTCTCCAAGGAGGACGTCAAGGCCGCGGAGACGAAGGCTCTGGGCATGGAGCTCGTCCATGAGCACGCGCAGCACGGCCTCTACGTTCCCGCCGACAGCGAGCTCGTATCGAAGCTGCTCGCGGTCTACGCGGAGCGCACCGGCAAGTACCTGCCCCCGCTCGCGATAGGCGGCGGCACCTACGCAAGGGCGTTCGACAACGCAGTCGCCTTCGGCTGCGAGATCCCCGGCGTGCCCGCTCCGGTGCACATGCCCAACGAGTTCATCTCGCTGGACGACCTCATGTTCAACGCGCACATGATCGCCGACGCGATACTCGCGCTCGCGGAATAAAGCAAACAAAAAAAGCTCCGGCACAGCCGGAGCTTTTTTTCGTTCGGTTACTTGTTGTTACGCGGTCTCCGACCTCGGCTTGCCGAGTATCTCGGAATAGACCATACCCTGCGAAAGGGGCGGGAGCTTGGATATCCTCGCCATGACGCGCCTCGCGTTAGCAACGGCGGCTGCCTCCTTTTCAAGGCGCTCGTCCTCGTCCGCGAGCCTGTGGCCGAGCCTGCCGGCTACGGCGGCGGGGCGGTCGGGGGAGAACTGGGTCACGCCCTCATGGTAGCCGTCGTGAATGCTGCCGCCCGAGCAGTCGTCGTCCACACTGGCGACGATGGGCTTCTCGCTCCTTGCGGTATCGCGCCGGAGCTCCTGCTTTTCGAGCGGCTTGCGCTGCTGCATGGACGCGCCTTCGGAGGAGGCGTATGTGCGCGCCCTTTCCGCTGCGCGCCTCTCGGCGTTCTCCTTAAGGCGGCGCTTCAATTCCTCCTGCTGGCGCCTGCGGGCGGCGTCGTCCGCGGGAGCGGACGCGCTGCGGGCGGGGAGCCCATCAGCGGCATTCGAAAGCTTGCGGGCGGCCTCTTCGAGCTTCTGCTTGA
>JAFZYC010000083.1 GCA_017616435.1 Clostridia bacterium
GACCGTCCACCGGACGGTCGTGAAGGATATGAACCCCAGCGTAAAGCGCAAGAAGAAGGCTGATGGCAGCCCGGCTAAAGCCACGAAGCGCAAGTATTGATCTGATTAAATGAAAAGCTCATCCTGTTCGGATGAGCTTATTGTTATTATCCGTTAATCAAGACTGAACAGTTCCGCTCTTTCGGCGTTGGTCTTATCGACGCTTTCGATATAGGTCGCGATGTCCTTATTGTTCGGAACGCGCTCGATCCTTCCGCCGTCGGCCCAAACGCGCTTTGTCATAGCGCCTGCGCCGTGAGCCAATATGCTCATTCCGTCCTCCATCATATCGATATTGTAGACGCATACCACGGAGGGTAAAGAATAGCCGACGTTTTCGAGATTACCCGCCATGTACTTCTGGCGATACATGTAGTATGGCTTCATACCCATCTCTCGAGCGGTCTCCCTGCCCATTTCGACCATGCGCTCGACCGTCTCGACAGACGGCAGCGCATACTCGTCCATGCGCTCATGCAGCCTTGAGGCGCGTTTTATCGCGAGGGTATGAACAGTCAGGCAATCGGGCGAAAGCGCCTTCACGGCCGCGAGAGAGGCCTCCATATCGATCTCTGTCTCGCCGGGCAGCCCAGCTATGAGATCCATGTTTATAGAATCAAACCCCACGCCTCGGACGGTCTCGTAACAACTTATTATATCGGCTGCGCTGTGATCCCTGCCTACGAGGCGGAGCGTCCGGTCGCACATTGTCTGCGGATTGACCGAAACACGCGTCACGCCGTGCTCCTTCATAACGCGAAGCTTCTCTTCGGTTATGGTATCCGGACGGCCGGCCTCGACCGTAAACTCTATACCAGCAGTATCATAGCATGAGCAGATCTTGTCGAGAAGGCAGTCGAGCTCCTCCGCGGTCAGTATCGTCGGAGTACCTCCGCCCATGTAGAACGAGCGCGGAACGAGTCCCTTGTCTTTTGCCATCTGAGAACCAAGCTCTATATCGCGCGAGAGTGCACGAAGATATGCGGCCATATCGGTCTTTTTTGTCCTGAGCTGTGAAGCGAACGAGCAGTAAAGGCACCTCGTCCTGCAGAAAGGAATGCCGATATAGACTCCGAGCATATTGCTCCCGGCCGAATCAAGTATCGGGCGCTGCACGGCGACTATCTCCTCCGCAAGGCGTAGCTTGTTTTCATCGACGTCGAACTCCTCCCGCATGAGGCGAAGCGCTTCATCATATCCTTCGGTATCGATGAGCTCCCTAAGTAACCTTGTCGGCCTGATGCCCGTGAGAGAACCCCATGGGATCAGCTTTTCCGGGAAGGCTTTTCTGAGCGCTCGGAATATCGCGACCTTCACGCAGCGCTTGGCGTAACGCTTTTCGACGATATCCGAGCCTCCGACGTACGGAGTTTCATGCGTGTAAGAAAAGACCTCGCCCCTAACGAAATAGGCAGCGGTCGCTGTGAAGCTTTCGCCTGTTTTGAGCGATACCGAAAGAGAGGAGCCGTCCTCCCCGCCCTCCGCGGATATTTCTTCCCGCGGGAGGAAGAGGCGTATCTCCTCGCAGATGTCGTTATAAAACTCCGGCTTGTTGGTGATAAGCTTCATTCGCAGACACCGCTCATTATGCAGAGGTTGTTCTTTCTTTCGAAGTCGAGCGTAGTCTCCCTGTCATGTCCTGGAAGTACGCGGTAATCGCCCTTTAGGGTAAACAGGCGGTACATTATGGAATCGTACAGCGCTTCGGCGTCGCCTCCTGGCAGATCCGTCCTGCCATAGCTCATGAAAAACAGGGTGTCGCCCGAGAAAATGACTCTCTCCTTTTCCATTACGTAGCAGACGCCGCCCACGGTATGGCCGGGCGTATGTATGGCGCGCAGTTCGATCCCGGCCTCCGAGATTAGCATGCCGTCGGTCACGTATACATCGACGCTCGTGGGATCGACCCTGACGCCGATCATGGAGGCAAGGCTTGCGCCGTTATCCTTCATAGCGGCGGAATCGAGCTTGTTTATATAGACCTTTGCGCCTGTCTGCTCGCGAAGCCTCGCGACGCCCATTATGTGATCGAAATGGCCGTGAGTGATAAGGATCGCTTTCAGCGTGAGCCCCCACTCGTCAAGAGCGCGCTTGACCTTGCCGGAATTGGCAGGATCGATAACGATGCACTCGCACTTTTCGGATGCATCGTTATCGTACCAGACTATGTAGGTGTTTACCGCAAGGGGACCTGTTGGGATGGATCTTATGTTCAGCATATATCAAAAGAGTTTTTTACTGTCGAGAAGTATGGTCACGGGTCCGTCGTTGACGAGCGATACCTGCATGTCCGCCCCGAACTCGCCCGTTGAAACGGGGAAGCTTTTCTTAAGCTCCGAAACGGTGTATTCATAAAGCGGTATCGCCTTATCGGGAAGCGCGGCCTCTATGAAAGCTGGTCTGTTCCCGTGTCTCGCGTCGCCGTACAGCGTGAACTGGGAAACGATGAGGAGTTCTCCGCTTACATCGGAAAGCGACAGGTTCATCTTTCCGTTCTCGTCCTCGAACACGCGGAGGCCCGAGATCTTCTTTATGATGTAGTCGGCGTCTTTTTTCTCATCCGTGGTGTGAACGCCCAAAAGCACGAGGAAGCCCCGGCCGATGCGGCCCGCTTCCCTGCCCTCTGTCTCAACGCTCGCTGACGAAACGCGCTGTACGACTGCTCTCATTCTGTTTGCTCCTATACCTGATTCGAGCGCTCGACCTTGATAACGGAATCGAGCTTCATAATGCTGCGCGTGATGTTCTGCAGCTGCTCGGCGTTCTGTATGTCGAACGTGAGCGTGATATCGACCGTATCTCCGCCGGATTTGGCGTTCAGGTACTTCGTGTTGACACGCATACTCAAAAGCAGCTGTGTGATCTCCATCATAATACCCGCGCGTTCGCCGGAGATAACGTGTATCGTAACGGGGAATGTCTGGTTGATGCCGGTCACCCACTCGACGGGGATTATCCTTTCGACGTCCATAAGCAGCTGTTCCGCGTTCGGACAGTCGCTCCTGTGTATCGATACGCCGCGGCCCCTTGTGATGTAGCCGAATATCTCATCGCCGGGAACAGGCGTACAGCATTTGGCAAAGTGAACGACCATATCGTGTTCGCCCTTGACAACGACTCCCCTTCCCTGCTCGTCATAACTTTCATGCCGCTCTTCCTTCTGAAGC
>JAFZYC010000008.1 GCA_017616435.1 Clostridia bacterium
AGCGTCTCAAAAGAGGAGATTTTTGTGCCGGGCAAGGCGAAAAGCGCAGGAATACTTGGAAAGTCTTTCGAGCATTTTCAACGCAGCACGGCGCAAAAAGATACCTTTTGAGGCTGTGTATCTTTAAGTGAATGCGCCCAAAGGGCCCGCCTTTTTCACGCTCTGAAATAACGCCCCCGTTGAACTGCATAGGATAATGTGATACAATCCTATAAACACGTGATCGAAGGGGAACAGGATGGCAAAAAAACGTTACGCGGCACTCATACTGGCTATTATCTGCCTCGCTTTCGCCGGCTGCGGCGGGGGAGGGGATAAAAGCCGCGATCCGCGCGCGGCGGTCGAGTTTTCGGGCGCCCCGCATGAGGTCTCGGTGTTCTTCGTGAACGTCGGCAAGGCGGACTGCGCGGCGGTCGTGATCGACTCGCACGCGTGGCTCATCGACACGGGCACGGAGGAGAGCTTCCCGAATATGTTCGCCGCGCTTGAAACGCTCGGCGTAAATACGCTCGACGGCATACTGCTCACCCACGGGCATAACGACCACGCGGGCGGGCTCGAGGCCGCGGCGGCGAGGTACGGCTCCGTGACGGTCGCGTATCCCGAATACCTTTTGGACGGGCAGCAGCTCATAGCCGCGATACTTTCCTGCGGCATGTCGGCAAAGCCGGTCAAGGCCGGGGACAGCATCGGGATAACCGAGGGCGTGAGCTTCGAGGTGCTTGCCCCGCAGGAGCTGAACGCGGATGGCGACAACGACAATTCCGCCGTGGTCATGCTGAATGTCAACGGGCGCAGGTTCCTCTTCACCGGCGACATGCAGAAGGCGGAGGATACGCTGCTCGTCTCATCGGGGGCGGATATCCTCTGCGACGTGCTCAAAGTCCCCAACCACGGCAATCCCGACGCCGTGAGCGAGGCGTTCGCGAAGGCCGCGAGCCCGCTGATATCCGTGATATCGACGGATACCTCGGTCGATAAGAACTCCGCGAACAGGCAGGTCGTCGCCAAGCTCTCGGGCAGCGAGATCTATATAACGCAGGAATACGCGCTCGGCGTGCTCGTGACGGTATCCCCGCGCGGGGAGATCGCGGTGAGCTTCCCAGAAAGGCCGGAGGCGGCCTCGGGCGCGGAGCTGACAAGGGTCAGCAAGGCGGATCAGAGCTTCACGGTCACGAACACGACGGGGGAGAGCCTTGACGTTTCCGGCTGGTGCGTGTGGTCGACGAAGGGCTTCGAGGTGTTCTGCTTCCCCGACGGGACTGTCATCCCCGCGGGCGGCGAGCTGACCGTCGCCTGCCGAAAGAGCGCGGCGGCGGATACGGCCGACCTCGTATGGGACAGGAAAAAGGTCTGGGCGGACAGCAAGACGGATATCGCCGTCCTCATCGACCGGTACGGGAACGAGATCTCCCGCAGAGCGAGCGAGTGAAACAGAACGAACATGGCCCTTACGCTTGATGCGGAGGGCCATTATATTTTTATGCGCAAATTGACATTCTGCGATAAAACGATGTATAATCACAGCGAAGTAATTACCAGAGGGTAACTCGATGGACAATGTGAACGAAGAGCTCCGCACGCTGGCGGAGCTTGAGATAGGCGGCACGGCGTACTGCCGGAGGCTGACGGCGAAGGAGCCCGCGTTAAGGCGCAGGCTTTTCGACATGGGCATAACTCCCGGCACGGCGATAACAGTCAAGAAGCGCGCCCCGATGGGCGATCCGCTGGAGCTTTCGCTTCGCGGATACACGCTCTCTTTAAGGCTGGAGGACGCGAAGAGCATAGAGCTCATGACCGACAGCGAGGCGAAGACCGCGCTCGAAGCCAAGGCGAAGGCGATCGCGGAGTTCATGCGCGAGGGCAGGAGCCTGCTCGAGGCGGCCGAGGATACGGATATTGAGGACGCGGGCGCGCATGAGCGCGCGGCAAAGCTGACCGAGCTCATAATGGGCACCGAAAAGGGCTGCGAGATCTGCGGCAGGAAGGGCCCGGACGGCGCATGCCGCAAAGAGGAGCAGGACAGGCCCGTGAGGCTGGCGCTCGCGGGGAACCCCAACTGCGGCAAGACGACGCTCTTCAACGCCATGACCGGCGCGAGGGAGTACGTCGGCAATTTCCCCGGCGTGACCGTCGAAAAAAAGGAAGGAAAGATCAAGACCGGCGCCTCCTGCGAGGACGGCCTCTGCACATTCGGGCACGATATGACACTCGTCGATCTGCCCGGCATATACTCGCTCTCGCCCTACACCATGGAGGAGATCGTCGCGAGGCGCTTCATAGTCGACGAAAAACCCGACGCGATAATAAACATTATCGACGGCACGAACCTTGAAAGGAACCTCTACCTCACGGTGCAGCTTTTGGAGCTGGAGCGCCCCATGATAATCGCGCTCAACATGATGGACGAGGTCGAAAGGAACGGCGACAGGATCGACTGCAGGCGCCTCTCGCTGGAGCTCGGCATACCGGTAGTCCCGATCTCCGCAAGGACGGGGCAGGGCGTAAAGGAGCTCGTGACGCAGGCGCAGAGGCTCATTTCCGCCGTGCATACACAGTTCCATGAGGGCTTCCGCCTCGAGCCCGACCATCTCTACGACGATTTCACGCACGGGATACACCACAAGCTCGATTCCGTGATAGACGAATACGCGAAAAAAGCCGATATCCCCACGCACTGGGCGGCGATGAAGCTGTTGGAGGGCGACGCCCCCGTCGAGGAGAGGCTGAAGCTGCCGGAGGAGGTAAAGAGCGAGGTCCGCGCCATAGTGCGCGAATACGCCACCGCCTCCGCAAGCCCGTATACGGACAATATCGCGCTGCTCGCGGACAGCCGCTACCGCTATATCGAGAGCGTGACGGCCGCCTGCTACACCCACGCGAACGCGGGCAGGACGACCGCGTCCGACAGGATAGACCGGGTGCTGACGAACAAGTATCTCGCGATCCCCGTTTTCTTGGGCATAATGGCGCTCATTTTCGCGCTGACGTTCGGAACTGTCGGCGCGTGGCTGCAGAGCGGCATGGAATGGCTGATATTCGATACCGCCGTCCCCGCGATAGAGCGCGCGCTCACCGCGGCTTCCGCGCCGCATTGGTTCATATCCCTCGTCTGCGACGGCATTATGAGCGGCGTCGGCGGCGTGCTCTCGTTCCTGCCGCAGATAGCGGTGCTGTTCCTCTGCCTGTCTCTGCTGGAGGATTCCGGCTACATGAGCCGCATAGCGTTCATGATGGATAAGCCCATGCGCAGGTTCGGGCTTTCGGGCAAGAGCTTCATACCTCTGCTCATGGGCTTCGGCTGCTCCGTCCCCGCGATAATGGGCACGCGCACCATGGAGAACATGAAGGACAAGCGCAATACCATGCTGCTCATACCCTTCATGAGCTGCTCCGCGAAGCTCCCCGTGTACGGCCTCATCGCCGGGGCGTTCTTCGGCAGGAAGGCCGCGCTCGTGATAATCGGGCTTTATATTACCGGGATACTGCTCGGCATAGTTTCGGGCCTCTTGTTCAAAAAGACGCTCTTCCGCGATAACGACGCGGCGTTCATGATCGAGCTGCCGCCCTACCGCCTGCCCAAGCTCAAGGATACCCTGCTCCACGTGTGGGAGAGGGTGAAGCACTTTTTGACCAAGGCCGGCACGCTGATATTCGCGATGAGCGTCGTCGTCTGGTTCCTGATGCGCTTCGACTTCCGCTTCACGCTGCTCGGCGAGGAGCAGGTCGGCTCGTCCATACTGGGCACGCTCGGCGGGTTCATAGCGCCGGTGTTCCGCCCCATGGGCTTCGGCACGTGGATGGCGGCTGTGGCGCTCCTCACCGGCCTTGTCGCGAAGGAGAGCGTGGTTTCGACGCTCTCGATACTCTACGGCTTCGCAATGGGCGCAGGCTCCGCCACGCGTGAGGCGATGGCCGCGGGCGGCTTCACCGCAAGATCCGCGCTCGCGTTCCTCGTTTTCGTGCTGCTCTACGTTCCCTGCGTTGGCGCGATGGCGACCCTCTCCCGCGAGATAGGGGGCAGGAAATGGACCCTGTTCTCCATCGCGTATCAGATCGTCATCGCCTACGCGGCTTCGCTTGCGGTGTACCTCATCGCGGGGCTGTTCATCCACTGACCACGGGGACTGTCCCCGTGGTAAGTTGACCGCGGGGCAGACAGCGGAAATAATGAATTACTGACCATGGGGACTGTCCCCATGGTCAGTTTCATACTTGCGCCTTCTGCGCCATAGAATAGTAAAAACGGCATTATGAAGGAGCAAGGTATGGAAGCATTGAGATACGGATCGAGGGGAAACGGCGTGCTGCTCCTGCAGCTTGCGCTGAGGCGCGAAGGCAGCTACAAGGGGAAGCCGGACGGCATATTCGGCACGCGGACGCTGAACGCCGTGCGCAGGTTCCAGAGCTCCGCGGGGCTCATCCCCGACGGCGCGGCGGGGCCGAAGACCCGGGCGGCGGCGGAGCCCTATATTTTGGGCTATGTCACGCACAGGCTGCGTCCGGGGGATACATTCTACCGCCTTGCCAAGCGGTACGGGGTAACAGCGGAGGCGACAGCCGCGGCAAATCCGAAGCTCGACCCCGCCCGGCTGCCCGTCGGGGAGGAGATCACGATCCCGCTCCCGAAAAGGGTCGTCCCGACGGACGTCCCGTACTCATCGGAGCTTTTGGGATACGTCGTGCGCGGGCTCACGGCAAGGTACCCGTTCATCAAGGCGGAGGAGATGGGCCGATCCGCCTCAAACAGGCCGCTGTGGGCGCTCAAAACGGGGGCGGGGAAGCGCACGCTGTTCATCAACGCGGCGCATCACGCGAACGAGTGGATCACGGCGCCGCTCGTGCTGGACTTCCTTGAGACCTACGCGGAGGCGTACATGAAGCGCGGGACGCTCTTCGGGCGGAGCGCGGCGGCGCTCTTTACGGAGACGAGGCTCATTATCGCGCCGATGGTCGATCCCGACGGGGTCGATCTCGTGAACGGAGCCGCGGACGCGGAGGAATACGGCCGCGCGCTCGGTATCGCGGAGGGTTTCCCCGATATCCCGTTCCCCTCGGGCTGGAAGGCGAACATCCTCGGCACCGATCTCAATCTCAACTACCCCGCGGACTGGGAAAAGGCGAAGGAGATAAAGTTCGCGCAGGGCTTCACCCGGCCCGCGCCGCGGGACTACGTGGGCGCTTCTCCGCTCTCCGCGCCGGAGGCCGCGGCGATGTACGCATATACGAGGGCGCAGGACCCCGATATCACGATCTCCTACCACACGCAGGGCGGCGAGATCTACTGGCGGTACGGCGATATCGAGCCGGAGGGCGCATTTAATATCGCGGAGGCGATGGCGGCGGTGAGCGGATACAGGGCCGCAGACGTGCCGGAGGGCTCGTCCTGCGCGGGGTACAGGGACTGGTTCATAATGGAATACGGCCGCCCGGGCTTCACCGTGGAGGCGGGGGAGGGCGTGAACCCGCTGCCGCTCTCGCTTTACCCGAGGCTCCGCGAGGACGATCTCCCGCTCATGGCGGCCGCGCTCGAGGCGGTGACGAAAGGATCCTAATAAAAAAGGCTGCAGACGTTATGCTGCAGTCTTTTCATGTTTTGATAAAACGGGAATGAGACCAGAGAACATCTGCTGAACTGCCGGGCCTCATTCGATCTCCGTCATAGTGTGAAAGACCCATGTTGCACCGAAATCCTCTGTCTTGAACCAGCCGAAAAGGAACTGCGTTATATTGGGATCGTCAGAGACATGCGTCGCATTTGCAAGGATCACGCCATGAGCTCCCTCAAATGTCGGGCAGTACAAGGCGGAAAGGCTCCATCCGGCGTACTCCTCCGGGAGAGCGAGCATAAGGTCCTCCCATGACGCGCCGCCGTCGCGGGTAACATAGGCGCGCTCGCAGCGATCGTCATCGAAAGCATAGCTGTGAAGGCATACAAACCCGGTGGTTTCGGAAAGGATCTCGGCGCCGACGACAGCTGCAAACCCGTCCATGATCGAATTCGCGTTTCCGAACTCATACCAGTTTTCACCGTCCTCCGTTCGGAAGATCGCATGTACCTGAAAGCGCGAATCGGTCTCCGTTGCGGCAAGTATCCAATCCTCTCCGCAGAAGCCGCGCAGGGGATACAGCGAACCCTCGCCGAACACGACTTCGTTTGACCAGAGATCCCTTATGTACTGTGCGATCCTGTCCTGCACAAGGCCGGCAAGCTCAAAGGGATACCGTGCGAAAGGGTTTGCGCCGCGGGAGCAGTGACCGATCTCCCCGGCGGCGCCCGCAGAGCCTGTCTTTTCCGCATCGAGAAGCAACAGGTTTGCAGTCAGCCAGCTTCCGTTGAGGCCGGTCTCCGTATCGAAGAAGACGCCGCCCAACTCGCCTCTATCCGCGTGATGCATTATAAAGCCCGGGGAATCGCCGCGAAGGATCGTTTCGGCCGCGGCGCGATGCTCCTTATATAGGCTTTCGCTGACAGAAGCAAGCCAAGCAGACTGATCTTCTTCCGGGGTTTTTGTTGAAATAGCCTGAGTTGGCGCCGCCGTCGCGATCTCGCTTTTGACCGCATCGACGGGCGCGGACGGATCCGGCTCCTCCCTGCCGGAGCGGCACCCGCAGAAGGCAAGTGCGGCGGCCGCTGCAAGCAGCAGCGCAGTGAGCGTTTTAACTGTTTTCGGTTTCATCTGCCGGTCCTCCTATCTTATTTACTGGTACGACGATATTGCCGACATATCCGCAAACTGTGCACCTATTGCCTTGCGCATTCGGCACATGGTACTGGTATTCATATCTTCCGCATATCGAACATTTCCTTCTATGCTTGTAGGCGTTGTTGTAGTTAGACCAACTATTCGGGAATTGGTGATATTGCCATCCACCGTAATCAAGGCTTGTTGTTATGTCAATATCGACATTGAAGTAACCGTTAGTAGAATAATAGATCTTAAAATCGGGTTGTTGCTGTTTAATGTTCCAACTTGTAAAGGGATTATACTTCGGATTTCCGATCATAATATAGGAATCAGGATACCACTCTTTTACGACTTTCCCTGAATAACCCGGCCCGTAATAGCCAAACTTATATCCATTAGGATTCATAGATGATTTTGATAGAATGAACCTGATTCCATCCAGATAGTTTTTAAAACATTGTAATACTTCTTGAGGGACATCGAACGCTCTTTCCAAAGCAAAATAGATAGGGGTATTGTTCGGCTGGTGGTAACCAGACGCTCTTTCGATTGCGTCGTTTGCGTGTGTTTTCCCCAAATCAAATGTGTATTTGGTTTCGTCCGAATAAGTACATAGTTGAAATATGGAAACGATATCGATCCCATTGGCAGAGATCAGCTCCACCTCGCCGGGTATCAATTCCTTGGGATGGTCTGAGGTGAAGTCCTTCAGGTATCTTCCAATAAAAAACTTTGAAGAGTGATGCGTATCATTAATCAGAGCATTAAGTTGGTTTTGGGTTGCGAATTGATGTACCGTGTCATAACCGGTTCTTGTAGCCATAATTATTCTCCTTTCCCAATATTTTAATTTTATTACAAAATGCCTCGACAGCTATATTATTATTTTACCATAATCTTCATGCCATGTCAACGGATGTTCGGCAAAAACGGCCTGTCATGCAGAAATCGATTTGAAGCGCCGAAGCTTTGCTTTCCTGCCTGCTACCAAGGCCTGCCGCTCTCCTGAAAACACAGAAAAAATATACGTTTTTTTCTGTTGAAATATACCGAAATGTATTGTATCATTGAGCTGGAGACACGGGAGGGATCCCGGGCCGATCAATATGCAATATCAAGAAGGAGAGTACCATGATAGACCTTTATGAAAACGGTGTATATCTGGTAAACGGCGAGCCCCGCAAGGAGGCCGTCGCCGGCGTTACCCCCGAAGAGGGCCGCGAGAATACCATCGCTTACCAGATCCTGAGGGCGCACAACGTTTCGGACGACGCGAAGAAGATGCGCATCCGCTTCGACTGCCTGATGAGCCACGACATCACCTATGTCGGCATCATCCAGACCGCAAGGGCCTCCGGCCTTAAGGAGTTCCCCATCCCCTACGCGATGACCAACTGCCACAACAGCCTCTGCGCCGTCGGCGGCACCATCAACGAGGATGACCACGTGTTCGGCCTTTCCGCCGCGAAGAAGTACGGCGGCATCTATGTTCCCGTGAACCAGAGCGTCATTCACAGCTACGCGCGTGAGGCTATGGCGAACTGCGGCAACATGATACTTGGCTCCGACTCCCACACCCGCTACGGCGCTCTGGGCACCATGGGCGTAGGCGAGGGCGGCCCCGAGCTCGTTAAGCAGCTGTTGAAGAACACCTGGGACATCAACGCTCCCGAGGTAGTGCTCGTATACGTCACCGGCGAGCCCAAGAAGGGCGTCGGCCCGCACGACGTCGCTCTGGCGCTCGTCAAGGCCACCTTCGCGAACGGCTTCGTCAAGAACAAGGTCATGGAGTTCGTAGGCCCCGGCATCGCCAGCCTGCCCTATGACTTCCGCAACGGCATCGACGTCATGACCACCGAGACCACCTGTCTCTCCTCCATCTGGGAGACCGACGCCGAGATCGAGAAGTATTATGAGATCCACGGCCGTCCCGAAGGCTTCAAGAAGCTCTATCCCAAGGACGTCGCTTACTACGACAGCATGATCGAGCTCGACCTTTCTAAGATCGAATCCATGATCGCGCTGCCCTTCCATCCCTCCAATGCCTACACCATCCACGAGTTCCTGGAGAACCCCGTCGAGATACTGAAGTCCGTCGAGGCAGAGGCCGAGAAGAAGTTCGGTTCCAAGGTACATCTCAAGCTCACCGATAAGGTCGTGGACGGCAAGGTCTACGCCGATCAGGGCGTCATCGCGGGCTGCTCCGGCGGTACCTTCGATAACTGCGTCGCGGCTGCCGAGATAATGGACGGCCACGACGTCGGCGACGGCTACTTCGGCTTCTCCGTATATCCCACCTCCGTTCCCACGAGCCTCGAGCTCACCAGGATCGGCATGACCGAAAAGCTCCTTGAGAGCGGCACGATCATCAAGCAGAGCTTCTGCGGTCCGTGCTTCGGCGCAGGCGACGTTCCCGCGAACAACGGCCTCTCCCTCCGCCACACCACAAGGAACTTCCCCAACCGTGAAGGCTCCAAGCCCGGCGAGGGCCAGATCTCCACGGTCGCCCTTATGGACTCCCGCTCCATCGCCGCTACCGCGCGCAACCACGGCGCGATCACCGCGGCCACCGATATCGATTGGGACGACGTCCACTACGATTATCACTTCGATAAGTCCGTCTATGACAGGCGCGTCTACAACGGCTTCGGCAAGGCGGATCCCTCCGTCGAATTGAAGCTCGGACCCAACATCACCGATTGGCCCGCCATGTACGAGCTCACCGACAACGTGCTCCTGGAGCTCGACGCCGTCATCCGCGACCCCGTCACCACCACCGACGAGCTGATCCCCTCCGGCGAGACCTCGTCCTACCGCTCCAACCCCATCAGGCTGGCTGAGTTCGCGCTCTCCCGCAGGGTACCCGAGTACGTAGGCCGCTCCAAGCAGGTCATGGCCATGGACTTCGAGCGCCGCGACGGCAAGAAGCCCGAGAGGATCATGAACGCCCTTGATAAGGTCGGCAGCGCGGATGAGCTCATCGGCAAGACCGGTTTCGGCTCCTGCGTGTTCGCAAACAAGCCCGGCGACGGCTCCGCCCGTGAGCAGGCGGCCTCCTGCCAGAGGGTGCTCGGCGGCTTCGCCAACATCTGCTACGAGTACGCCACCAAGCGCTATCGTTCCAACTGCATCAACTGGGGCATACTCCCCTTCACCCTCCCCGAGGGCGCGGAGTTCCCCTATGAGTGCGGCGACTTCGTATATGTCGAGGGCGTGCGCGAGGCTGTGAAGAACGGCGTCGAGACCATCCCCGCCAAGGTCATCGCCAAGGACGGCGTGCATGACATCACCCTTCTCATCAAGGGCCTCACCGCAGACGAGAAGGAGATCCTCCTCGAGGGCAACCTGATGAACTACTACAAGGCGCACATGAACGACTGATAAACCGATATGCATTTACTGACCATGGGGACTGTCCCCGTGGTCAGTAATTATTTTTTCAAAAATATCAAAAAATCGGGAACCTATCGGCCCTCTCGTGCGTTATATAGATGAAAGCAAGTGAGCGGCGCTCACGAATCGATCTTTCAGGAGGATACCATGAAACGCTTATTGTCATTCGTACTGATCTTTGTACTGATCCTCTCCCTCGCGGCCTGCAAAGCGCCGCACAGCGCGGTCGTCGATCCCACCGAGGCGCCCGCTTCGCCGACGGCTGTGCCGACGGAGGCTCCGAAAGCGCTCAGGCTTTCCGAAATGAGCGAAGAGGACTGCCTTGCTACGCTCCGTGCGTTCGGAGCCGAGATCCCCGAGGGCAAGGAGACAGGGATAATGGCCATGGTGATGGACTTCGAGGAGAACATTGACAGACCGTACCCCGGCGACATCCTTTTTGACGACGAGTACAGCCTCTTCGAATCCGTCCGCGCGGCGGTCCGCGCTTATTATATCTCGATCGGTGCGGCCTTGGAGCCTGCGCCCACAGAGCAGCCCACGCCCGAACCCACGGCGGTGCCCTGGCCCGAAGAGCCGGAAGTAAAGCCCGCGCAGGTGATACAGGGCAAGGATGTGTTCTTCCTCGTTCAGCCCGACGGCGCGCTTTACGCCTGGGGCAATAACGAGCACGGCCAGCTCGGTATAGGCTCCGATACGGACCGCAGCCTGCCCGCGTTCGTCGGCACCGGCCTCATGCCCGTTTTCGTGAGCGATACGGTGTTCGCGCTGAGCTCCGACAACATACTCTGGGGCTGGGGCAGGAACGACGCAGGCCAGCTTGGCACGGGCGACAGGGAGGACCGCGACCGCCCCGTTGAGCTCATGTACTTCGTGAAGGATCTCGTCTACACCTGGGACGGCTTCTGGGCGCTCACCGAGGCGGGCGAGGTATACCACTGGGGCTACGATCCGAACTACTCTCAGCTGACCGACGCGGAGAAGGAAGCGAGGCTCGAGCCTCAGCTCGAGTTCGAGGACGTCGAATGCATCGCCTCCTACTGCATGATAATGAAGAACGGCGATCTGTACCTCAAGCGCGGCGACTGGATGAAGGTCGCGGAAAACGCCGTAAGGGTCTTCGATAAGGGCGGCTACTTGAGCTACTTCGAATGCGCGGACGGCATGCTCTATTACATCAACGATCAAAACGAGCTCGTGCCCGTCTGCGGCGATATCAAGGACGTGCAGGTCTCCGACCGCTGCGCGTACATACTCAAGACCGACGGCACGCTCTGGTCCTACTCCCAGATGGGCGATTATCACAACGTGCCCGAGGATCAGCTGAACACGCTCGTATTCGTCATGGACGGCGTCAGAGAGATCCGCTGCGACTGGGAGATGGACGAGGACTGGGGCTATAACTACAACTTCGCGCTCAAGGAGAACGGCGAGCTGTGGGCATGGTCGATGCTCTACTCTAACGAGCTCGTCGGCAAGCCGCGCGACAACCAGAGCACCGAGCCCTCCTGCGTGGCGGAGGGAGTCAGGAGCTTCGTCACGAACAACGCGCAGACGTTCATCGTAAAGTGGGACGGCAGCTGCTGGGCGACGGGCCTCGGCTGTGACGGGGACGGAGGCGGCTTCATGTTCGGCGGCATCGGCGACGGCACGGGGGAGACGAGGTACGGCTTCGTCGAGCTCCCGCTCGAGGGGATCTGCGCGGTGTACAGCAAGCTCACGGAGAAATACATCGATTATGACGACGGTACCGACGGCGTTGAGCTTTACGCCCGCACATTCGCGGTGGATAAAGAGGGCCGCATCTGGGCCTGGGGCTGGAACGGCGACGGGCTCCTCGGCGTGAACGCGGCGGACGAGGAAGTGCTCACGCCCACGGAGATATTCCTCACGAAGGCGATCGAAGGATAATACCGAGAGCCGATAACAGCAGCTTTAAGGCCGCGGCAGGGGAGACCCGCCGCGGCTTTCGTTTATGTTCATTCTTCATTCTTCACTTTTCAATATTCATTATTCACTTAAACCGCGTCCCTCGGCGGCGGGATAATGCCTTTACGAGCGCAGTTTCTTTATCCCCCCATCAGTCACTCATCGACTGCGTCGGTGCGTGACAGCTTCCCCGCCAAGGGGAAGCCTTTTGGCGAATATCGATACTATCAATACTATCAATAATATCGATAAGACCAATAAGATCTAAACATTTTATCTTTTTATCCATAATATAGATAATATCGATAAGACCAATAAATCAATAATAATGTCTATAATGTCTATAATGTCTATACTGTCTATATTGTCTATATTATCTGTAAGAAGTCTAAGAACACAGATAAATAAACCTTCTGTTTATCTGTGTTCTTAGACTTTTCTTAGACTCTATAATAATATTATAGCACATCTGTTCTGGTCTGTCAATAGAAAAAGAATGTATGTTCGGGAAATTATTTTTTCAGACGCCGCCGGATCCGGAAGACGCCGCCTTCCCCGGTCAAGGGGTAGGCTGACCGTTCGTTGATCCATTCAATATAATGCAGTATTTACTGACCACGGGGACAGTCCCCATGGTCAGTAATTGAAAAATGAGCATACAGAAAGGCCGCGGGCGGTCTCCCGCAGCGGCCTTAGCTGTTACCCCTTGCCTGTTACCCGTTGCCTGTTGCCTGTTCCCCGACTGTCAGTCGTCGCGGTTCTCGATCTCGTCCTTCCAGCTCGCGTCGAGGCAGACGCCAGCGCGGACGGAGGCGATGGCCTCGCTCATGACGGCGTAATTGAGGCGCGTGCCCTTCCTGTCGGAGCGGTAGGTGACGGCGCGCTCGCGCTCTATGCCGAAGTGCTTCGCGGTCTCCACGGCGTCGATGTTCGCGCCGAGGAAGAGGAACTCCCAGCCCGCCTCCTTTTTGGCCTCGATCATGCGCTTGACCTCCGCGGAGGAATACCTGCGGCTGGCGTTCTCCATGCCGTCGGTGGTGATAATGAACATCGTGTGCTCGGGGACGTCCTCCTCGCGGATGTACTTGTGGACGTTCGAGATGTGGCGGATGGCGCCTCCGATGGCGTCGATCAGCGCTGTGCAGCCGCGCACCCAGTATTCCTTTTCGGTGATCGGCGCGATCTTATCCAAGGGCAAGCGGTCGTGCAGCACCTCGGATTCGTTGTCGAAGAGGACGGTGGAGACCACGGCTTCGCCGGGAAGCGCCCTTTGCTTCTCCAGCATGGCGTTGAAGCCGCCGATGGTGTCGCTCTCAAGGCCCCCCATGGAGCCGGAGCGGTCGAGGATGAATAC
>JAFZYC010000009.1 GCA_017616435.1 Clostridia bacterium
GTGTTGTTTTTTTTATTTTTTAGCCCCTTTCGGGGGTTTTAACGATTAAACCGTTAATAGATGATCCCGAGGATCTTGTCGGCCAAAGCCTTTGAGACTTCCTCATAGTGGTCGAACTGCATGGTGAAGGTGCCCCTTCCCTGCGTCCTTGAACGAAGATCCGTCGCATAGCCGAACATTTCGGACAGGGGGCAGAGCGCATCGATGCATCTCAGTCCCGCTCTCATATCCATGTTCTCTATCTGACCGCGGCGGGCGTTTATATTGCCCATTACGTCGCCCAGGTATTCCTCGGGCACAAGGATCTCGCACTTCATGAACGGCTCTAAGAGAATGGAGCCGCCTTCCTTTATAGCCTCCCTGAACGCAAGGCTGCCTGCGATCTTGAAGGCCAACTCGCTTGAATCGACCTCATGCGTACTGCCGTCCAGCAAAGTCGCCGTAAAATCGACGACCTCGTAGCCTCCGATCCAGCCGCTCCTCGCGGCCTCCCTGATGCCCTTGTCGACCGCTTCGGCGAATTCCTTGGGGATCACGCCGCCGACGGTCTTGTTGAAGAAGTGATAGCCTTCCCCGGGCTTTGCGGGAGCGAACTCGACGACGGCCTTTGCGAACATGCCGTGCCCGCCGAGCTGGTGGACGTAGCTGCCCTCCGTTTTGACGGTCTTTGTGATCGTCTCGCGGTAGGCGACCTGAGGTTTACCGACGCGGCATTCGACCTTGAACTCCCGGATGAGCCTGTCGACGATTATCTCCAGATGGAGCTCGCCCATGCCGGAGATTATCATCTGTCCCGTCTCCCCATCCGTATAGGTGCGGAAGGTGGGATCCTCCTCGGAGAGCTTGGCGAGGGCCGCGACGAGCTTTTCCTGCCCGGCCTTGGTCTTGGGCTCTATCGCGATCCTTATGACGGGCTCGGGGAACTCCATAGACTCAAGGTGGACCTGGCGGTTCTCGGCGGCTAATGTATCGCCGGTCGAAGTCTCCTTCATGACGAAGGCGGCGATGTCGCCCGCGTGCACCTCGTCCACTTCGGTACGGCTGTCGGCATGCATGAGGAGGAGCTTGGTCACTCTCTCGCGCTTGCCCTTGGTGCAGTTCATCACCATGGTGCCGCTCTTCAAAGTGCCCGAGTAGACGCGGCAGAACGCCAGCTTGCCTACGAAGGGGTCGGTAACGATCTTGAACGCGAGCGCCGCGAACGGGGCGCTGTCATCGGCCTTTATCTCCACGGTCTTGGTGCCGTCCTTGTTCGCAGCCTGAATGGGCGGGACATCCAAGGGAGATGGCAGATAATCGACGATCGCGTCAAGCAGGGGCTGTACGCCTTTGTTGCGATACGAGGTGCCGCAACAAACGGGAACTACACGGTTTTGGATGGTGCCCTTGCGAATGGCCTTCTTGAGGAGCTCCTCCGGGATATCCTCCCCGGAAAGGTAGGCTTCCATAAGGTCATCGTCGAAGTCGGCGGCCGCCTCGATGAGCGCGGTACGGTACTCTTCGGCTTCGTCCGCGAGATCATCGGGGATGGGCTCCCTTCTTATGTCGTTGCCGTCCGCGTCATAGTAGACCTCGGCAGTCATCGTGACGAGATCGACTATCCCGCGGAAGTCGTTTTCGACGCCGATGGGGAGCTGTACGGGAACGGCGTTGGCGTGGAGCCTATCCTTCATCATATCGATGACGTGATAGAAGTTCGCGCCGACGATGTCCATCTTGTTGACGTAGGCGATACGGGGGACGCCGTATTTTTCCGCCTGCCTCCATACGGTCTCCGACTGGGGCTCGACTCCGCCCTTGGCGCAGAATACCGCGACGGCACCGTCCAGCACCCTCAGGCACCTTTCGACCTCAACGGTGAAGTCGACGTGGCCGGGAGTGTCGATGATGTTGATGCGATAGCCCTTCCAATAGGCGGTGGTAGCGGCTGAGGTGATGGTTATGCCCCTCTCGCGCTCCTGCTCCATGTAATCCATGGCGGCCGCGCCCTCGTGGACCTCGCCCACTTTGTGGATCTTGCCCGTGTAGTACAGTATCCTTTCGGTGGTCGTGGTCTTACCTGCGTCGATATGGGCCATGATACCAATGTTCCTGGTCATATCAAGCGAAGTATCTCTCGGCATAAGGCATCCTCCTTTCCGCAAAATTGGGTATATACAGCGCTATGCAGCGCGGTATACCTGTTTCGTTCGAAAGCCTTTCGGGCTTACCAACGATAGTGGGCAAACGCCTTGTTGGCCTCTGCCATCTTGTGGGTGTCTTCCTTCTTCTTGAAGGCGCCGCCCTGCTCGGTAGCAGCATCCATGATCTCGCCTGCGAGGCGTTCCATCATGGTGCGCTCGCTCCTCTTGCGGGCGAACATGACGATCCAGCGAAGGCCGAGGGTCTGACGACGCTCGGGGCGGATCTCGATAGGCACCTGGTAGTTGGAGCCGCCGACTCGGCGAGCCTTGACCTCCAGAACGGGCATGACGTTGTTCATGGCCTCGGTGAAGACTTCAAGGGGCTCGCGGCCGGTCTTCTCACGGATGATCTCGAACGCGCCGTAGGTCGCCTGCTGGGCAACGCCGCGCTTACCGTCGAGCATGACCTGGTTGATGAGCTTGGTTACGAGCTTGCCGCCATAGATAGGATCGTCAAGCACTTCCCTCTTGGGGATAAATCCACGTCTGGGCATTGTGTGACCTCCTTACTTAGTCTTGGGGCGCTTCGCTCCGTAACGGGAACGGGCCTGCATACGCTTTGCGACGCCCGCTGTATCGAGCTTGCCGCGAATGATGTGATAACGAACACCGGGCAGATCCTTGACACGGCCGCCCCTGATGAGCACGACGGAGTGCTCCTGCAGGTTATGACCGATGCCGGGGATGTAAGCCGTACCCTCGAGACCGTCGGCAAGACGAATACGGGCGATCTTACGAAGAGCGGAGTTCGGCTTCTTGGGGGTGGTGGTACGGACAGCCGTACATACGCCCTTCCTCTGGGGACACTGCTTCAGGAGCGGAGATTTGGACTTGTACTCGACCTTGGTCCTCGACTTCCTGACCAGCTGGTTGATGGTTGGCATTAGTTTCTCTCCTTGTTTTTATAGTCGTTTTATATCTCAAAATCCCCTCGATCTTCACGTTTGCAACCCGGTTTTGAGGTGATTTTTGCACATAAAAACGCATTAATAGCCATTTTGCTGACAATATCGTATTATAAATACCCCTCTTCCAAAAGTCAAATATATTAATGGATTTTCAGGCCTCGTTTTAAAGATATATTAATATATTGATTTTTTGAGCCTTTCCGCTCCCCCCGCCCCGTGAAACGGCGGGAGCGGCGGCCTTGGATCCCGCTTCCGTTCATTATATATTCGCCATAATAATTGAACCTTCTTTATCTTTCTGTTATAATGATATAGGTGGGTCTGTGGTCCGCCGGAACGGGCCGCTTTTCCGCAAAACTTTTTACAAGGACGGTTATACTGCTATGTCTGACAACGGTAATATAAGGATATTTGCCGGCGAGAGCTCACGTCCCTTTGCCGAGCGCATGTGCTCCTACCTTGGCCTTACAATGGGCAAATCGTTCTCCAAGCGTTTCGGCGACGGCAACACCTACGTCCGTTTCGACGAATCCGCCAGGAACGAGGATGTATTTATCGTTCAGGCGATAGGCAGGGATCCCAACAACGAGTTCATGGAGCTCCTCTTCTGGGTGGACGCCTTCCGCAGGTCGAGCGCCAATTCGATAACCGCCATTATCCCCTACTACGGCTACGCGAAGGCCGACAAGAAGGACGAGCCCCGCGTTTCCATAAGGGGCCGCGTCTGCGCCGACTGCCTTGAGGTAGAGGGCGTCGACCGCGTGATCTGCATGGATCTGCACGCGCCGCAGGTACAGGGCTTCTTCAAGGTGCCCGTCGATCATCTCTACGCGCGCCCGCTGCTCTGCGCCTACGCCAAGAGGGCAGGCCTCGTTACGGAGGATTCGATAGTCGTCTCCCCCGACGCGGGCTTTGCCAAGAACGCGCGCCTCTTTGCCGACAGCCTGAACCTCGGCCTCGCGATCTGCAACAAGGTCCGCTACGGTCATGACGAGAAGGCGAAGGTCATGGAGATCATCGGCGACGTAAAGGGCAAGACCTGCCTCGTCGTCGACGACTTCACCACGAGCGGCGGCACGATCACCGACGTCGCGCACAACCTCATGGACAAGGGCGCGAACAAGGTCTACGCTTTCCTCTCCCACGCGATCGTCAACGAGGCCGGCGTCAGGAAGATCGAGGACAGCCCGCTGGAGCAGCTCATCGTGACGGATACCGTCCACTGCCCCGACATCGCCAAGTACTCCACCAAGATAAAGGTCATCTCCGCGGCTCCCCTCTTTGCGGAGGCCGTCAAGACCATACACGAGCGCAAGCCGATGGCGGACATGTTCGCGAACCTCCCCGATCCGCTGATATTCGCCAGCCTTGCGGATCAGCTCAATGTAAAGATGTAACAAGCCGATAAAGGCGGCTGCGGATCCGCAGCCGCCTTATGTTTACCTTAAGGGTCAGATATGGAAGACTTCTTTTCCGACAACAAGAAAAAGGGCGCTCCCCTTGCCGACAGGCTCCGCCCGCGCACGCTCGACGAGTTCGTGGGTCAGGAGCATATCGTGGGCAAAGGCCGTCTGCTGCGCCGCGCGATACTCACGGACACGCTCCAGTCCAGCATATTCTGGGGCCCGCCCGGCTGCGGCAAGACGACGCTCGCCTCCATAATCGCGAACACCACCGACAGCGAGTTCGTAAAGCTCAACGCAGTCACCTCCGGCGTGAAGGAGCTGCGCGAGGTGCTGGACGAGGCGGAGCGGAACCTCAAGCTCTACGGAAAAGCGACCTACCTGCTGCTCGACGAGTGCCACCGCTGGTCGAAAACGCAGTCCGACGCGCTCCTGCCCGCGCTTGAGAACGGCACGGTGAAGTTCATAGGCTCCACGACGGAGAACCCCATGATAAGCATGACGGGCGCTATCGTCTCAAGATGCCGCCTGTTCCAGTTCTATCCCCTCTCCCGCGAGGACATAATAAAGCAGGTGCGTTTCGCGCTCTCCGATGAGGAGCGCGGCCTCGGCGCGTATCACGCCGTCATCGACGACGACGCGCTGCAGCATATCGCGACCATCGCGAACGGCGACGCGCGCACTGCGCTGAACGCGATCGAACTCGCCGTCCGCACGACCGAGCCCGAGAACGGCGTGATCCGCATAACCAAGGAGATCGCCGCGGAGTCCATTCAGAAAAAGGTCATGAAATGCGACGATCAGCAGCTGTATGACATGCTCTCCGCGTTCTGCAAATCCCTAAGAGGCGGCGACAGCGACGCGGCGCTCGCGTGGTTCTCGCGCCTCGTTTACGCCGGCCTGGATCCGCGCATAATCTGCCGCAGGATAATCGCCCATTCGAGCGAGGACGTGGGCCTTGCGAACCCCACGGCGCTGCAGCAGGCCGTCGCGGCTGCGCAGGCGCTGGAGCTCATAGGCATGCCGGAGGCGCGGCTCGCGATAACGCAGGCGATCATTTTCGTATGTGAGAGCCCCAAATCGAACTCCGTCGTGATGGCCGTCGACCGCGCTTTCGCGGACGCGGAGAACACGATCGACGAGCCCGTGCCCATATACCTGCGCGACACATCCTTCCGCGGCGCGGCCAAGCTCGGCCACGGCGTGGGGTACAAGTACCCCCACGATTACCCCAATCACGAGGTGGAGCAGGAATACATGCCCCCCTCCGTCAAGGGACATGTGTACTATGAGCCGGGCGAGCTCGGCGTAGAGGCCTCCATCAAGAAAAAGCACGACGCAAAAAAGAAACAATGATGACAAAGCCCGCGGCTGCGGGCTTTTGTTTTACGCAAAGAAAAAAGCCGGGTCCTTTTGGGACCCGACTTTTTCGGTTTCAGATTACTTCAGGTCGCCGATCGCGATACCGTCGATGATGAGGGTATACTCGTCGGTGCATTCGAAGTGGCGGAACGCGATGTGTACGGTCTCGCCCGCGAACGCGGAGAGATCCACGAGATGCTCGGTGAGCTGAGCGGTGGTCATGGTGGTCTCCTCGACTACGATACCGTCTTCGATATCAGAGCCTTCGGGGATGATGACGACCTGCCAATGCTCGTCGATATCGGCGCCGGCGCCCTGGTTAGCGGAAGCGGTGAAGTAGGAGAGCCACTTCTCGCCCTCGCCGATGGTGAACTCGGGGCTGATCATCCAGTTATCGGGAGTGAGCACCTCATCCAGCCAGGAGTAGCTGACCGCAGCCTTGGAGCCGTCATAGTAGAGGCCCTCGGCCCAGTAGTCGACGCCCCAGTTCATGCCGTCGCCGTCAGCGTCGATGAGATCCCAGTTGAAGCTGCCTTCGAAGTTCTCATAGAAGTCGACTCCGTCAACGGACTGCTCGGGCACCTCATAGCTGTAGGCGAACAGGCAGAGGGTGTACAGACCGCCGAATACAGCGCCCATATCAGCATAATCGCCGGTGTTGATCTTGATGGCGAGCATGTGCATAGCGGAGTAGGTGGTAATGGAGTAATCAGCGGAGAACCAGAAGAAGTAGCCGTCCTTGATGGTGCCGCACTGGAGGTAGAAGCTGCCGGAGGAGAGGTTGACGGGGTTGACGCCGTAGTAGCCGATCTCGGAGGTCTCCGCGCCGGTCGCGATGTCGAAGCCGCAGAGATAACCGTATACGTCGACGATGTAGCAGTTGCCGTCCTTGTCGAAGTCCATGGCAACGATGCCGTACTCGGCGCTGCATACCTCGGTCACGGAAGCGTCACGGGTGTTGACCTCGTAAACGTCGGCAACGCCAACTACGATGTAGAGCTTGCCGGTAGCCCTGTTGTAGGCCATCTCGTTTATGGTGTAGCTCGCGTTGATGGTGCCGATGGTGGTCTTGCCGGTCCAGGCGTCGATGTCGCTCGCATCATACCTTACGAGCTGCCTGCCGCTGGTGACAGCGTAGACATACTCGCCGGTGTAGGTGCCGCAGGTGTAGTCGCCGGTATCGGACTGGATGCCGCCGCCGTAGTAGAGGCTCTCCATATCATCGGAGGTGAACTTGACCCAGGTCTTGCTGTTCAGGTTCTTGCCGTATGCGTAGAAGGTCGCGGAGGGGATGCTGACGCCGCCATGGCTCCAGCTCTCAGTCGCGGGAACGAGGCTCTCGCCGTCGAAGATGTAAGCGATCTCGTTGCCGGCATAGTCGCCGAGGCAGATGAGGGCGCCGACTTCGACGTTCTCAAGAACGACCTCGGACTCAGCCCCACGCTCTTCCTCGAAGAGGCCGGTCTCGTCGTAGTTCTCGTTGAGTACGACCTCGCCGTTGACGATGTTGGCGTCCCAAGCGCCGACGTACGCGACATAGTGGTCGTCGGTGACGTTCAGCGTGAGAGTGCCGTTCTCGAAGGAGACGATCTCAGCGGTGGGAGCGGTAACGTCAACGTAGATGGGGATGAGCCACTCGTTGAAGTAGTTGTCGGTATCCTCGGTGAAGGGCTCGGTGGTAACGTCGCCCTCATTGGAGAGGTAAGCATAGGCGCGGAGCACGAGATCCTGATTTGCGAAGTTCTCGGCATTCCACTTGGGCATGGGCAGATCCGTACCGAGGTTGGAGTAGGTGCTGCTGCTGGTGGAATAGTAGCTCTTGCGCGCGTCGTTGTCGGAAGCGAGGGTGCCGAGCAGGTTGCCCTCAGCATCGAGCAGCTGATAGCCGACCTCCGCAGCGTTCCTCATGAGGCCGATGCGGATAAGATCAGCGGTATCAAGGAAGCCGTCGCCGTTCGGGGAGATGGCGTTGCGGTCATCCATGTAATAGGAGAAGTCTTCCGTCTCGATATAGGGGTTGATACCAAGGCCGTAGGCGGCGGAGCCGAAGGCGGAACCGATGAAGTTATCAACGGGGTTGGAGCCGTAGCTGAAGTCGTCATAGTAGAAGCCCTGGTCGAACATCGGGACGTAGTTCCAATCGCCGTAGAAGGCAAGGAACGGGATGTTCAGATCCTGACCGGCCTCGAAGGTGCCGATCTCGAAATCGCTGGAGACGCCGGTGGCGTAGCGGAGGATGAGCAGAGCGTCGGCCATCGTGACCTCGCCGTCGCCGTTTACGTCGGCAGCAGCGACATCGGCGAGCTCGCCAATGCCCATGACATAACGCATAACGGCAAGAGCGTCGGCGGAATCGACATCGCCGTCGCCGTCTGCGTCACCGCTGGAGCCGCCCTGGCCGATGAGCTCGATGAAGCCCTCGACATAGCCGCCAACGGGATAGTAATAATCGATGTACTCCTTGATGTCGTCGGTGAGGGTGACAACGACGGTCACGTCGGCGGTCTCGCCGGCGGGAACGGTCACGATCTCGGGCATCTCGACGTCGCAGTAATCGGTGATCTCCCAGCTCTGCTGGGTGTTCGCGATAACGTAGTTGCCGTCGGGATCGATGGCGACAGCGGTGATGTCATCGATGAGGACATGGGGTTCCACAACGTAGCTGAGATCGGTCTCACCGAAGTTGTGCACGGTGAAGGTCATCTCATATACGCCGGTGTAATCGGGATCGTCGCCCAGCTCGAGCTTGGGACGAACATTGCCCTCAACGGAGAGGTAAGAGGTGGTGGTAACGGCAGCCGCAAGATCCATGAGACCGGCGCCCTGCTTACGGACAGCAGCGAGATCGCCGCCGGCGTCGGCAACGGGCTTAGCGGTGCTCATGATGATGGAGTCGACCAGCATCTGCTTCTCCGCAAGGGAGAGATCGGGGAACATATCGTTTACATAGGAGGTAACGATAGCCTTACCGCCGGTGGAATGGGGGGCAGCCATGGAGGTGCCGCTCCAGGTAGCATAGAGAGTGCCGGAGATGGAGGGATCCGTGGAGGAATAGATGTTTCCGCCGGGAGTCGCAAGCTCGGGCTTGATCTTGAGGTCACTCGTGGTGCCCCAGCTGGAGAAGTCGGAGGGCTCGCCGCCGCCGATGGCGTCGATGAGCTCGGGCTCGGCGGAGATGAAGACCTGGCCTTCGCCCGCTGCGGCGAGGACGTCGCCGTAGTCCTTGGCGATGGAGACGGCGGGAACGGTGATGTTGCCGTCAGAGAGGTTCATGTTGATAACGCCGTCCTGGTTGTTGAAGATGATGACGGCGATAGCGCCAACAGCCTGCGCGTTCTCGATCTTTACATAGAAGGAGATCTCACCGCGCTGGATGAGAGCGACCTTGCCCTCTACATCGTAGCCCTCGAAATCCTCGGGATTACCTACGCCGGGAATATAGACGTAGTCGAGGGTCTCACCGCCGAAGGTCTCGGCAAGCATGGGCTGGTTGTAATCTGTCTCGGAATAGGGGAACTTGCCGGTCTCTTCGTTCTCGATGTAATTGGAGAGCGACTTGGAATTGTCAACAGAGGCAATACCGAAGGAGACGGGCCAAGTGGAGGGAGCGCCGGTCACGCCGTAATCGGGGTTCTGAACGAGGGGATAGCCGATGCCGGAGGGATTCCATGCGTTGTAAAGAGCGGTGGAGTACTCGTTGCCCGCGCTCATGGAGACGTTGACGCCCGCATTAACGAGGTTCTCGAAAGTGGTGGCGTAGCTGGGGGAATAGTAATGAGTGAAGCCGCAGGGGGAACCCAGGGACATGTTCGCGGAGTCGACGCCGAGGACAACGCAGTCCTCAAGAGCGGCGAGGATCGCGACCCAGCCCGCGCCGCCGCCGTCGTTGAAGACGTTCATGGCGACGATCTGAGCATCCTTCGCAACGCCCTGGATCTCATCACAGTTACCGGCAGCGATACCCGCAACGTGCGTGCCGTGGTCGGAACCGACGGTGGTGTGCGCTACGTTGTAGGTGTTCTTGACGTAGTTCCAGCGGAAGGGGATCTTCGCGCTGTAGTATACGTTGTTGACGTTCATGTTGGAGCCCTGGAGGTCGCCGGAAGCGATGAACGCGGCGATATCGTCCTGGGTGTAGCGGACGGTCTCCTCATCGGGCAGGGTGGCGAACGCGGGATGATCTACCTTGAGGCCGGTGTCGAGGATAGCGACAGCGGTGCCTTCGCCGGTGTAATCAAGATCCCAAGCTGCGGTAGCGCCGACCATGTCGCCGCTGTTGTAGAGCTGGATCTCGGGGCAATCCCACTCTGCCGCGACGAAGGCGGTGATGCCTTCCATCCTGTTCAGTTCCTCAACGAGGCGATACTCGCCCTCGAAGGCGAAGCCGTTGAACAGAAGGGTGTAGTTGTAGATGACCTTGATATCGACGTTAAGAGCCTTTTTGATGCTCTTTACGGCGACATCCTGCTTCTCGCGGAGGGATGCTGCATAAGCGGTCGCAGCCTTATACTGGCTGTAGACCTTCATGGCGGGAGCATCTTCCAGTTCGACCATGATAGGAACTATCTGATCGGCCGCGATCTCTTCGACGGCTTTGTTTTCGCCGACGTTGAAGGTGTTGCCGTTCCTGATGCCGGAAAGGTCATAGGAAGCGGTCGTTTTTGCCTCCAGCGCGCCGGTGTTGGCCTGCTCCTGGCCTTCCAAAGCGAATACGGATCCGCTTACGGAAAGGACCATGGCGAGCGCCATCACGACTGCAAGGAGACGCCTGACGGTGTTCTTCATTTTATACCTCCTGAAAAAGTATTGAAGATTTTGGCGCATAGATACCCCATGCGTCTATTCAATCTATTATAGTATAAAGTTAAACGCCCCGATTGTCAATAACCAATGAATGCCGCAAGTGAAAAAAAAGTCCTCTTCCCCGCCCCTTCGATACGATAATGATTTGCATAAAAAACACCGCCCGGCGGCAGCCGGACGGTGTTTATACATATTAATAATATTTTAATTCGAACTGCTGTTGAGGAGCCGGTTGTAGAGGTAGGAGATATCGACGGAGTTCGTGATCCCGTCGCCGTTGACGTCGCCGTTCGCTATCCCCTGCTCCGTGAGCTCCGTGCAGCCGACGGTATATGCGGAGAGCACGCTGACGTCCTCAAAGTCGACTACGCCGTTGCATGTGACGTCGCCGATCAGCAGCTCGGGCTCGTACAGCGCGGTGACGGTGAGATCCTCGTAAACGCTCGAGAAATCCTTGTCCCAGCCGGTGAACACATAGCCTTCGTGCTCGGGAGGCGTCGGCGCTTCCGCTCCGCTGCCCGTCTCGACGAGTTCTCTGCTGATTATCTCTCCCGTCAGGCCGTCAACGAATGTGACCAGATGGTTCCGCAGCAACTCATAAGGCACGAACAGCGCGCTGATTTCGATACCTTCCACTGCGCCTTCAACGCCTGCAATGCCGGTCCTTACGGTGATACCGCTTGTAAGATCCGTCACGGTCATTGCGCAGGCGGTGCCGAACACGCCCGCCCAGTAGAGCATGCTGTCCAGAGGATCGTACCAAAGCTTCTGATAATATGGAGTGACCTCGCCGATCTGCGATCTCAGGCTTTCGGCGCCTATCACGGTCACGCTCATGGGCGTATCGCCGCTCGGGAGAGTGAACGAAACGATCCTGTCGGATGTGACGTCCGCGGCGACGAACCTGCCTCCGCTCATGCAGGAGAAGTAGCGCGGCACCATGTGCTGCAGGGTAACTGTGCCGCCGTTTCCGTCGGAGCATTCGAATGTCATGCCGTACACGTCGGCAACGACCTCCGCCTTGAGGCCGGTCGTGAGATCGACCTTTGCTATCTCGAAATGTACGACATCGGAAGTATCCTTATAATAATACCCGCCGTACATGATATCGTTATCGAAATCGTACGCAAGGCATGTCGGCAGCTCCGAAACGCCTTCGTTTATCACGCTCACTTCATAGCCGTTCTTCGTATCTACCGAAACAAAGTCGAATTCGTCGCCGTCCTCCTCGCCCGCAAAGCCGAACACCTTGCCCACCGCGGGATGGAACTCGCCGACGAGAAGCTTTATGTCGGAATCGCTCAGATATGTCGCGCTGCCGAAGCGGTCCGCCTTATACCATGTGTCCTCGGCGCCGCTGTCGAGGTCGTAGAGGCCGAATGCCCTCATGCCGTCGACGAACATCCTTGCTCCGCGGCTGACGGTGACGGTGCAGCTCGCGCTGAGGCCGTTCCTTGTCGTGGCGGTGACCTTGGCGGTGCCGACGCCCATGCCTATCATGCCGCCGTCCCTGTTGACTGCGACGATCTTGGGATCGCTCGAGGTCCACGTTACCTCTTTATACGTCGCGTTCTCGGGGAGCACGGTCGCGGTGAGCTTAGCGCCGTAGGCTACGTTCACGGAGAGCGAAGTGGCGTCGAGCGTCACCGAGGTCTCCGGCACGTTCTCCACCGCGCGGCCGATCTGCACGTTCTCGACTATAACGGCGTATTTATCGGAATCGTTGTGGCGGAAGGCCACAGTGATCGTCTTGCCCGCGAACGCGGAAAGATCGACGATCCTCTGCTGGTAGGAATCCGGCACCTCGTAGGTATCCACGACCGACGTGAAGAGCGCGAGCTGATGCTCCGAGCCGGTATAGGCGACGCCGTACTCGCCGACGAGCACCTGAAGGTCGTCGAGGAACCCCTCTCCGCCGAGGGACATAGCGTAATAGCTGAGTATGTAATCGCCCGTTTCGGGAATCGTCACGCTCGGCGTGCCGAGCCAGTTGTCCTGAACGAATACCTCCTCCTCATACCAGGAATAGGAGATCATTGCGTACTCGCCGCTGTAGGCGTAGTTATCGACGCCGGTGCCCGGCTTCGTCCACAGCCAGTTGGAAAAATCGTATCCGTCGACCATCGCGGTGTTCCCGTCCGCGTTCTCCAGCCACCAGCCGGGATCGAGCTCGCCGTTGTCGAAGTTCTCATCGAGGAGCGAGCCGTCGCAGACTATCTCCGCGGTAAAAGCGCGTTCCTTTTCGGGAGCGCCGCGGAACACGGAGGCCCTTTCGACATTTCTGACGGGAATGGGTACGGGATCCGACAGCTCGATCGATCCCGCGCCGCTCTCCCCCGCGGGGACGCCCATGGGCATGACGGTGAGCGCCATGAGAAGGGCTGTTATAAGGCTCGCGACTTTCTTTGTCATTTCTTTATTCCCTTGCCTTTGCGGCGCAAAGGCTCCTTTCGGTACTTATTGAAGCCCGGGATCCCCCCGGAGCACTGTTCGCAACTTTATTATTATAACATACAAAGTGCCGCGATTTCCACTGCATGATCGGCGTTTTACGATTATATTTGCATGAAAAAACCGGGTTTTGGGTAAAAATCTTGTAAATAATCGCCCGCGGGTGTTTTAATCCCGCCTCAAAAGTATTATCATAAACACAAAACTTCAGGCTCGAGGAGTGAACCCATGCTTCAGTTAAGGGACATAAAGAAGGATTACGTTTCAAAGGATCAGACCGTGCGCGCGTTGAGGGGCGTTTCGATGGACTTTGCCGCGAGCGAGTTCGCGGCGATACTCGGCCCCTCCGGCTGCGGAAAGACCACATTGCTGAACATAATCGGCGGGCTGGACCGCTATACGGAGGGCGACCTCATAATAAACGGCAAATCGACCAAGACCTACCGCGACCGCGACTGGGATTCCTACCGCAATCACTCGATAGGCTTCGTGTTCCAAAGCTACAACCTCATACCGCACCAGACGGTGCTGTCGAACGTCGAGCTCGCGCTGACGCTTTCCGGCGTATCGAAGGCGGAGCGGCGCAGGCGCGCGGAGGACGTGCTCAAAAGGGTCGGCCTCGGCGACCAGCTCAAAAAGAAGCCGAACCAGCTCTCCGGCGGTCAGATGCAGAGGGTCGCGATAGCGAGGGCGCTCGTCAACGACCCGGAGATAATACTGGCCGACGAGCCCACGGGCGCGCTCGATTCCGAAACGAGCGTGCAGATTATGGAGCTTCTGCGGGAGGTCTCCCGCGACAGGCTCGTGATAATGGTCACGCACAACGCGGAGCTCGCATCCGCATACGCCACGCGCATAATCCGCCTGCTTGACGGCAGCGTGATAAGCGACGAGCCGAACCCCGCCGCAGAGAGGCCCTCCTCCCCCGCCGCCCAAAGGCAGTCCGGGGGCGAAAAGAAGCGCGTATCGATGAGCTTCTTCACCGCGCTTTCGCTGAGCCTCAACAATCTGATGACCAAAAAGGGGCGAACGATCCTGACGGCCTTCGCGGGGAGCATAGGCATAATAGGCATAGCGCTGATACTTTCCATATCGGACGGCTTCCAGAACTACATAGACCGCGTGCAGGAGGATACGCTCTCCAACTACCCGCTTACGATCGAGGAGCGGGTGATGGATATGTCAGCGATGTTCTCCTCCCGCAGGGACGATAAGCCCGAGGAGGAGCACGAGGAGGGAAAGATCTACTCGAACGGGCATATAGCCGACGGCGCGGAGCTGATGAACGCCAACACGCAGCACAACGACCTTGCCGCCTTCAAGGAATACCTCGAGGGCGACGGCTCTTCCATGCTCGAAGGCACGAACGGCGTCCAGTACCTATATGACGTCGATATCCTCATCTACAACCGCGGGGCGGTCGGCGGAACGGTGCAGGCCAACCCCGGTCAGGTATACGACAGGATGTTCGGCTCCAGCTTCTCCGGCATGATGAGCTATTCCCAGGGGACTAAGACCTTCGGAGAGATGATAGACAACCCGGAGCTCCTGTCCTCACAGTACGACGTTCTTGCGGGGCGCTGGCCGGAATCCTTCGACGAGCTCGTGATAGCCGTCGACAAATACAGCAGGATAGGCGATTTCGAGCTCTACACGCTCGGCATACGCGACCAGTCGAAGCTCGAAGGGCTCATGACGCAGGTCATGGAGGGCGATTACGAGCGGGACGAACAGCTCGTGTTCACATACGACGAGCTCATGAGCCTCGATCTCGTGATGCTCCTCCCCACGGATATCTATACCGAGGAGGAAGGCGTCTGGCGCGACGCGAGGGAAAAGGAGGGCGTCGACGCCCTGCTCGACGCGCGCGGGATACCGCTTAAGATAGTCGGCATAATAAGGCCGAAGGAGAACGCCTCCGCGACGGCGCTGACGGCCGCAGTATGCTACACGGGCAAGCTGACCGAATACGTGATAAACGCCGTGAACGGCAGCGATATCGTCGCCGCCCAGAAGGCGGATCCCGAGACCGATATCTTTACCGGACACCCCTTTGACATGAGCGGCTACACACCCACGATAGACGAGGTCATGGCCTACATAAGGAGCCTGCCGGAGGAACAGCAGGCCGCCATACTCCCCGGGCTCGAGGGCATGAGCGAGGATGAGATCGTCGCCCGATTCGCTTCGCAGATGAGCTTTCCCGGGACGGGCGCCACATACGACGGGAACCTCGCCATGCTCGGGGTGAACGAGCTCGACTCGCCCTCCTCCGTAGTGATCTACCCCGTCGATTTCTCCTCCAAGGACGAGGTGAAAAAGGCGATAGACGAATACAACGACCTCATGCGCGAAAAGGGCGAGGACTCCAAGGTCATCACCTACACCGACTACGTCGGCCTGCTGATGAGCTCCGTGAGCACCATCATCAACGTGATATCATACGTGCTGATCGCGTTCGTCGCTGTGTCGCTCGTGGTCTCCTCCATTATGATAGGCGTCATCACGAACATATCCGTGCTTGAGCGTACGAAGGAGATCGGCGTGCTCCGCTCGATAGGCGCTTCGAAGCGCGATATCTCCCGCGTGTTCAACGCGGAGACGCTCATAATCGGCTTCATTTCGGGCGTTATGGGCCTTGCGATAACGGAGCTTGCGATAATCCCGATAAACGCCCTCATCTACAAGCTCGGCGGCATAAGGAACGTCGCCGCGCTCCCGTGGCGCGGGGCTGTCATACTGCTTGCGATAAGCATGCTGCTTACGCTCATCGCGGGGCTCATCCCCTCGCGCGCGGCCGCGAAGAAGGATCCCGTGGTAGCGCTGAGAACGGAATGACAGAAAGCGGAAAAAGACCGGCAAAAGCCGGTCTTTTCATTTGCTTTAATCCTCAGTTATTCATCAAATAATTATACAGGAACGAGATATCCACGGGCTGTACGCCGTCGACGCCGTCGAAATCGGCGTTGAGAAGCCCCTGCCCCGTAAGCTCGCGGCTGCCGACGATGTACGCGGAAAGGATCGTCACGTCCTCGAAATCGACAGCTCCGTCGCAGTTGACGTCGCCGGGGAGCGCGTTCCTTTCATACAGCGCGGTGATAGTGATATCCGCGTTCACGTTTGAGAAATCGCCGTCCCAGCCGACGAAGGAATAGCCGTCGCGCTCCGGGGGCTCGGGGGCCGTCGCCGCGCCGCCCGCCTCAACGGTCTGGACAGAGAGCACCGTGCCGTCCCAGCTGAGGAACGTCACCGTGAAGCCCACGAGCTTGGGTATCTCGACCTCGACGTACCTTTCGCCGAACGCCTCGTTTTGGAACACGACCGTGTAGCGGCCGACGCCGGGAGAAGTGAACGTGGGCTCTGTGACGACGCTGTAAACGGAGGCGGCGGTCTCCGTCTCCGTATGGCCGGAGTCGCGGGTGCAGACGCGGGCGGCCGTGCAAGATGCGTTATCGGCCGTCCATTCGAATGAGGGCTCGCCCCATTCGTGGCCGAGCGCGGGGATCGGGACGTTCTTCTGATAATCGTCGTAATAATCGGAGTTGACCTCGCTGCAGAGGCAGCAGCGATAGCCGAAGCCCTCCTCGGTGCAGGTCGGTTCGTGCCCCTCGTAGGGAACATAGGTGTAGGTGTGGGTATGGATCGGCCTGCCGCCGTTCTGCCCGCTTGCCGTATAGAAGCCAAGCGTCGTGAACCTTGCGCCGGGATCGCCCTCCTGATTGATCTGCGCCTGTATCACGGAGTAGGTATCCATGAAGTGCGGCTCGGTGAGCTTCGTGGCGTAGGATATGAGGCTCCACTTATCGAAATCGAACTTGTCCGCGAGCTTGTTGCTCGTTATGAACGTGGAGGCGCCGCTCAGGGTCTCGCCGTTCGCGACGGCGACCATGAGCTCTACGAGGACCTGCATGCAGTACGCGGGCGTCTCGCAAATCCCGTCGTTCCAGTAGCTGTATTTCCTGAGGCGTACGGCATAGCCGTTATAGCCGCTCTCGGTCGGACCGCCCCAGTTGGTTATGCTCTGCTTTTTGCAGAACGTGGTCGACTGATAATTGCCGTTCGTCTCGTCCGCGTGGTCGTGGCCGCAGTGGTAAACGTACACCTCCCGCCAGCCCAAGATCTTCCCGGGATTGTCGCGGTCGGCGTTCTCGCCCGTGATGCAGATGAACTTGCCGAGCAGCGTGTTCATATCGGAGGCGGTGAGATAGTTGCCGTCGTAGGTCTCGCCCGTCGCGGTCTTTATGAGGCTCGAATACCGGGAGGCGTCGACGTTGGCCGTTTTGCCGAAGCGGGTGAAGCCCCAATCGGTCATGGGCAGCATCGGCACGAAGTCGTTGCTGTTGACGAGGTTGAATATGCAGTCGTATTTTTCTGCAGAGGCCTCCGTATTGGCGGTGTTGTAGGGCGCCGCGAAGGTGTATGCCCTAACGTCCTCTCCCCTGTCGATGAGATAGGAGGCCATGAGGTTCGCGACAGCCGCGCCGCGCGAATGGCCCGTGAGCCAGAACGTGAGCGAGAGCGCGGGATCCGCGTCAAGCTCCGGATCCACGAACTCATCGAGGTAGTATGTGTCGAGATAGCGCAAAAGCCTCGTCGCGCAGACGTCGAAGCCGCGGTGGTTGGTCTTTCTCGTCCAATCGTCGTTCGACTGGCGCGGGGATTTGCCCGCCGCGGAATCGTACGCGTCGAAGAAGCGGACGAGATCGCCCACGTGGAAGTTGGAGCTCCACTCCTCCTGGCTCGTGGGCTCGGTGCCGCGCACCCACATCGCTACGACGATCTTGCTCTCGCCGCCGTATTCGACCGTCCTGTGGCCTATCACCATCTCGCAGATGTCGTCGTCGCCGTAGGAATCGAGCGTAAAGTCCTTTACGTCCTCGAATCCCAATACCTGCATCAGCTGCATGCCGTCGACCTTAGACGCCGTGCCGCCCGCCCATGTTTGGGCGGTATCGTAGGTGAAATACGTCGCGCCGGTGCCGTAGTCGGGCACATAGTAGGCGAGCGCGCTGCCCATTACGGAGACCGTGGCGAGATCGGGATGATAGACCGTCCCGTCGCCGAAAAAGCTGCGGAAGTCCATCGTGAAGCTGACGGTGGTCGTGCCGTCGTGCCCGCTCTTCATCTGACCGGTGAAGGTGTTGCTGTTTGGCGCGATATCGAACTCATCCGGGATGCCGTCGTAGTCCGAATCAGCGGCCTGCGTCCTCCCCGCGCGGGAGAGGCCGGCCTCCGCGATGCACGGAACGAGCACGAGCAGCAGTACGAGTATAACGGAGAGCGCCCTTTTGAGGATCGTCATTTTGCACCTCTTTCTTCGGGTGGTGTTAAGATCAGATCCCGTCGTTCTTCTGCCTCTCGAGACGGAACGCGACGGAACGCTGAAGGTAGGTAAGATACTCCTTGTCGCGGCACATGGCCTTGCCCGGCGCGTCGGAGAGCTTCGCCACGGGGCGGCCGTTGACGTACTGGAGCTTTATGACTATGTTGAGAGCGTCGACAGAGGTATCGTTCGAGCAGAACGTGCCTATGCCGAAGGAGACCTTCGTCTTGTCCTTGAAGTACTGGAAGAGCTTTTCCGCGCGGTCGAAATCGAGGCTGTCGCTGAACAGCAGCAGCTTCGTTTTGGGATCGACGCCGTATTTCTTGTAATGCTCTATTATCATCTCGCCCCATTTGTACGGATCGCCGGAGTCGTGGCGCACGCCGTTGTAGTTGTTGACCATGGAGCGGTTGAAGTCCTTTAAGAAGAGCTCGGTCGTGATGGTATCCGTGAGCGCGGTACCGTTATCGCCCTTGTACTCGTCATACCAGTCCTGCATGGCGTAGTGGTTGGTGTATGCAAGCGGGATCTCGTCGATGCCCTGATACATCTGCACGTACTCATGCGCGTAGGTGCCTATGGGCGTTAAGTCGTACTTCATCGCGAGGTACACGTTGGAGGTGCCGACGCAGTTCTTCGTCTCCGAGGCGAACCGTCTTACCACTTCGTCCTCCCACTCGCGGGAGAGCCTTCTCCTGCAGCCGAACTCCGCGAAGCTGAACGTATACGTCCCGTCGTTGAAGGCCGCGATCTTCTTGTCGAGCCTCTCCTTCGCGGAGGCCAAAAGCTCGTCGTAATCGTAGGCCATGCGGAAATAGACCTCGTTTATGATCTCCAGCAGGTATATCTCGAACTGCATCGCGGAGAAGAGAGGCCCGTCGACGACGACGCTGAGGCCCGTCTCGCCGTCGCGCCCGATGGTGACGTAATCGCGGATGGGATGCCAGAGCCTCAAAAACTCGACATAGTCGTTCTTTATGAACCTTATGGAGCGCAGATAGTCGAGCTCCTTCTTTTTGAAGCGGAGCGAGCACAGATGATCGACCTGTTCATTGATCTCCTCCAGCATCTCGTCCGTGAAGACTATGTTCTCGTTGCGGCATCTGAAATAGTACTGGCCGCACAGGTCGGTGTGCTTGTGGAATATCACCTGATCCATATTGAACTTATAAAGATCGGTGTCGAGAAGGGATACTACGATCGGGTCAAGCTTCATTTTTGCGAAACTCCTTTCAGAAGTGCGTTTATATCCACGACGGCCCTTATGAGGGAGTTCCTCGTTTTGAGCCTGACGGGTATCGCCTGTATCACGCGGGCGGGGGTCGTGCCCTCGGGGAGCATTATCTCCATCTCGTCGTCTATCTCCGGCAGCTGCTCGCCCGAGGCGAAGCTGAGCTCCGCAGTCCCGTCGCACCTGTCCTTTAAGAGTATTATCGCCCTTTCGGGGCACTGCACGGCGCAGCCTCCGCAGCCGACGCATTTTTCGGGATCGGAATACGGGCGGCCGTTCACGATTCGTATCGCGCTCAGGCTGCAGGCCTTCAAGCAGATATCGCAGTCGGAGCGGGCGCACTCTATCACGGCGGCGCGGCCCCTTTTAAGGCGTTCGGGATCGGGAATGATCATATCTTAAAACCCCTTTTTTTTTATCATACCACGTTTTGCCGCGAAAAGCCATAATAAAAAACGCATTTGATTGACTGCGGGCGGCTGAATTGTTATAATAACGGAAATACTTACCGGCAAACGGAGGTCATTATGGAAAAGATGCTTTCGCTCATAGTCCCCGTCTACAACGAGGAGGAGGTCCTTCCCGTCTCCTTTGAGAAGATGGACGCCGAGATGAAGAAGCTCGGCTACCCCTATGAGATAATCTACGTGAACGACGGCAGCCGCGACGGCTCCATGAAGATACTGCGCGCGATCGCCGCCGAAAACCCGCACGTCAAGGTGCGCTCCTTCAGCCGCAACTTCGGCCATCAGCTCGCGGTCACCTGCGGCATGGACGCCGCGAAGGGCGACGCGCTCATAATAATCGACGTCGACCTGCAGGATCCGCCCGAGGTCATCGCGGAGATGGTCAAGGCGTGGGAGAACGGCGCGGATATCGCCTACGGCAAGAGGCTAAAGAGGAAGGGCGAAACGCTCTTCAAGAAGATCACGGCCTTCGCGTATTACCGCGTGCTCGATTTCATGAGCGGCTCCGCGATACCCCTCGACACGGGCGATTTCCGCCTGATCGACCGCAAGGTGGCGGACGTGTTCTTAAAGATGCGCGAGCATAACCGCTTTTTAAGGGGCATGAGCGGCTGGATGGGCTTTGAGGCCGTTCCCGTGGAGTACGTGAGGAACGAGCGCTACGCCGGCAAGACCAAGTACACGCTCAAAAAGATGCTGCGCTTGGCCTCCGACGGGATAGTCAACTTCTCCGACAGGCCTCTGACGCTCTGCGGCGCGCTCGGCGTTTTCCTCATGGCGCTCACGTTTTTGGGGCTTATCGCCCTCATAGTGCTCGCCTGCTGCCGCGTCTCCTTCCCCGCGTGGCTCTGGGCGCTCTGCGGCGGGGTGTTCCTGCAGGGAGCGATCTTCATCGCGCTCTGGGTGCAGGGGCTTTACATGAACCGCATGTATGACGAATTAAAGAACAGGCCGCTGTACATCGTCGCGGAAGAGCTGAATATGGATGAGTGACGGGAATAAAACGGCCCGGTGCGGTTTGAGCCGCCCCGGGCTTTTTTTATTCTCCGTTCAGGGCGGCTATCGCCCTTGCGAGGTACTCCATTGAGTTCATCGCCATCTCGAGTGTGTTCGCGTTGTGCCCCACCTCCACGAGGAGGCATTTGTCGGAGACCTGCTGATTGTATTTGCCGGATTTGACGCGGACGTTGCGCATGAACCGGCTGTTGTAGGAAAGGAGCGTATCCGTCAGCGTCAGCGCGAGCCGGTAGTTCGATTCGAAATCGGGCATATCGTTTTCAGTGTCGCTCTCCTCCGGCGAGTACTGGGAGCTCTTGCCGCTCTTGCCGGTGCCCACGACGAACATCATGCGCGCGCATTTCTTGCCGTCGACCGTCACGTAATCGTCCTCGAAGCCCGTATCGCCGACCCCGTCGCGATGAAGGTCGATGAACATCTCGAGCGAGGGGTAGAGCTCCTTGTAGCGACGCATGGTCTCGAGCGAACGCATATAGGCGGAGGTCAAAAGCGGCTGCTCGTGCCGCTCCGTCGCGTGTATGGCGTATATGCCGTACTCCTCCCGGAGTATCCTGCAGAGCTCCTCCCCCACGGCTATGACGTTCTTTGTCTCGTCCTCCGTGCGGCAGTTGCCGCTGGGCTCATACGTCGAATCGGGCGTCTGGCGGTAGGCCTCCGTGTCGTGCGTGTGGTAGACGAGCACCTTTGGCTCCGCCCCCGTGAGGGTGACGCCCGCGCCCGAGGGCGAGATGCCCATGAGCTTTATTATGACCTCCGGGCTGACGTCCTTGTCCACATCGGCAAGGCGTATGTATATGGAGGGATCGGGCGTCGGATCGGTCCGCTGCACAGGTCCCTCCGGCGCGGTGACGGCCACTATGTTCGCCTGAAACGGGGCGGGCAGCGCTTTTGCCGCGAGCAGCGAGAGCATTATGAGCACCGCGGCGAGCAGCGCCGCCGCCCTCTCCGCCATCCTTCGCGCCTCGCTGCGGCGCGCTCTTATCTCCCTCTTCGGCGCAGACATCAAGTCCCGCCTCCCTTCGTTGGTTTCAATATAAATATTATGCTTGATCTTTTAGCATTATGACAGAATAAACGGCATCGTTTTCGCGGCACATTTTTTGCCGATCTCAACATGGCAGATATCCCTCGGCGGGCTTTGTTCTTTGAAATACTGCGGATTTGTCCGCAGGAGCAGCAGATCCTGCTTGCGCGGTCGCGTTCCGCACCTCTCGCGGTGCGGCGCTGCTGACCCGCAGCGGCTCGCTCAGCTCGCGCCGGCCTGCGTTTCAGATCAGCCGGTCGTCTCTTGATGACCCTATCGTCAAAACAAGCCGTCATATTGCCGCCCTAACAGGCAAAAACGGGAACGATTTTTGTAAAAAACAGCCTTTTGCACGGCGCAAAGTCCAAAAAGGCTCTTGTTATCCGCCTCCTCGGTGTGTTATAATAATATGTTGTATAAGAGGGCGTATGCCTTCCGCGGGGGCCCGTCTCCCGCAGGGAAGGCCGCGCCGATATCCGTGCCGCCATTTCGGGCGGCGGAAGGGAGTTATCAAATGTTAGTCGAAAGATGCGAAAAGCTGATGAAAGTACTGCGCGAGGCGGGCCTTGACGGCGCCCTCATCACCTCCGGCACGAACATCCGCTATTTCTCCAACTTCACGAGCGACGAGGCAGTACTCATCGTGACGGAAAACCGCCGCGTGCTGCTGACCGATTTCCGCTACACCATCCAGGCGAAGGAGCAGTGCGGCACAGAGATCGAGGTCAAGGAGACCTCCCGCGCGATCGCTACGGACGAGATCGCCGCGGTGCTCAATGAGGTCGGCGCGAAGAAGTGCGCCTTTGAGGACGGGTATCTGACCGTCCGCGCGTTCAACAGCTACAAGGAGCTGCCCGTCGAGCTCGTTCCCATGACGCCGGAGATCGACCGCTGCAGGCTCGTCAAGAACGAGTACGAGATCGAGTGCATGGCCAAGGCCCAGTCCATCGCGGACGAGGCTTTTGCCGAGCTTCTGACCGTCATCCATGCGGGCATGACCGAAAAGGAGGTCGCTAACGAGCTGGATCACCTGCTCCGCAGGCACGGCGCGGAGGAGAACTCCTTCGATACCATCGTCGGCTCCGGCCCGAACGGCGCGCTCTGTCACGCCCTGCCCGGCCCCAGGAAGCTGCAGGAGGGCGATCTTGTGGTCATCGACTTCGGCGCGAAGTACAACGGCTACTGCTCCGATATGACAAGGACGATCGCGATCGGCGAGCCCTCGGATGAGCTTAAGAAGATCTATGACATCGTCCGCCGCGCACAGCAGGCCGCGCTCGACGCGCTCCGCCCCAACATGAGCGCGCAGGAGCTCGACGCCATCGCGCGCGACGTCATCACGGCGGAGGGCTACGGCCCCTGCTTCGGGCATTCGCTGGGTCACGGCTTCGGCCTTGACATCCACGAGGCCCCCTATGCGAGCACAAGGTCGAAGGACACCCTCGTTCCCGGCTCCACGATCACCGTTGAGCCCGGCATATATGTCGAGGGCCTCGGCGGCGTCCGCATAGAGGACGACTGCGTCCTCACCGAGGACGGGTATCTGGATCTCGCCCACACGGCGAAGGATCTCATAATTTTGTAACCTTATGCGGTTTTCGTCCGCTTCGGTATAAAGCAAACAATTAATATTATTTGGAGGTAACTTATGATTTTAGCAGGCGATTTTCGCAAAGGCGTCACCGTTGAGATAGACGGCCAGGTCTGGTCCATTGCCGATTTCCAGCACGTAAAGCCCGGCAAGGGCGCGGCGTTCGTACGCACCCGTTTGAAGAACGTCATGACCGGCGCGGTCCTTGAAAAGACCTTCTCCCCCACCGACAAGTACCCTCTCGCACACATCGAGACGCGCGAGATGCAGTACCTCTACAATGACGGCGATCTCTATATCTTCATGGACGTAGAGAACTACGAGCAACTCGAGCTCAATCACGAGCAGGTCGAGGACGCCATCAACTTCATCGTAGAGAACATGAACGTCACCATCCGCTTCTACAAGGGCAAGGCGTTCTCCGTTGCGGCTCCCAACTTTGTCGAGCTCACCATCACCGAGTGCGAGCCCGGCGTCCGCGGCGATACCGCGACCAACGTCACCAAGCAGGCGACCGTCGAGACCGGCTACACCGTAAACGTTCCCCTCTTCGTGAACGAGGGCGACCGCATCCGCATCGACACCCGCACCGGCGAGTACATGGAGCGCTGCTGAGGTTTGCCGTTATGAAAGAAAAGATCGCTTACCTGCGCGGGCTCATGGACGGCATGAAGCTGCCCGATGACGACAACGCGAAGCTCCTCCGCGCCATAGCGGAGTGCCTCGATACCATGGCCGACGAGATCGAGTCCGAATCCGCGAGGATCGACCTGATCGAGGGCGATATGGACGAGATCAACGACGATCTCGACGAGCTGGACGAGCTCGTGGGCTTCCTCATCGAGGATGAGGAGGAGTGCTGCGGCGAATGCTGCGACGACGAGGACTGGGAGGACGATTTCGATTTCTTCACCTGCCCCAATTGCGGCGAGGTAGTCCCCCTTGACGAGGAGGCGCTGAACGAGGAGTCGGATCCCATCTGCCCCAAGTGCAACGCAAAGCTCTTCGGCGAATAAAAGCCGATTGCAGCAGGCCGCTTATGCGGCCTGCTGTTTTCTGTTGACCTGAAAAAGGAGCCCCAAGCGTGAAAAGATGGCTGCTGATACTTGCGGCGCTGCTCATGCTCCTGACCGCCTGCTCGCAGGCTTCGGTCGAGGAGCCGGAGCCGACCGCGCGATACACGGATGAGCCCGAGCCGACGTCCGCCCAAAGGGAGGCGCCGTACACGGTCGGTTCCGCGTACAGCTGCATCTGGGAGCGCGAGCGCGACCGCAAGTGGGAGGAGGACATAGCGTTCTTCGCGGACGAGTACCTCCATCCCAACCTCGGGCATCCCCTCCTTTCCGACCGCAGCACGACCGTGCGGATATTCAACGATCCCGTGCTGCGCTATTCGACGACGAGCCTTAAAAGCTTTTTCGACGAGGCCGTGCGGGACGAGTTCGTCCGCCTTGTGAACGAGCTCATATTCGACGTGCCGTATATCGACGATATCTCCATATCGATAAGGCTCGCCGAGATCGCGGCGCTTTTGGAGGACGGGCATTCCTTCGTCCGCGTCCCCGTTGAAGAGGCGTTCCCCCTCTACATAGTGCCGGTCGCGGGCGCGGACGGCCCTGAGTGGGCGGTCGATTTCGCCCCGTCCAAGTACAGGGACATACTCGGATGGAGGCTCACGGCGATAAACGGCGTGCCGGTGCTCGACATTGCGGATCTCATGCGGCCGTTCGTCTCATACGAGGCGGAGCCTTGGTTCCTCTTCGTCGCCATGCGCTACCGCATGCTTTTGAACTGCGGCGTGCTTCGCTATATCGGCATAATGGGGCCGGAGCGGAGCGCGGTGATGACGCTCGAGGGGCCGAACGGCGAGACGCGCGAATTGGAGATGCTCTCCCGGGCTGCGGAGGCGATGTGGCACGACGCCGCGGGCTACCATTCCGATTCCGGCAAGGCCGAGGGCGATACGGGCACGCTGCTCATGGAGCGGTATCCCGAAAAGGACGTCTGGTACACGCTGCTCCGCGGCGGAGAGGCGCTTTACATACGGTTCAATACCTGCGTCGTGGACGAATCGACGGGCGGGATCGTGGAGGACGCCTTCGATGCGGCGGAGAACGCCGGGAAGCTTGAAAAGGTGATAGTCGATTTCCGCTCCAACACGGGCGGGTACGCGGACCTGAGCGGCAATTTCCTGCCGCTCGCGACCGCGCTGAAGACCTCCGGCGCCGAGGTCTACGTGCTCATCGACGGCGGCTCGTTCTCCGCGGGGGTGGGCATCCCCGCGATGCTCAAGCGGCGCATAGAGGGCGTGACTCTCATAGGCACGCCCGCTGGCCAGCCGACGGCGTTCTTCTTCTCCGGCAAGTTCGAGCTGCCCAATTCGGGCATATACTGCCAGTGCTCCTCGACATACGGGGATTTCTGGCCGGGAAACGACGACCTTTCCCTCATGCCCGACGTGACGGTCGAGCGCTCCTACGAGGATTACATCGAGGGAGTTGACAGCGTGCTCGAATACATACTGGACGGCAGCGTATCCCCGCAATAAAACACGAACGATATGAGCCCGGGAAATGTTTCCCGGGCTTATTGACTTTATGGGCGCGCACATATAAAATGATGTCATAAATCATTGAAAAGGCAACTCGGATCCGGAATGAATCTCTTCAAAAAGTCCAGGGATATCAATATGCTGGAGGGGCCGCTGCTCGGCAAGGTCTTCCTTTTCGCGCTGCCGCTCATGCTGACGAACCTGCTCCAGATGTTCTATAACGCGGCGGATATGATAATCGCCGGCAAGTCGAACGTCGAGGGCGCGATAGGCTCCATCGGCACGACCGGCGCGATGATAAACCTCTTCCTCAATATTTTCATGGGCTTTTCGGTGGGCACGAACATAGTCGTCGCCCGAAACATAGGCAAGAAGGATCCCTCGGCTGTGAGCCGCGCGGTGCATTCCTCGCTGATCGTCGGCCTTATCACGGGTCTTGTCTGCTCCGCGATAGGCCTTATCATAAGCCGCCCGATGCTGACGCTTTTGGGCGACGAGGGCCATATACTCGACCTTGCGACGCTTTACACGCGCATCTATTTCTCCGGCGCGCCGTTCATTGCGCTTTCCAACTACCTCATCGCGATATTCAGGGCGAAGGGCGATACCGCAACTCCGCTTATTGTGCTGACGGGCACGGGCCTTCTGAACGTCGGCCTCAACCTCTTCTTCGTAATGGTCTGCGGCATGAGCGTCGACGGCGTAGCCTGCGCCACGGTCATTGCGAACGTGGTCTCCGCGCTGATCCTGGGGCTGATACTCATGCGCGATCCCGGCCCCTGCAGGCTGGAGCTCAAAAAGCTCCGCCTCGACCGCGCCGCCGTGCGCGAGATAATACGCGACGGCCTCCCCGCGGGCGTGCAGGGCGCGCTGTTCTCCCTCTCCAACATGCTCATACAGTCGACGATAATCGGCTTCAACAACCGCCTCTGCCCCGGCGGCTCCGACGTAATAGACGGCAACTCCGCCGCGAACAATCTGGAGGGCTTCGCCTACGTTTCGACGAACTCCGTTTATCAGGCCTCCGTCACATTCACGAGCCAGAACTACGGCGCTCAGAAGTTCCGCCGCATAGGGCGAGTTATGCGCTGCTGCTATTTCGTAACGGCCTGCATTGCCGTGATCGGCGCGGGCAGCCTGCTCCTGTTCCACAAGAGCCTTCTCTCGCTCTATATCTCGCGCGATCTCGCGGTCGAGACGGCCATGACCCGCATGCGGATAATGCTCCTGCCCTATGTGCTGCTCGCCTTCATGGAGGTCGGCTCGGGCGTGCTCCGCGGGCTCGGGCGGTCGATGACTTCGACGCTCATAGCGCTCATCGGCACATGCGTATTCAGGATAATCTGGATCTACACCGTCTGCCGCGCGGTGGATCAGCTGTGGATAGTCTACCTCTCCTACCCCATCTCCTGGGGCATGACGGGGCTTACGCACTTTTTGTTCTCCGAGACGATAAGGCGCAGACACCTGCGGAGGCAGGAGGAACGCCTCTCAGCTGAGCCGCAGACGGCATAGCAAATTCGATACCGAACAATAAAACAGCCCCGCGAGCCATATTCGCTCACGGGGCCGTTTTATGAAAAAGCGTTCCGGCAATTATACTTTATTACCTCTGCTTGCCGAGGAAGAACAGCGCGAGCGTGCCGGGGCCCGAGTGGGCGCCGATCACGGGGCCGATATCGGTGATGAGCTTCGCGTGGTTGCCGTACTCGTTAACGATCATGGCCTCCAGCTTCTTCGCGTCCTCGATGCAGTCGCCGTTGGAGATGAAGTAGACGCCGTGCGCGGGATCGAGCGCCGTTTCGACGTATTTTTTGAAGATGGCCTTTATGGAATTGACCCTGCCGCGGACCTTCATGACGGGGATCAGGTGCCCGTCGTCATCCACGTGGAGCACGGGCTTTATGTTGAGCACGCCGCCGAAGAACGCCGCCGCGGCGGATACCCTGCCGCCCCTCTTGAGATAGACGAGGTCGTCGACGGTGAACCAGTGGCATAGATGCAGGCGCTTATCCGTGACCTCCGCCTCGGCCTCCTCGATGGAGGCGCCGCGGCGCTTGGCTTCGAGCGCGAACCAGAGTATGAGCCCGTGGCCGGCGGACGCGCAGAGGGTATCGATAACGATCACCTTTCTGCCGGGATATTCGTTCATGAGCTCCTGAGCCGTGAGCTTCGCCGTGCCGACGGTGCCGCTCAGGCCCGAGCCGAAGCAGACGTAGAGTATGTCAAGGCCCTCATCGAGCTTCGGCATGAACGCGCGGCGTATGGTCTCGGAATTGGCAGCGGACGTCCTGAATACGGCGCCGCCGCGCATCTCATCGTAAAAGGCCTTGGTCGCCATCTCGGCCTGCGTGTATTCCCTGTTCTCTCCCTCGCGCCTGAACGTGAGATCGATGAGCTCTATCCCGTCCCTTTGGAGCGTTTCCGCCGCGATGTCGCAGCCGCTGTCCGTGAATATCACATAATCGTTCATGCTCTGTTTCGTCCTTTCTCCGAATTGCCTTTTTTCATTCCTGCCTTACGCCGTCCTTCCCCTCGAAGAAGAGGGCGACGGTGCCGGGACCGACGTAGGAGCCCGTGACGGGCTCGTATCTCACTACCATTATCTCCCGCGGCTGCCAGATGGATGCGAGCGTATCGCGAAGCTCGTACGCGTCCTCCGGACAGTCGGTGTACGCTATGCCGACGAGCTGATCCTTATCCCTGTCGACCAGCTGCTCGTACTTTTCCGCGAGCACGGCGAGGCCGCGCTTCCTTCCGCGGGTCTTGCCGCATACCACGAGATGCCCGCCCTCGTCGCCCTTCAATATCGGGCGGATGCCGAGCACCGTGCCTATGAGCGCCTTGGGCGCAGAGACCCTGCCGCCCCTGTGCAGGTGCATGAGATCGTCGAGCAGCACCACCTGATAGAGGGACTGGCGCATGGAAAGGAGCCTGTCGGCCGTCTCGTCGAGCGAAAGCCCCGCATCGCGGAACTCTATCGCGTGGACGACCGCTATCCCCTCGCCCAGGGACGCAGCGAGCGTATCCACCGTGCGTATGCGCCTTTCGGGATACATGGCTTTAAGCTGCTCCGCCGCGAGCTCGGAGGAATTATAGGAATTGCTTATCCCCGAGCTCATGCCGACAAAGAGGATATCCTCCCCGTTCTTCAAAAGGGGCTCGAAAAACTCGATATACCTCTGCGGCGTGACCTGCGAGGTCATGACCCGCGTGCCCTCCTTTATGGCGGCGTAGTACGCCTCGCCGGGGCCGTCCTCGAACGCCTCCGTATCGAGGCAGGAGAACTCCTCGCCGTTCACGTTGTAGGTGAGGGGCAGCACGCCGACTGAATGTTCCTTCAGATACGGCGCGGGAAGGTTGGAGGAGGTATCGGTAACTATCGTGAAGGTCATAAAAGACTCCTTACATCTAATTTGCAATATTAAGTTATCACGAGAAGAGTATTATGTCAAGTACTTTTTAAAATTATTCTTGAATTGTCCGAACGATGCGCGTATAATATAGTTGATCATTTAATAATTTTTTCAGGAGTTATTTATGCAGTACGACAACGATCTGGTGGAAAAGAAGCTGCGGCGGTGGGAAAAGTACATAAACGAGTTCCGGCTCCCCTCGTGGAACGACATCCCGGATCTCGGCCTCTACATGGAGCAGGTGCTCGCCCTGCTGACGGAGTACCTCGATTACCTGCCCCCGGAGCTGAAGGACGAGCAGTTCATCACCGCGGCGACGATAAACAACTACGTCCGCAACCGCTACATGCCCAAGCCGCGCAAGAAGAAGTACTACCGCATACACATCGCGTACCTCGTGATGATATGCACCCTCAAGCAGAGCCTTACGATAGCGACGCTGACCCGCATGATCCCGAACGACATACCCGAGGAGCGCGTGCGCGAGATCTACACCGCATACACGGAGCGCCACCGCATCACCGCGGAGTACTTCGTCGAGACCGTGAGGGAGGTCGCCTCCCCCATACTCCATCACGAGGAGCGCCGCATGGCCGCCTCCGTGGACGGGACCGACGACCTCATATCCACATACGCGATACTCTCCGGCCTTTCGGGACTGCTCGCGGAGAAGCTGCTGCTGCTCGAAAGCAAGCCCGCCGAAGAGCCGCAGGAAGGCGAAAAGGCATGAATAACGGGAGGAGAACGATAATGAAAAGCATGAAAGCCGTTGCGGCGCTTATCCTCTGTATCGCGATGGCGCTCTGCGCCGGCTGCAGCCATCGCGCCAAACCCTCCGCTACCGCGCAGCAGGCTTCCGATCAGCAGATCCATCTGCCCGCAAACGGGTTCGCCGAGAAGCTTAAAAGGCTCAGCTCCGATATCGACGCGCTGCGCGAAGCGCTTGATGAGGCGGAGAACTTGCTCGTCGAGATCGACTCCATGGGCTCGCCCGATTTTGCCGAAAAGGAAACGCTGATCCAGAGAAAGGCCGCCGCTATGGAGCAGCTTGACAGATACGCCGAGATGGCAAGCTCGTTCTCCTCGGATAACGAGAACGAGCTCGACAGCTTCACGGCCCAGACCGAGGAATACACCGCGCTGCTCAAGCTGGCGATCGACCGCGCGAGAGCCGCGCTTTCCGGCATGGCAGCCTCCCCGACCGATGAGCCCGCTCCCGAGATCCCCGACGACGAGTGGACGGTCGTTACCTTCGACTACACCGACGGCGACGGGTATCAGATGACCGCGACCGTGAAATACAGCCGCGTCTACCCCTCCTCCATGTATTCCTGCGTGGAGGCGCTCTGGGCGGTCATGGGCCGCGGGTACACGCTGCCCACCGAGGGCTCGTGGGGCTTCACGCACTACGAGGGCGGGATATGGTCGCTCGACTGCGGCACTCTCTCGATCGAGAGCCCCCGGCACAATATCTTCACCGCCGCGAACGACCTCTACTACATGGTCGGCACGGTGCAGTTCGAGAACCACACCCCCGGCTGGTCGTTCTCCGACAGCAATCCCGGCACGCCAAAGCTTTACATAACTACCGAGAGCACGGCATACACGGCTTTTGCCGTCGGCAGGGTGTTTTACAGCAACACGGACAAGACCTTCGACGCCTGGATCCAGGTATCCCCCAAGATGACCCGCGACAAGACGACCGAGATACCCTTCTGTCTGGCGTTCGTGGAGCAGTACTCGCCCAATTACCCGAACGGCAGATACCGCTCCTTCTACGAGCAGGAGGGCTTCCTTAAGATCCGTGCCGGCAACGAAATGCCCACGCCCGTCGAACTGCGCTTCGCAGAGCCGTAAAGACCTTAAACAAGGCATTCGCCCGCCGCAATGCGGCGGGTTTTTGTATACTTTTAAATATATTTGAAAACCGTCAAAAAACATTGTAAAATAGGCTTGTATAACTATACCCTTTACCGGAGGTACGATATATGAAGTTTTCCGAAAGAATCAAGGGCGTTAAGGGCAGCGCGATCCGCGAGCTCTTCAAGGTCCTCGGCAACCCCGCGATAATCAGCTTCGGCGGCGGCAATCCCGCGAAGGAATGCTTCCCCAAGGAATGGGCCGCTGAGACCGCCCGCGACCTCATCGCCGAAAAGGGCGACGTGCTCCTGCAGTACGGCCCGACGGAGGGCTATATGCCCCTCAGGAAGGCTTACCTTGAAAAGGTCCTCCCCCCCCTGGGCATCACGGACGCCACTGTCGACAACGTGATAACCATGACGGGCTCCATGCAGGGCCTCGACCTCCTTGCCAAGGTCATGATAAATCCCGGCTCGACCGTGCTCGTGGAGGAGCCCACTTTCCTCGGCGCGATCCAGATATTCCAGCTCGCGCAGGCGAACATCGTCACCGTTCCCATGCATGAGGACGGCGTCCACGCCGACGAGCTCGAGGCGATCGTAAAAGAGACCCGCCCCGTAATGTTCTATACCATCCCGACATTCCAGAACCCGACCGGCGCGGTCATGAATATCGAAGCCCGCAAGATGTGCGCGCGTCTCGCCGCCGAGTACGACATGCTCGTGATCGAGGACGATCCCTACGCTTCCCTCCGCTACAGCGGCGAGGTGATGCCCCTCATCAAGACCTTCGACACCTCCGACAATGTTATCCTGCTCACCAGCTATTCCAAGACGATCTCCCCCGGCCTCAGGGTCGCGTGCTGCTGCGGCAACGAGGAGCTCGTAAGGAAGATGGTCATCGCGAAGCAGGGCTCCGATACCCACTCCCCCAACCTCAATCAGGCGCTCGTAGCCGAGTTCATCGATCAGGACAGGATGGCGGGTCACCTCGATCACATCAACTCCGTCTATTCCAAGTCCCTCAACATAATGCTTGACGCCATGGGCAAATACTTCCCCGAGTGGGCCAAGTACGAGAAGCCCGAGGGCGGCCTCTTCGTTTGGGTCACCCTGCCCGATGATATGGACGCCTCCGAGATCTACAAGCGCTCCGTTGCCGAAAAGCTCGTCGCCTACGTTCCCGGCGCACCGTTCTATCCCAAGCCCGGCACCGGCCTCAACACCTTCCGCCTCAACTTCTCCGCCGAGCCGGAGGAGAGGATCGTCGACGGCATACACCGCCTTGGCGATCTGCTCAAGGAGTACAGAAACTGAACTCGTCCGGCAGTGTGCGCAAGCCTAACGACGGATGAGGTGAAAACCGGAATATGCTTAAACCGTATAAAACAGTATTGACTTCATCCGAGACAGAGTTCACCGAAAAGAGATCCCGCTTCATCGGCCGCTGCTTCCCCGTTTCAAGCGAGGAGGAGGCTATGGCGAAGCTTTCGGAGGTGCGGAAGCTCCACTATGACGCGACCCATAACTGCTGGGCGTACGCGCTTGCCTCGGGCGGCATGCGCTTCTCCGACGACGGGGAGCCCGGCGGCACCGCGGGGATGCCCATTATGGACACCCTCATCAGGCGGGAGATAAAGGACGCGCTCATAGTCGTCACCCGCTATTTCGGCGGGATACTCCTGGGCTCGGGCGGGCTCGTCAGAGCCTACTCCAAGTCTGCGAGCGACGCGCTCACCACGGCCGGCTGCGGCGTGATGAGCCCGTGCAGGGTAATGGAGTTCGCCGTCGATTACGGAAGATACGGCGCGGTAGAGGGCTTTGTCAAGGCGAACGGCATCGTCGACAGCGTCGATTTCCTCGAAAACATCCGCTTCCGCGTGACGGTGGCGGAGGAAAACGCCGACGGTTTCATAAACGAGATCGTCGAAAGGACGGACGGGAGGGCTGTCCCCCGCTCCGTCGGAGAAAGGTTCATCGCCATTCCCGCAGGGGAATGATAAAACAAATAAAAATCATCATCGGAGGTACGTATTATGATGGATATTCCCGTAACCCTCAGCTGTGATCTTAAACCCAAGCCCACTCTTGAAGAGGAAGGCAGCCTCGGCTTCGGCAAGCGCTTCACCGACCACATGTTCATGATGGAGTGGTATGACGGCGAGTGGCATAACCCCCGTATAGAGCCGTATCACAGGCTCAGCCTCGATCCCTCCAGCTCCGTGCTCCATTACGCGCAGGAGATCTTCGAGGGCTTGAAGGCCTACCGCACCGACGACGGCAGGATACTCATGTTCCGTCCCGACGCGAACTCCGAGCGTCTCAATAATTCCGCGATCCGTATGTGCATGCCCACGATCGACGTCGATTTCAACGTTGAGGCGATGCGCAAGCTGGTCGAGGTCGAAAAGGACTGGGTTCCCCATTCCGCCGGCACGAGCCTGTACCTCCGTCCCACCATGTTCGCAAACGACGAGGCTCTGGGCGTTCACGCCGCTAAGCACTACGTCTACTTCATAATCTGCTCCCCCTCCGGCGCGTACTACAAGGAGGGCTTGAAGCCCATCCGCATCCGCGTCGAGGATAAGTACGTTCGCGCCGTCCGCGGCGGCACCGGCTTTGCGAAGACCGGCGGCAACTACGCCTGCTCGATCCTCGCCGGCGATCTTGCCGCGAAGGAGGGCTTCGCTCAGGTGCTCTGGCTCGACGGCGAGCA
>JAFZYC010000084.1 GCA_017616435.1 Clostridia bacterium
AGGGCGGGGAGAATAATGCCCTTCCTCACATACAGCGCGCCGACGCCCTTGGGACCGTGGAACTTGTGAGCGGACATCGAGAGCATGTCGATGTTCATCGCCTTGACGTCGATCGCGACATGGCCGACAGCCTGTACCGCGTCGGTGTGGAAGAACACGCCCTTTTCACGGCAGAGAGCGCCGATCTGAGCAATGGGCATGATCGTTCCCACTTCGTTATTGGCGAACATGACCGTGACGAGCACAGTGTCGGGACGCATCGCCTCGCGCACCTGATCGACGGTGATCATACCGTATTCGTCGACGGGAAGGTATGTCACCTCATAGCCCTGCTTTTCGAGAAGCTGGCAGGTGTGCAGCACAGCGTGATGCTCTACCGCGGTGGTGATTATGTGCTTTCCGCGCTTGGAATAGCGCTCTGCGATGCCGCGGATCGCGGTGTTGTCCGCTTCCGAACCGCCGCTTGTGAATATGATCTCGCCCGCTTCGGCGTTCAGCGCCTTTGCGACCTGCTGCCTTGCCTTATCGACTGCCATGCCGGACTGCTGCCCGAAATAGTGGGGGCTGGACGGATTACCGTAGATATCGGTGAGATACGGCATCATCTCGTTCAAAACCTCGGGGCTCATTTTCGTGGTCGCCGCATTGTCAAGATAGACTCTTTTCATTTATTCATCCTTTCCAGCTGGACGGCATAATCGTCAGCCATATCCTTTATCGTAGTTGTGTTAAGTACGTCGTCGATCTTCTGCTGGAGCTTGAGCCAGAGAGGACGCGCGGAGCAGGAGCAGACGTTCTCGCATTCCGTTCCGTCCACGCCGACGCATTCGAGTATCGCGGTAGTACCTTCGAGCGCGCGCAGCACCTCGCCGACGCTTATCTCCTCCGGAGCGCGTGCGAGCGTGTACCCGCCGGCGGCGCCTCTTACAGACTCCACAAGGCCGGCTTTCTTTAGGGAGGCGATGAGCTGCTCGAGATAGGGCACGCTGACGCCCTGGCGTTCGGCAAGCTGATTCACGGAGATGCGTCCCTTGCCGTACTCGAGAGCGATGTCGACCATCGCCTTGATCCCGTATCTGCCTTTTGTCGAAAGTTTCACTTTTAATTCCTACCGTTCCACTTGGTATTGCTATTTTAACACCCGTATTTAGCATTGTCAATAAATCAGAGCGAAATACTAGGATATATTTTACTCCGTAAAAAGCGCAAAAAACCCGCCGGGAACGTTTCCGGCGGGCAAGCTTATCAGATCTGTACGGCGGGCGGCTGAGCATTGCCGACCTTGGGGATCACTATGGCGGTATCCTTCTTGGAAGGAGGGGGCAGAGGCCGCCTCTTTTCGGGCTGACGGACAAGCGCGTTCTTTAGGACTTCGCCTGCGGTCCTCACATGGACTATGCGGAGCTTTTCGAGGATAACCTCCGGCACGTCCTCAAGATCCTTGCGGTTGGCCTCGGGAAGAAGCACGTCCGTAACGCCCGCACGCACCGCCGCGAGCAGCTTCTCGCGAAGCCCGCCGATCGGCAGCACCCTGCCGCGCAGCGTGATCTCGCCTGTCATGGCGATCCTCGCCCTTACGGGGATACCAGTGAGAGCGCTCGCCAAAGCCGTGAGCATCGCGATACCGGCGGAAGGCCCGTCCTTGGGTACCGCGCCCTCCGGCACGTGGATATGGATATCGGTGCTCTTCATGAAGTCGGCGGGGATGCCGAGCTCTTCGGCATGCGCCCTGATGCAGGTTATGGCAGCTCTCGCGCTCTCCTGCATCACGTCGCCGAGCTTGCCGGTGAGCTGGAGCTGACCGCTGCCGGGAAGCACCTCGACCTCTATCTCCATGGTAGTACCGCCCACGGCTGTCCACGCAAGCCCGTTGACGACGCCGACTGCCGGCTCCTTTTCGATGGTGTCTTCCGTATACTTGGGCACGCCGAGGTATTCCGCGAGCTTTGCCTTTGTGAGCTTTATCCTGGATGCGCCTTCCGCTATCTCGCATGCTGCCTTGCGGCAGACCGCGGCTATGCAGCGCTCAAGGGAGCGTACGCCGGCCTCCTGCGTGTATTTTGCGACCATGTCCTCGACAATGGGCTTTGGGATCGAGAGCATGGAGCGCTTGAGCCCGTGCTTTTCGAGCTGCTTGGGTATTAGATGGCGGATCGCTATCTCAACCTTTTCGGTCGCAAGATAGCTCGGCACCTCGATTATCTCCATACGATCCCTGAGGGGACCGGGGATATCGTAAAGGCTGTTCGCCGTCGTTATGAACATGACCTTCGAAAGGTCATAGGGCATTTCGAGGAAATGATCGCGGAACGCGAAGTTCTGCGCGCTGTCGAGCACCTCAAGCATTGCGGCGGAGGGATCTCCCTGATAGTCCTTTGCGAGCTTGTCTATCTCATCGAAGAGCAGCACGGGGTTGATCGTTCCGGCGGTGCGCATCGCCGCGATTATCCTTCCGGGCATGGCGCCGATGTATGTGCGCCTGTGGCCGCGTATCTCCGCCTCGTCCTTGATGCCGCCGAGGCTCATCCTTACGAACTTTCTCCCCAAAGCCTCCGCGATGGAGGAGGAGATAGAGGTCTTGCCGACGCCGGGAGGGCCTACGAAGCAGATTATCTGTCCGTTGACCTTGCCGGTGAGCTGAGCCACCGCAAGATGCTCGAGCACCCTTTCCTTGACCTTTTCGAGGCCGTAGTGATCGCGGTCGAGTATCATCCTCGCGTTCTTGACGTCAAGGTTGTCATTGCTCGTCTCGGTAAAGGGCAGATCGAGCATGCACTCGATGAACGTGCGCATGGAGGGCATTTCGTGGGAGCCCGCGGGCAATGTCGAAAAACGCTCTATTTCCCTGGAAATACGGTCGCGGATCTCATCGGGGAGCTGCTTTGATGCGAGCTTCTCGCGGAACTCGTCCGCTTCGGTCTGCTCGTTTTCACCGAGTTCCTTCCTTATGGCTCGGATCTGCTCGCGAAGGAAGTACTCCTTCTGGTTCTTCTCTATCTGACGGCGCACGTCGTCCTCGATCTTGTGCGAGAGCTTCGCGAACTCCGCCTCACGCGCCATAACGGTAAGAAGGTTCAGGCACCTTGCGGACTGATCCTCCTGCTCTATGAAGTTCTCCCTGTCGTCATAGCTCTGCATGACAACGTTAGCGACGCTGTACGTGTAACGTATATCGTCGGGTATCGCCTCGATGGAATCCACGACGTTCTTTATAGGGGCTTTTCCGTTGCCGAAGGAGAAATCCCTGAACCTGCGGGATATCATCTGGCGCAGAGTGGAGGCTTCCTCATAGGGACAGGGGTAGTCGCCGAGCTCCGTGAAGGTCGCCTTCAAATACGGCGTGTCCTGAATGTAATCATCAATACGCGCCCTCGATTCGCCCTCTACGAATATCCTTGTGTTGCCCTCGGGCAGCTTAATTATCTTGTTGATACGGCAGATGCAGCCGTAGCCGAAAAGGTTGCTCCTTCCGGATTCGGAGGATCGGGGATCCCTCTGACAGACTATTATTATCCTCTTGTCGGAATCGACTGCGGCGTCTATCGCCGCAACATTGCTGGCCTTGCCGATGTCAAAGCTCAACAGCACATAGGGCATGGCCACAATGCTCCGAAGTGGTACAACGGGCAGACTGCCTGTAAACAATGCGCTCAATGTCTTGTCAGCTCCTTTCATGTTATCTCACAAGGGGGATTATACAGGAGTTTTGTCGAAAAGGCAATATTCATGAGAAACACAATGTTTGGAAAAACTGCCTCAGCTTTGAATAATCGCCGCAAGCTGCAAAAAAAACTACTTATATATTTTTCATTCAATGTTTTTGTGATATAATAAAATGATTTAATCTGTGGATAATATGCCCATTCTGCGAAGAAAGCGGCGATGGGCGGTCTCAGGAGGTGCAAAATGGCTACAAGAAAGATACAAACAGGCGATGCGGCGTGCCTTTATAAGGTCGCGAAACCGGTAAAGGGATTTGATGAAAAACTGTGGCAGCTGCTTGACGACATGGCGGAGACCATGTACGAGGCGGACGGCTGCGGGCTTGCCGCGCCCCAGGTCGGCATACTTCGCCGCGCGGTCGTCATCGACTGCAGCGAGGACAGGAACGAGCTCATCGAAGCGATAAACCCCGAGATCGTCTATACGGAGGGCGAACAGGGCGGCATGGAGGGCTGCTTGTCCTTCCCGGACGAGCAGGGCTATGTTGTGCGCCCTAACGTCGCCGTAATGCGAGCATTCGACAGGAACGGCAATGAGTTCGAGATCCGCGGCGAGGGGCTGCTCGCACGCGCTATGCTCCACGAATGCGACCATCTTGACGGCAAGGTCTATAAGAGACTCGTTATCCCCACGCCCGAAGAAGAGAAAAAAACAGAGGAATGATCGAATAATGAAAATCGCTTTTCTGGGTACGCCCGAATTCGCGCTGCCTTCGCTGGAGATGCTCATAGCCGACGGGCATGAAATAGCCGTATTCACTCAGCCCGACCGTCCCAAGGACAGGGGGCACGGCCTTGCTATGCCTCCGGTCAAGCTCATCGCCATTGCGAACGGGCTGCCGGTGTATCAGTTCGAGCGGATCAGGAACGAGGAGGGCGTCGAAGCGCTCCGCTCGTTCGCGCCGGATCTGATGGTGACCGCAGCGTTCGGGCAGATACTGTCGGCAGACAACCTCTCGATTCCCAAATACGGGTGCATAAACGTCCACGGGAGCCTTCTCCCCAAATACCGCGGCGCTGCTCCTATACAGTGGGCGGTCGTGAACGGAGAAAAGCTTACGGGCGTGACCACTATGATGACCGATATCGGGCTCGATACGGGCGATATCCTCATGCAGAGGGAGACCGAGATTGGTGAAAACGAGACCGCGGGAGAGCTGTATATGCGGCTTTCAGTAATGGGCGCCGGTCTGTTGCGGGAGACGATAGCGGCGCTTCAAGAGGGAACGCTCACGAGGACGCCTCAGCACGTAGAGGAAGCCACCAAATGCGGCACCATAAAAAAATACATGGCCGAGATAGATTTTACCAAGACCTGCGCAGAGGTGCACGATCTTGTGCGCGGAATGAACCCCGCGCCTGTCGCTTTCACATACCTTGACGGCATGCCCATAAAGGTTCTGGAGACGCGCAGGATCGCGGACTGTGAATTGATAGCGCCGGAAGCCGTACCCGGAGAATGCGTTATAGCCGACAGTAAAAGGGGCCTCTATGTCAAATGCGCCGACGGCGTCATCGAGATAAAGGAACTCCAGTTCGCAGGCTCCAGACGGATGGAGGCCCGCGCCGCGCTCAACAGCAGGAACATGCTCGGCAAGGTCCTTGGGAAATGACGGCGGAGCGCGCGGCATTTGAAATACTGACTAGGATCACGCGCGACGGCGCATATTCGAACCTTGCGCTCAAGGAGGGGCTTTCGGACGTTCGCCCGAACGAGATCGGCCGAACGACCGCGCTCGTTTATACCGCGCTCGAGCACATCGACCACTGCGATTTCATCATAGACAGCTACGCAAAAGGCAGGGTCCATTCCTCGATACGCAATGTATTGAGGCTCGGCGTCGCTGAACTGTTCTTCATGGACGCGCCGGATCACGCCGTCTGCAACAGGGCGGTCGGCCTTGCGCGCGAGATCGGCAAGGCGAAGCTAACCGGCTTTGTGAACGGCGTTATGCGCAGCATAGCGAGGGACAGAGCTTCAGGCTCGCTGCCCGAGCTCCCGCAGGACTTTATCGAGCGCATGCGGATCGTTAGCGGATATCCCGCATTCCTGATCCGCGAATACTCCACCAAATACGGCGAGGCCTTTACGGAAGAACTGCTTTTGAAAAAGGCGGAGGGTATTTCCCTAAGAGCCGTTTATCCGGTAGGCGAGGACAAGCTCGTTTCGCATCTTGACGATGCGGGCGTTAAATACAGAAGGAGCCGCATAGTTCCCGGGGCATTCATCGCGGAGAGCATGAACGGGAGCGTTAAGGCGGATGAACTCTTTATCTCTGGCGGCATGACCGTACAGTCGGAGAGCGCGATGCTCGCGTGCCGCTGCCTCGATCTCAAGAAGGGGATGAACGTGCTCGACGCATGCGCCGCTCCGGGCGGCAAGACCGCGTACATCTCCGATCTCATGGAAAGAACGGGCAGCATTTCGGCCTGGGATATCCATCCGCATAGGGTGGAACTCATAAAAAACACGCTCGGCCGTCTCGGCGTTACGAACGCGGAATGTGAAGTCCGCGACGCCTCTGTCCCTGATGAGGGTTTGAATGGCCGATTCGACGCGGTGCTATGCGACGTGCCCTGCTCGGGGCTGGGAGGCGGCTCCAAGCCCGACTCGAAAATGAGGCGGACGAAGGAGAGCGTCGATGAGCTTTCTGAGCTCCAGTACAAGATCCTCTCAACTTGCTCCGAATACGTCAGACCCGGCGGTGTGCTCGTCTACTCGACCTGCACTATATCGGAAAAGGAGAACGAGAAAGTGATCGAAAGGTTCTTGAACGGAAACAGCGCGTTCATCCTCGATCCTTTGGATGATTTCCTTTCGGACGACATGAAGGAGCGCGGGCGAAGCGGCATGCTTCAGCTTTTCCCGAACGTAGACGGTACGGAGGGCTTCTTCATAGCGAGGCTCAAAAGGATGGTGTGAAATGGCCAAAGAATTGGCTTCAATGGAATACGAAGAAGTGAAGGCCCTCCTTGCACAGATGGGCGAACCCGGCTTCCGCGCGAAGCAGGTGCATTCATGGCTCGCCCGCGGCGCAAGACCCGCCGAGATGACGAACATACCGCTTTCCCTGCGCGAAAAGCTGGAGGAGCTGCCGTTCGGCGGCGCGGAGATAATCGACGAACGCCGCTCGAAAAAGGACGATACTGTAAAGTTCCTTTATAAGCTCGACGACGGCAATATCGTCGAGGGCGTGCTCATGAGCTATTCTTACGGCAATACGCTCTGCATTTCAAGCCAGGTCGGCTGCAGGATGGGCTGCGCCTTCTGCGCGTCGACTCTCAACGGAAAGGTGAGGGATCTCACCGCCGCGGAGATGCTCTCCGAGGTCACATCGGTCGAGAGGCGCATTCCGAAGGCTGCCGATAAGAAGCGCACGGTGACGAATATCGTCATGATGGGTTGCGGAGAGCCGCTCGACAATTACGACAACACTATACAGTTCCTTAAAAGGGCGACCGCGGCTGACGGCCTCGGCATCAGTCCCAGGAACATCTCCGTATCCACCTGCGGCATCGTACCGCGCATCTACAGCTTTACGGAGGACGCGCCGCATATAACGCTATGCATTTCGCTCCACGCGCCTAACGACGAGCTCAGGCGCAAGACCATGCCGATAGCGAACGCGTACTCGCTTTCGGAGCTCATACCCGCCGCGAAGCATTACGCGAACGCAACTGGGCGCAGGGTCATATTCGAATACGCGCTAATAGAGGGGGTCAACTCCTCCGATGACGACGCGCGGGAGCTCGCGAAGCTGCTGCGCGGAATAAACTGCCATGTAAATCTCATCCCGCTCAACAGCGTGAAGGAGCGCAGCCTTAACGGTGTGACGCGCTCAAGAGCCGCACAGTTTGCCGCTCTGCTCGAAAAGCTGCATATCTCCGCGACGGTAAGACGTGAGCTGGGGACGGACATAGACGGCGCATGCGGTCAGCTGCGCAACAAGCACATCAGATCCCAAAAGGAGGAAGGCGTATGATATATGCCTATCGTTCGGACAAAGGTCTTCGAAACAATAATGAGGATTCGTTCTTCGTGCCCGAGGACGGCGCGAGGCCTATTGTTATTGTCGCCGACGGAATGGGCGGCCATATAGCGGGAGAGGTCGCGAGCTCCACCGCGGTCAAAATGATCTCGGAATACGTAAACGAGGCCGAGTGCGGCATGAGCACCATCACTCTGCTCCGTCAGGCCATGAACGAGGCTAACCGCACCGTTTTCGAGATGGCAATGAACGACGATTCATATACCGGAATGGGCACAACCGTTGTCATGGCGCTGCTCGCACCGGATAAATACACCGTCGCGAATATCGGCGACAGCAGGCTTTATCATTTTGACGGGAGAAAGCTCCGCAGGGTCACGAAGGATCATTCATACGTGCAGGAACTCGTTTCCTCCGGACTTATCACGGAGGAGCAGGCTAAGAACCACCCGCAGAGGAACCTTGTTACGCGCGCCGTAGGCACCTCCAGGTTCGAAAAGGCGGACGCGGGCGTCAGGAGCTGGAAGAGGGGCGATAAACTGCTCCTCTGCTCGGACGGGCTCTGCGGCTCGGTCGACGACGCCGTGATGGAACATGTTTTGAGGACTACGGGCGACCTTTTGGAATGCTGTGACAGACTGACCGAGCTTGCTATGGAAAACGGCTCTACCGACAACATCACCGTTGTGCTGGCCGAAAATACAGAGGTGCAGCATGACTGAACGCATATTGAACGGCAGATACAGGATATTGAACAAGGTCGGAAGCGGCGGCATGGCCGACGTCTATAAGGCCGTTGATCTGCAGGAAAACAGAATAGTCGCCATTAAGGTCCTGAAGCAGGAATACAGCGACGATCCGCTGTATTTAAGGAGGCTTACCCGCGAGGCTCAGGCTATGGTCTCTCTCACGAACGAGCACGTCGTCACGCTTTACGATATGGGCAGCGACGGCGATATCCATTATCTCGTGCTAGAGTATGTGAACGGCAAGACGCTCAGAGAATACATGGATGAGCAGGGTAAGCTCGATCCGAAAGAGGCCGTGGGTATTATAACCGACGTTCTCGAGGGCCTAGACCACGCGCATAAAAAGGGCCTCATTCACCGCGACGTTAAGCCCCAGAACATAATGATCACCGACGAGGGCTGCATTAAGCTCACCGATTTCGGAATAGCCAAGTTTGCCGGCAACGCCACGAAGACCTATGACGGCAAGGAAGCCATGGGCTCCGTTTACTATATCTCCCCGGAGCAGGCGAAGGGCGAGACCGTTGATGTTCAGACGGATCTGTATTCGGCGGGTATAATGCTCTACGAGATGCTGACGGGCGAGCCGCCCTTCAACGGCGAGAACGCAGTCCAGGTCGCGCTCAAGCATATCAACGAGGAGATAATCCCGCTGCATGAGGCGGACAGCGGCATTTCCATCGCGCTGAGCGACGTTGTTGCGAAGGCCACGGCTAAGGACAGGAATATCAGGTATTCGAGCGCAGCCGCAATGCGGGAGGATCTCGAGCACGCGCTTCGCAGCCCGCATTCCAGATTCGCGAAGATCCACAATAAGATCATCAAGTCCCCGGAAGGCGGAGAAGCAGAGGAGAACGGCGAGGACGGCGCGCTCAAGGAGCACCTGCCGCTTATTGCCGTCATCGGCAGCGTGATCGGAATAATCGCCGTATTCCTCATAATGTTCATAGTATCGATGTCGAAGGGGAATATCGATTACAGCAAGGTCCCGAGCTTCTTGGGATACTCCGAGGAGGCGGCAAAGACCTATGCCGAAAACCGCGGCTTCAAGCTCGAGGTAGCGGGATACGAATCATCCGACGAGTACAGCGCCGGTATCGTCTGCGGGCAGAGCCCGGAGGCGCAGACCAAGGCAAAGCCCGGCTCCGTTGTATACGTCACCATAAGCTCCGGCATGGAGACCGCAACAGTGCCGGATCTTTACGGAATGACGGTAGAGGAGGCGAAGCGCGCACTGGAGGCGGCAGGTCTCCAGCTCGATAAGAACATAGAGTATCAGACCTCGTCAGAGCCTGTCGGCACCGTAATACACCAGTCCGTAGATCCTCAGGAGACCGTGATGGCCGGTGACGCTGTTGCGATCACCGTCTGCCGCGAGACGGCTTATCAGTCGACCAAGATGCCCGAGCTCGTCGGCAGCGACATCAACAGCGCTATCGACATACTGGAGGAAGCGGGCATTACCGACTACCGGATAATCGTCGGAAATTACTCCGATGATACCGTACTTTACAACGATTACACGATAGTCGATCAGAACCCCTCGGGCGGTATGGATATCATATTCGATACCGTGATAGTCGAGCTTAAGATGCAGATGGCCAACAAGGGCGGATACAAGGCTGAGTTTTCGGAAAACGTCATATTGAGCGGCGAATCCAACGACGTCGTATTTACCATGGTGACCGATATAGGAGAGATCGTGCTCTATCGCGGCGAATTTGACAGCGGAACGTATTCGATCCCGTTCACCGGCCGCTACTGGAAGCAAGGAAACTATACCTGCATAATCTACGTCAACGCCAAGATCTACACCAGCTTTACCCGCAAGTTTGAGTAACGGAGGTAATCTTGGAGCAGCGATTCAAGGGCAAGATAATAAAGGGCGTCGGAGGCTTCTACACCGTGCTTTGCGGAGACGGCAAGCGCTTTGTCTGCAAGGCGAGGGGCCTGTTTAGAAAGCAGGGAAAGACGCCTCTTCCCGGAGACGATGTGGAGTTCACCGTCGATAAAAAGGGCGAAGGCTATCTGCAGACCATTTTTCCCCGGGAGAACGAGCTTTTAAGACCGCCCGTTGCCAATGTGGACATGCTGCTCATAGTCGTTTCGGCGACGGAGCCGCAGCCGGATCTCGAGCTCGCGGATAAACTTCTCCTCTACTGCGCAAAGCAGAATATCAGGCCTATGCTCGTCATCAATAAATGCGACGACGGATCGAGCGAAATTTCGGAAGCCATTGCTCAGCAGTACAAGGACTCTGTCGACGAGATCGGGACGGTTTCCGCCCAGACCGGATACGGCATGGAAGAACTGTTTGATAGGCTCTCCGGAAGCACTATCTGCCTCGCGGGGCAGTCGGCTGTAGGAAAATCTTCGCTCCTCAACAAGCTGCTCGGGCTCGATCTCAAAACCGGCGAGCTCTCTCAAAAGACCGAACGCGGCAGGCATACGACGAGGCACGCGGAGCTTATAGAGATGCCCGGCGGAGGGCTCATCGCCGATACGCCTGGGTTCAGCATGCTGGAATCCGTTCCGGCCGAGCCGGAGGAGATCCCCCGCATGTACCGCGAGTTTAGGGAGTATGACGGCGGATGCAGATTCATAGGCTGCATGCACATATCGGAGCCCGACTGCGCGGTAAAGGCCGCTGTCGAGGACGGCTCGATAAATAAGGAAAGATACGAAAGATACGTTAAAATAGTAAACGAAGCGATAGAAACGAGGAGGCACAAATATGACTGACAGGATCTATGTAGCTCCGTCCATACTCTCGGCGGATTTCACAAGGCTCGGGGACGAGGTCGAAGCCCTTGCGGCATACGGCGCGGATTACGTTCATCTTGACGTTATGGACGGCAATTTTGTCCCCAACATCACATTCGGCGCCCCCATGTGCAGGGCGTTAAGGCCGAGGTCGGACCTCGTTTTCGACGCCCATCTGATGGTTGCCGAGCCCGCAAAATGGGTGGAGGATTTCGTAAAGGCTGGAGCGGATATCATCACGATCCACGCTGAGGCGGATATCCACGCGCACAGGACCCTGCAGCTCATCAGGTCATTCGGCAGGAAGGCGGGGATAGCTCTCAATCCCGCTACGCATCACAGCGCGGTCGAATACCTTCTCGACAGCGCGGACATGGTGCTTGTGATGAGCGTTAATCCGGGCTTCGGAGGGCAGAAGTTCATTCCCTCGGCGCTTAAAAAGATCGAGGCGATAAGGGAGACCGCGATACGTCGCGGGCTCGATATCGATATCGAGGTCGACGGCGGCGTCAACGCGGAAACCGCAAAGCTCTGCCGCGACGCAGGCGCAAACGTGCTCGTTGCGGGCAACGCGGTATTCAAGGCGGCGGACAGGAAAGAAATGATAAGCTTGATAAGGGGTAACTGATGGCAAGAAAAGGTAAGGACAACGATCAGCTGAGCTTTGGGGACGCCGCGGAGGTGTTCAATGTCGTCAGCATGGACGACGTAATGCACAACTCCATGCTTCCCTATGCTGAGCATGTAATACTCGAAAGGGCGCTCCCCAGGGTGGAGGACGGATTAAAGCCGGTCCAGCGCAGGATAATCTACACGATGCTCGAGCTCGGCAACACGCCGGACAAGCCCCACAGGAAATCCGCGCGTATCGTCGGCGACTGCTTGGGTAAGTTCCATCCCCACGGCGACAGCTCCGTCTACGACGCGATGGTAAGGATGGCGCAGGATTTCAATATGCGCCTCCCGCTCGTCGACGGTCACGGCAATTTCGGTTCGATCGACGGCGACTCCGCAGCTGCCATGCGTTATACGGAGGTCAGGATGGCTCCCGCCGCGATGGATATGGTGCGCGATATCGAAAAGGACACGGTCAATTTCTGCCTTAACTTTTCCGATACGCTCAAGGAACCGCAGATGCTCCCTGGCAGATTCCCGAACCTGCTCATCAACGGCGCGAACGGCATAGCGGTAGGCCTTACCACCTCGATCCCGACGCATAACCCGAAGGAGGCCATCGACGCCGTCATCGCGAGGATCAAGAACCCAAAGATCTCCCTTGATGAGATAATGAAGATAATGCCGTGTCCCGATTTCCCGACGGGCGGCTACATAATCAAGTCGGAGGAGATAAGGAACGCCTACGCGACAGGCCGCGGCAAGCTTTTGAACCGGGCGAAGACCCATATCGAGACGCTTAAGAACGGCAAAAAGCAGATCGTCGTCACCGAGTTCCCGTATCAGGTCAACAAGGCGAGGGCGCTCGAGGGGATACTGAAGCTCGTTCAGGAGAAGAAGACCGCCTTCGCGAACGTCACCGATATAAGGGACGAATCAGACAGGCACGGCATCAGAGCTATAATCGAACTGCGCAAGGACGCAGACGAGCAGAAAATACTGCGTCAGCTGTTCAAATACTCCGATCTGCAGAGGACTTTCGGCGTGATAATGGTCGCGATAGCGGATGGCAAACCCCGTCAGCTCTCGCTGCTCGAGCTCATCGATTATTATATCCGCTATCAGGAGGAGCTCGTAACAAGGCGTACAAAGCACGAACTTGAAGCCGCGGAACACCGCGCGCACGTGCTGGACGGTCTGCTCATAGCGCTGCTCAACATCGATGAGGTCATAAAGCTCATTAGGGCTTCCAAATCGCCGAAGATCGCCAAACAGGGTTTGATGGAGACATTCGACCTCACGGCAGTTCAGGCGGACGCGATACTCGATTTGAGGCTCCAAAGGCTGACCAACCTCGAACAGATCGCCATAGAGCGCGAGCATGACGACCTCATCAAGGAGATCGCAAGGCTGAAAGGGCTTCTCGCATCCAAGAAGAAGCTCGACAAGCTCATCATCGACGAGCTCACGGAGATATCCGAAAAATACGCGGATCCGCGCCGCACGACGCTCATATCCGACGACGGCACCGAGACAGAGGAAGAGGAGAACGTCTCGGTCGACGAACCTGCAGCGGTGCTCGTGCTTCCCGAAAACAGGCTCCGCAGGATCCCGCTCAAGCTGCTCAGCGACGAGCTCATCGCTTCGGATAAGGCGACAGCTGTCTATAAGACGATGACCGGAGCGACGCTCAGGATGATAACGGATTCCGGCTTTATGCTCTCGCTTCCCATCGAGGATATCCCGGAGATCAAGCCGGCGTCGAAGCCGACCAACCTCTCCGCGCTGATACCCGTCGAGAGCGGAGAAAAGGTCATAGGCTCGTTCATAGAGGATAACAAGGCCGGAAGATACATTTTCTATACCGCCTCCGGCATGGTCAAATCCACCGCGGCAGAGGAGTACATTACAAGGACGAAACGCATAGCGGCCATCAATCTTAAGGACGACAGGCTCATCGGCTTTGAGTACGTGCTCGACGAGACGGAGCTCAGTATTTTGATGCTGACAAAGCGCGGAATGGGCATAAGGTTCGATATAGGCGCAGTTCCCGTGACCGGAAGGCAGACCGGCGGCGTTCATGGAATGAAGCTCGATGAGGGAGACAGCATTGTGTACGCTCATTCTGTAACGGAGGAAGGCGAGATACTTACCGTCTCCGACAGGGGCTATATGAAGCGCAGCTTCGTGTTCGATCACGACCTGCAGGGCAGGAACGGAAGAGGCTCGATATCCTTCGGCTTCAAGAAGAACGGATCGAACGGAACGGAGCTCGTAACCGCGATACATGTTCTTGAACCGCGCGATATCGTCGTCACGCAGAAGAGCGGCACGCAGACCGCGATCAATTCCGAGGAGGTCAAGATCGAATCCCGCAACGGAAAAGGTCAGCTGATGGTCATGGTGATACTCGACGACGTGGTCGTAAGCGCAGAATAAAGCAATTGCTCAATTTCCATATTCATTATTATCAGCACTGCAGACGATGAATAGGGATCCATTGATACCCTGTTATGTTGAGGTGGACTATGAATAAAACTAAGATTACGAATGCAATTATCACATTATTTCAGATCTTGGGATTGATTTTTGGCGCTTTTCTCATCATTATAAGTGTTATAGGATTCCTTGCTTCTTTACCAGACAATTCGGCATCTGATTATGTTTTAGCGATAGTATTATTTGTTATCGGATCAATACTATTGTTTTTCTGCATTCGTAGTATGGTGAAGAAAAAAGCTCATAGAATGCTCCCAAATATGCCTTTTGAAGAAGAAAGCATAAAAGAAGATAAACAAGAAGATGCAATAGAAAAGGAAGGTCTAGAAAACCTTGATTTATCTTTTTCCACAAATGCATTTTGTATGACAAAAGAGCAGGAATCTGTGATGAATGTAATTGAGA
>JAFZYC010000085.1 GCA_017616435.1 Clostridia bacterium
CCGTCTTGCCGACGCCCGTGGGGCCGAGGAAAAGGAACGATCCTACCGGCCTGTTGGGATCCTGTATGCCCGCACGCGAGCGGAGTATCGCGTCCGCGACGGCCTCGACGGCCTCGTTCTGGCCGATCACGCGCTCGTGCAGCTTATCGTCGAGCTTAAGCAGCTTTTCTCTCTCGCTCTCCATGAGCTTCGTAACGGGGATACCCGTCCAGCGCGCGACTATACGCGCGATCTCGTCGTCCGTCACCCGGTCGCGGAGCAGCGTACCGTCGTTGTCGGCAAGAGCCTTCTCCCTCTCCTCGAGCTCAGCTTTGAGCTTGGGCAGCTCGCCGTAGCGGATCTGCGCAACAAGGTTAAGGTCGTATTCGTTCTCCGCCTTCTGCATCTTGGCGTTGGCGGCGTCGATCTCCTCGCGGATCTTCTGCACTGCCTCGATCTCGGATTTTTCCTCGTCGAACTTGGACTTCATCGCGTTGAACTTGTCGCGCTCGTTCGCAAGCTCCTTCTGCAGGGCTTCGAGCCTTTCCTGGGAGATCCTGTCGGTCTCCTTTTTGAGGGCGGTCTCCTCGATCTCGAGCTGCATGATGTGCCTTCGGATGTCGTCGAGCTCGGAGGGCATCGAGTTGATCTCCGTCTTGATGAGCGCGCACGCCTCATCGACAAGGTCGATAGCCTTATCGGGCAGGAACCTGTCGGAGATATAGCGGTTGGAAAGCTCCGCCGCGGCGATCAGCGCCGAGTCGTTTATCTTGACCCCGTGGAACACCTCGTAACGCTCCTTCAATCCGCGGAGGATCGATACGGTGTCCTCGACCGAGGGCTCGTCGATCATGACGGGCTGGAAACGCCTTTCCAAAGCCGCGTCCTTCTCGATGTATTTACGGTATTCGTCGAGCGTCGTCGCGCCTATGCAGTGGAGCTCGCCGCGCGCGAGCATGGGCTTTAAGAGGTTGCCCGCGTCCATCGCGCCGTCGGTCTTGCCCGCGCCGACTATGGTATGCAGCTCGTCGATGAAGAGGATTATACGCCCGTCGGAGTTCTTGATCTCGGAGAGCACCGCCTTGAGCCTTTCCTCGAATTCGCCACGGTATTTCGCGCCGGCGACCAGAGCGCCCATATCGAGCGAGAACACGCTCCTGTCCTTAAGGTTTTCGGGCACGTCGCCGCGCACGATCCTTAAGGCGAGGCCTTCCGCGATGGCGGTCTTGCCGACGCCCGGCTCGCCGATGAGGCAGGGGTTGTTCTTTGTCTTTCGCGATAGTATGCGGATGACGTTCCTTATCTCATCGTCACGGCCGATCACGGGATCGAGCTTCTGCTCTCTGGCCAGCTCCACAAGGTCGGAACCGTATTTCTTAAGCACATCGTAGGTCGATTCGGGATCGTCGCTCGTAACGGGGCGATCCTTGCGGACCTCCTTCAATACGGCAAGGAAGCCCGCCTCGGTTATGCCGTGCTTTTTCAGTATGGGCTTGACGGTCTGATCCGCCTTATCTATGAGGCCGAGCATCAGGTGCTCGACGCTCGTGTATTCGTCATGCATGCCCTCTGCGCGCTTTTCCGCGGCGTCGAGCGCGGCCGAAAGCTGCGGGGAGGCGTAGCTGCCTGCCTCGCCGCCCGATATGCGGGCAAGCCCCTTGACGGCCGCCAAGGCGTCCGCGGCGACTGCCTCGGGAGATGCGCCGAGCTTCTTCAAAAGGGAGGGGATGAGCCCGTCCTTCTGGGCGGTCAGCGCGTGGAGAAGATGCGCCTGCTCGACTGTGGCGTTCATTTCGGAGGCGGCAAGGGTCGAGGCCTGCTTTATGGCCTCAAGGCTTTTCTGAGTAAGCTTGTTAGTGTTCATATCTCACACCTCTTTTCGAGTGTTTTACATAATAACGTCGTTTTCCGCAACGTACTGCGCCATGCGGCTCTCGGCCGCCGCAGCTGCGTCCGCGGGATCGTTCACGCGGTCGAAGAAGGCCTTCATGGCTCCGTCGAGCGCGTTGATGTACGCCGCGATCGACTCGCCGTCGGCCGCGTCGAGCAGGCGCCCGTCGTCCTTCGCGTGCGGCACGAGCTTCCGCGTGAGGCGGTTAGGCTCGAAGGAAAGATCGGTCTTGCCGATATAAGCCTCCTCGAGCTTGCCCCACAGCCGGAAGAACTGCAGCATCATCAGCGTAAAGCCGTCGCTGCGGCTCCTTACCTGTACCCGCAGCTCGCCGATCGAAGCGCCGTCCCTGCCGAGAGCCACGGTGTACTTTACCGTGGGATTGTACTTATAGGAAAGCGCAGAGCGCAGGCGGAACGTGGAATCGGTGGATTCGCCGAGCATCGGCAGCAGTGAATCTGTGAGCATATCCTCCATGCGGCGGAATATGTCACGCGTGCGCATTTCATGCGTGGAGTAGCCGACCCGCTCCGCCAGGAGGCGGTTTATGAGCGCGGAACGGCTCGTGCTCTCGGCATAAGCCATGCGGTCTATGAGCGATATCACCTCGTCGTCGAGGACGAGGGAGTAGATGCTTTTTGCCATTGCAACCATCCTTTCTGTCACTGTATCTTTACGATAATATTATACCACTCCATAAATAATATGCAACACAAATTAATAATATATTTTGCACGAATTGACGAAAGGCAAGTGAAAGGCCTCCCGCGATGGGAGGCCGTATGTATTCATTCCGCGTGCTCGCGGGGACAGCCCTCGATTATCACCCGCAGGGCGCCGTCGTCCGTGGGCTCCGCCGCAAGCTGCTTCATAAGCTCGAATGTCAGCTTGACTGCGGAGATCCTGTCGGCAGCCTTGCACGCGCTGTCGGTCAGTATCTCCTCAAGACATATTAGCGAGGCCTCCGAAAGCCGCTTCAGCCTGCGCCGGAGCTTCGGATCGCCGCCCGGCTTCGCGCGCGCCGCGGCGCCGGTCGATGACGATGTTTCGATCGCGATCACCTCCCTTCTATAAAGGTCACGGGGGAGCGGACGCGCCGCATCCCCTCACATAATATTATAGCACATCTGTTCTATTGATTCAAGCGAAAAATGCTCATCTACGACGCTCTGTCCGCGAAAAACCCACTTGAAGGTGCGTTTATGGTACTCAAACGACGGTTTTTTCACAAAAAGAATCGCACGAAAATAAAACAAATGTTCTAAAAACTATTGACCGGGCAGCGCGGGATCTGGTATAATGAATATGCGGGATAAAAACCTGCCTCAAAAAATCATACAGTCAACGCTTCAAAAAAACATTCACGGAGGTACAGGATTTGGAAAAAGAGATCGAACGCCTCACGGAAACGGTCCTGGCGGGTTCGCCCGCCGACCGTCCGTGGGAGGGCTGCGTGAACCAGGTCGTCTACCGCGTGCCGAGGGGCATAAAGGTAACGATCCCGAGGTTTCTCGCAGAGCACATCAGCCGCACGGATGCGGAGCGCGAGGCGGCCGAAAGGCTGTCCGAGCGGCTCTCCGCGGCAGCCCGAAGGCTCGGCTGAGGCACAAATAACCATATAAAGGAGAAACGATACAGATGACATTAAACGACATTCTTGTTTCTGCGCTGGCACAGCTCGACCGCGGGCACGACGCGCAGACAATGGACATATTCCGTTCAAGGCTGACGGATTTCGCCAACGACGCGCAGAGCGATATCGCGCGGGCGATAGGCTTTACGAGGACGGAGACGGTGCACCCGACTAACGGGCTCGTGGATATCTCAGACCTTACGCGCGACTGCATAAAGGTCGCGAAGGCGGTACAGCTCGGGCACGAGGTAAGGTTCATGTGCGGCGACACGGGAGTGATCGCTCTGCCTTATAACGATCCCGCTGTCGTCACATACCGCTGCGAGCCCAAGCCGCTCTCGTCGCCGACCGACGTCAGCGAGCTCCCTGCGCACACGCACGGGCTCATAGTCGATTACATCGTTGCGCGCGAGCGCATGGCGGGGGACGTATCGACCCAGGGCGGGGCGAACATCTACCTTTCCATGTACGAGGCCAAAAAGGCAAAGCTCCGCCCGCATTTCGGCGCGCAGGAAACCTACGCGATATTCAACAGGTATTGAGGCGGGTATGGCGATCTGCACTTACAGGATAGAGAGCTTTTACGGGCTCGACCAGAGCGTGAGCGAGAGCCTTTTGTCTCCCGCGTTCTCGCCCGACGCAATGAACATGGATACCTCCGAAGGCGATCTTGCCGTGACGAAGGGATATGTTAAGCTCCTGCCCGCGGCTGTGCCGGCGGAGAGCACGAGCGGAGTCGACCGCATCTGCTTTTTCCGCAGCGCCTCGGGGGAGATACCAATCGCGATATCGGGCGGATGCGTCTACACCTATGACGCGGAGGAGGAAGAGTGGACACGGGCCTACACATATTCGCTCGTACAGGAGAAACGGCACTACTCGGTGCTGATGACGCGAATAGGAACGACGGACGTGATGCTCATCGCGGACGGCGCGAACAGCATTTTGAAGTTCGACGGAGAGAGCTTTTCCGCCTTCGGCTCGGAGGCGGGCTGCTCGAACATATCCGTCGGCTGCATCGCCATGTACCGCGGGAGGCTCTTCGCGGCGGGCAACCGGGAAAATCCCAACAGGCTGTATTATTCCAAGCTGCCCGGCGGCGAGAGGACGATAGAGGATTGGGGCTATGACGAGGATTCCCCGGCAGTCGAGGGCGGGCATGTTGAGATAGGGACCACATCGGGCGACCCCATCACCGCGATCTGCGCGATAAGCAACCAGCTGCTTATTTTCAAAAAGAACTCCGTTTACAGGCTCATTGGCGACAGGCCGGGCAATTTCAATATCGAGCTTATCGAGAAGGATTCCACGCCCGTTTCCGATACCGCAACCGCGGTATACCGCGATATGGTGTTCTTCGTCACGGACGACGGCCTGCACTGCTTCAACGGCGTCGATACCGCCGCAATGCCCGACGCCCGCAGGATAAAGCGCATAATGGAAAACGCCTCCGTTGCCGACACGCGCATGGCCGTCGCGGGGGACAGGCTCTATTTCACGGTGAAGCTCGGGACTGAAACGCGGCTCATCGAGTACGACCTCGTTTCCCGCCGGTACATGCAGTACGGCGGATTTGCGGCGGCGGACCTCACCTCGCGCGAGGGCTCGCTAATAATCGCCAACTCCGAAAGATACGTCGTCAAATGGGGCGAGGGCGGTTCCTTCGACGGTATGCCAATAAACGCGTACTGGTATACGCCCATGAGCGACCTCGGCGACAAGGCGGCGATAAAGTCCCTGCGCGAGCTGTATCTCAGAGGCAGGCCGGAGGGCTCGTCCATGCTGATCATCGACGCTTGGGCGGGCAGGCACCGCGATACGTACAGGGTGCTACTGCCGGAAACGGAGGAGGACGTGCTGGAGGTGCCTATGCAGAACGAGGGCCGCACTTTGAGGCTCCGCCTCGGCAACGAGGCAGGAGGGCGGTTTTCGATCACGGGAGGGCTCGAGCTTTCGCTCTCCGTGAGAAAGAGGACGGAATGATTCGGCGTCAGGCGCCGGGAAAGGCAGTTAGATATGGAAATGCGTTCGCTTTACACCGTCTGCCTCCCGACAGAAAGGGAGGAGGCGGACGACAGGAAGGATCATGAGGACTGGATCAAAAAGAACGAGAGCTGTCTCAACATGAACTTCAGCCTTCTTGCCGAAAAGATCTACGAGTTCGAACTGCGGCTGGCGATACTGGAAGCCGCGGCGGAGAGCTGAAAAAGCGCCTTCCGGGAGCCCCCCCGGGAGGCTTTTTCATACGCGCACTTTACAACGGGCGAACGAGGCTCTATAATCGGGATCAGGAACACATGAAGGAGAAACGCAATGCCCTTTTTGATCGAACGCAATGATATTACAAGGCTCAAGGTCGACGCGATAGTCAACGCCGCCAACAACAGCCTTTTGGGCGGCGGGGGAGTCGACGGAGCCATCCACCGCGCGGCCGGGCCGAGGCTTTTAAAGGAATGCCGTAAGCTCGGCGGCTGCAGGACGGGCGAAGCGAAGGCGACCGGCGCGTACCGCCTCCCGTGCAAATGGGTAATACATACCGTCGGCCCCATCTGGCAGGGCGGAGGGAACGGCGAACGTGAGCTTCTGGCCTCCTGCTACCGCAATTCGCTCAGGCTGGCCGCGGAATTGGGCTGCGAGAGCGTCGCCTTCCCGCTGATCTCCGCCGGCGCTTACGGTTATCCGCGCGCGGAGGCGCTTGAGGTCGCCACCCAATGCATCCGCGAGTTCCTTGAAACGAGCGAGATGACGGTTCGCCTCGTTATATTCGACAGGGGCAGCTTCGTGATCGGGAGCGGCATCCTCGGCAGGATCGAGGCCTATATCGACGACAGGTACGCAAAGGAGCATTCGGAGTCCAACAGCATCAAGCTCGCCCGCAGGAAGGCCGCTATGATGGCCGGAAGCTTTGCCGCGCGCAGGGACGAGGCGCTTGTCCAGCTCCATTCGGCGGAGCCTGTGACGGACGACGAGCGCGAGGTCTGCGAGTTCGAGGACGCATGCGCCCCGGCGCCTGCAGCAAAGCCTTATTCAGCTGGCGCGATCGAAGGGCTCACGGTCAAGCTCGACGAGAGCTTCTCTCGCACGCTGCTCAGGCTGATCGACGCCTCCGGCATGACGGACGCGGAATGCTATAAGCGGGCGAACATCGACCGCAAGCTCTTTTCGAAGATCAGGAGCGACGATAAGTACCGCCCGTCGAAGCCGACCGTGATAGCGTTCGCGGTCGCGCTGCGCCTCGATATCGCCGCCACGGAGGACCTGCTGAAAAGAGCGGGGCTCGCGCTCTCTCCGGCGTTCAAGTTCGACGTCATCGTAGAATACTTCATCACCAACGGCATTTACGATATCTATGAGATAAACGAGGTGCTGTTCGCCTACGATCAGCAGCTCCTCGGAGCACAGGGATAATAAAACGTCCTAAAGGGGACGGCCGGCACGCGCCGGGCCGTTCCTTTTTTCAAAAAACTCTCTCCGAAGCGCCACCATTTACGCCGCGCAAAGCTCTATTATAGTGAACGGCCGTACAAAAGGAGATTTCCATGATCGACGTCACCGAATACTTCAATACCGTTTACGACGCGACATTCCGCGACCTTATGCGCTTCTGTCTCATGAAGGCGCGGGTCGAGGACGCGCATGATCTTCTGCAGAACACCTATGCGAAGTTCTACCGCCACATACTCCGCAGGGGAGCGGGCTCGATCCGCGATCCGAGGGCGTATCTCATGACCGTCTTGAAGCACGAAACGGCGCGCTTGTACCGCACCCGTGCAAGGATAACGGAGCTGCCGCTCGAATCTGCGGAAAACGAGGCGGCAGATACGGGCTCCCCGGAGGATCTGAGCCTCGGAAGAGCCGCTGCGCAGGAGATAATGTCCGCGATAAAAACGGAGCCTGAATTGACGCAGCGAGTGTTCCTGCTCTACTACGGATACGGAATGAAGCTCGGCGACATCGCAAAGGAGACCGGCACGACGGAAGCAGGCGTCAGAAGCAGGCTGAAGCGCGTCCGGAAGAAACTGAGATCATCACTCGGAGAGGAGAATCAAAAATGAAGGATATGTCCGAACAGCTTCTTTCCATCGCGGAAAAAGAGCTTATTGACAAGGAATCCATAAGAAAAGAAGCGCTTGCATCCGGAAAAAGCCGTAAGCAGGCTGTATGGAAATGGGCCGCCGCGGCTGCCGCATGCTTTGCGCTGATGCTTGCCGCGGTATTCGCAATACCCTCCGCAAGGGCGGAGGTGTTTTCGTGGCTTGGGATCAGGACCCCGGACGAATATCTTACGGCCGATCCCGATTCACGCAGACCTGTCGGCGCACTCGACGAGCTAATAGTCAAGCCCGCCGCGGCGTTCTGTCCAAGCGCCGGCTCCGTCACGGAAAACCGCGTGCTCTTTGCGGCGGATGAGCCGGTATGGCAGAGCATAGCGAATGACTTCGGTATAGAGCTCGGCGAGACGCTCGTGGACGGTGAGAGCATGTACCTTTCCGTGAGGCTTCACGGACTGACGGCGCTGCCGGAGCTCGATCTGCTCACAGGCGGCAGCGCGACGCGGACCGTCGTTCCGCCGGAGCGGCTTTACAGCCATTTCCAGAACGGGAACGTGCCCGAGGAACTGCGCGACGGTTCCGTGAAGTACTGGGAACCGGCGGATACCGTGATCATACTTATTCTGGAAGACGGCACGGAACTCACCTGCTATGGTCTTTCTTCGGTGGGAGGCGATCCGACCGTTGCCGGGCATCTGGCTTCTGTCATGAACGATCATCCCCACGGGGAAAAATGGTCGTTTGCCGATGAGGAAGGCGCCGAGGTCAGCCGTCTCAATTCCGAATGGTTGAGCGGCAGATCCGTCGTTGCGGCCGTGAAGTTCGATCTTGCCGCGCTGACGGAGGTCGGCATCGGCGCGGACGATCCGCTGGAGTTCCTCTCGCGCTATGCCGACGAGAACGGCATGCTCCGTACAAAGGTCGTTTACCGCGCATGCTCGTACCCGTTCTGCCCGTACAGTGATAACATAAAACTGGAGGCCGAGATCGGCACGGCATGCTTCGACATAGGGGCCTTCCAAAGGATCGAAAAGCATTTGCTTTCGCCCGAACGTACGGCGGCGCTCGGCTCATTGACCGAGGTGCTGAGCTATGCCGAATGGCTGTTCGGCGAAGACGGCGACACCTATGCCGTTACCAATATGGAGGCTGACCTTGCCGGCGTGACCTTCACCGCGGAGGATGGCGCATACATCGACGGCCTCGGAGTGCATAACGTAAATATCAGTATAACCTTCCCCGATGGCTGGACGGAGGAGCAGCGAATGGCGTTCATTCAGTGCCTTGACTTCTATGCGGAGGCCAACGGAACGCGCTTTACCATTAGCTCTATGGGAAGGCAGAGCGACC
>JAFZYC010000086.1 GCA_017616435.1 Clostridia bacterium
GATCACGCACAGCCGCGATCTCGCCGCAATACTTTCCAACATCAACGAGGGTGATATCCTCTTTATCGACGAGATACACCGTCTCAATTCGAGCGTGGAGGAGATCCTCTACCCCGCCATGGAGGATTTCGCTTACGATATCGTGATCGGCAAGGGACCTTCCGCAAGGTCGCTCCGCATGGAGCTGCCCCGTTTCACGCTCGTCGGCGCGACGACGAGGCTGGGGCTCCTTACCTCCCCCCTGCGCGACAGGTTCGGCATAAAGGAACAGCTCGAGCTGTATTCGCCGGAGGATCTGCGTGAGATAATCGTCCGCAGCGCGGGCATACTCGGAGTCGAGATAACCGACGACGGCGCTTTGGAGATCGCATCGAGATCCCGCGGCACGCCCCGCGTCGCCAACAGGCTCTTAAAGCGCGTGCGCGATTTCGCGCAGGTAAGGGGCAGCGGCGTCATCGACTGCGAGACCGCTATGCGCGGGCTCGATATGCTGGGCGTAGACGAGCTCGGGCTCGACGCCGTGGACCGCCGCATGCTTGAGGCGATGATAGTCAAGTTCCGCGGCAGGCCGGTCGGGCTCGACACGATAGCCGCCTCCACCGGCGAGGACGCGACCACGATAGAGGACGTTTACGAGCCGTATCTTATCCAGCTCGGATTTATCGCGAGGACGCCCCGCGGCCGCGTACTGCTGCCCAACGCTTACGAGCACATGGGCTATCCCGTGCCGACCGACGGCGAGGGCAATCAGCTGCATTTTTAATCTTTACATAAACACAGGAGGTTCAGTATGTTTGGTAAAAAAGCCAAGGAGCTCGGGCTGCTTTTGAGCCAGCGCAACGCCGAAAACGAGCAGTTGAAGGAGCGCTTGAAAGAGCTTGAGGCCGAGGTGGCAAAGCTCAAGGAGCAGGAGGAGCTCGTCGTGCGATCCCTGACCGACGCCAACAGGACGGCCAAGCGCATAGAGGACGAGGCCAACGAGCAGCGCGACAGGCTGCTTGCCGACGCCGATCAGCAGGTCAAGGACGCCGAAGAGAAGATCAGCAGCATGCTCGCTCAGGCAGACGAGGACGCCGCCAACGTCAGAAAGGACGCGGACGACTATTCCGAAAACATCCGTACGGACGCCAACATCTATGTCGAGCGCACGATAATCGCCTCCCAGATGGAGGTAAAAAAGCGCAAGGACGTCATGGCGGAGCTGAACGAGCTTTTGAAGAAGACCACAGACTACCTCTCCGAGCAGACAGAGACATTCTCCTCGATGCTCAAGTCCGTCATAGAGGACAACGAGGAGCAGACCGAGGAGCTTTGCCGCGATATCGAGAAATGCGACTGCAGCTGCGAGGAATGCGAGCATCCCTGCAAGGCTCAGGCAGCGAGACCTCCCAAGAAGGCCAAATCCGAGGACGACGAGGACGAGGATGAGGAAAGCGAGGAAGGCGAAGCCGAGGAGCCCGCGGAGGAAGCGGCCGAGCCCGTCGCTGAGGACGAGCCCGAATCCCAGGACGAAGCCGCGCACATGGAGCCCGATATAGCAGCCGAGGCCGCCGAGGAGCTCCCCGACGCAGCAGGCGATCCCGCTCAGGTGATGAAGAACATCTACTACCTGCAAAGGCGCGTGATCCCCATCGAGAACACCGATCGCGTGTTCAGCGACGCATCCCCCAAGGGCGGCGTCACATTCCCCGATGAGCTCGGAAACGAGGAGCCCGAAGAGGACGAAAGCTCCCTCCCCCACGACAGGAAGCTCGGCGACATCGTGTCGGTCGTGATATCCGCCTCTTAACGGGGCAAAAAACAGCGATCCCGAAGTTGACATCGGGAACGAATGAGCATATAATGCAGTTTGGCTTTGTCGGGAGTTTCGCCGCACAGCATCGCTTCGGCGGCTCCTGACGGCTTTTTATGAAGGTTATTATTTCGGAGGAACAATATGAAGGTTCGCAACATACTCGGCGAAAGATTCAAGGAACGCGCTTTCGATATCGAAAGCCAGAATCTTATGACGCGCGGCGGCTACATGAAACAGGTCGGCAACGGCATCTACTCGCTGTTCATGCCCGCAAAGCGCATACAGAACAAGATCGAGGCCATTCTCCGCGAGGAGATGGACGCCATCGACGGTCAGGAAGTGCTCTTCCCCGTCGTAATGCCCGCGACGCTTTGGCAGTCCTCCGGCAGGTTCGATTCCATCGGCAAGGAGCTCCTGCGCTTCAAGGACCGCAGCGGCGCCGATATGGTGCTCGGCATGACTCACGAGGAAGCTGCCGTGCAGATGGCGATGAACGTTGCCGGTACCTATCAGAAGTACCCCTTTATGATCTACCAGATCCAGACCAAGTTCCGTGACGAGCCGAGGGCGAGGGGCGGCCTTATTAGGGTGCGCGAGTTCACGATGAAGGACGGTTACTCCTTCCACACCTCTCAGGAGGATCTGGACAGATACTACGAGCGCGCTTTCCGCGCCTATGAGCGCATATACGCGAGGGCCGGCGTTCCCGAGGTCATCGCCGTCAAGTCCGATTCCGGCATGATGGGCGGCAAGGTCAGCCATGAGTTCATGCTGCTCGCCGACATTGGCGAGGATTCCATCGTGATCTGCCCGGAGTGCGGCATGCGCGCCAACATGGAGGCCTGCGAAGCCATCACCGAGAACGTTCCCGACGACGAGCTGCTTCCCCTTACCGAGGTCTACACCGGCGAGGCAAAGACGATCGAAGAGGTAGCAGGGTTCCTCAAGACCGCTGCGGACAAGACCTGCAAGGCGATCGTTTACCAGCGGAACGAGGATGATTCCTATGTGCTCATATTCTGCCGCGGCGACCGCGAGATAAACGAGACCAAGCTCACCAATTACCTCAAGGCCAAGATCCATCCCGCAGTGGATATAGAAAACGCCAATCTCGCGGCGGGCAATATCGGCCCCGTAGGGCTTGAAACCAACGCGACCGTGCTGTTTGACAGATCCCTTGTCGGCGCGACGAACCTCGTCTGCGGCGCAAACAAGGCGGAGTACCACATGACCGGTTTCAATCCCTCCCGCGATCTGCCCGAGGGCACCAAGTTCATAGATCTCACGAAGGCCGTGGAGGGCGGCATCTGCCCCGTCTGCGGGAAACATTCGCTCTCCGTCAAGAACGGCATCGAGGTCGGCAATATCTTCCAGCTCGGCAGGCGCTATACGGAAGCCATGGGCATGACCTATGACGACGAGAACGGCGCGAGGATCAACCCCATAATGGGCTGCTACGGCATTGGCGTCGGCCGCCTCATCGCCTCCGTCTGCGAGGCGCGTCACGATGATTACGGCCCCATCTGGCCGATCACCATCGCTCCCTGGCAGGTCGAGATCTGCGCGCTCCGCGTGAACGATGAAGCCGTGAAGGCCGCCGCCGACAAGCTCTATTCCGAGCTCGAGAAGGCCGGTATCGAGGTGCTGTACGACGACCGTCCCGTTTCCGCTGGCTTCATGTTCTCCGACGCCGATCTCTTCGGCGCTCCCATAAGGGTCGTCATCAGCCCCAAGACGATCTCCCGCGGGTGCTTCGAGCTTTCCGCGAGGGATAAGTCCTTCGGCTATGACATCGAGATCGATTCCGCTGCCGAAGCCGTCTGTTCGAAGGTGCGCGAGCTCATCGAGGCGGTAAACGCCAAGGTGCCCGAAAGGCTGTAAAAGAGTATAATAATAGGCTCCCTATCGGGAGCCTGTTTTTTATTTGTTTTGATCTGTAAAGTCCTCGAACGCCTTTCTGACGGCTCCCGAGTTGGGGCTGACTATCATAACAGCGTACTGGGCTTTGGTGAATATGACCGCGTTATCGAGCGCCGCGGCATGCTTCGGCTCGTAGGCCGCGTAAAGATCGTGCCGCTTCTGGGCATGAGCCGCAAGGCTCTGCTTCGCTTCGGCGACGTCCGCGATATCCTTTACCGCGATAACGACTATCTCGTCCGCGCTCTCCTTGCCGTCCTGCGCGTAGAGTATGAAGTAGGCCTCCGTCTTGTCGTAATCGATGGAGGAGACGTGGGCGAACTGCTCCGCGGCGTTCGTATCGCTGGAGCTCGCATAGGCCATTACCGTCTCTCCCCCGTGAGCCTGAAGCATGGCTCTCGAGAGGTCGAACATGCTTACGGTGTCATTTCTGACCGGCTCCGAGCAGCCCGCGGCAAACGCCGCAGCGAAAGCCGCGCAGAGTATCAATGCGATAACCTTCTTCATAACTCATCAACCCACAGCGCCGTTATAGCCGTAATCAGGATCATACTCAACGTAATCGTCGCCGAACGCTTCGGAAAGCGCCTCGTTTATCTTTTCGATGGTCTCATCGGGCAGATCGACGGTGCCGCTGTTATAGCTGTAAGTGTACCAGCAGAGCACGTATTCGACGGCGTCGTTCCTGATCCATTCGTACTGGACCTCTTTGCCATCGCCCATCATGCTGACGATGTTGTAGACCGCGGATGTGATCGCGGCGGCGGTGGATTCATCCTCACGGGCGATGCCTTCATCGAAGGTGCAGGAGAAGCAGGTCTTGCCCTCGTCGAGGCAGTCCTTGACGAACTGCGGGATATCATAGATATTGCCTACGTTCGACACGTTGATAAGCGCCATGTTGTACTTGTTCCCCGATGCATGGGGGAAGAAGCTGCGGTCCCAGTCATGGTCATAAGAGGCGAGCGTATCGTTCATGTTGAAATGGCGGTACGAGCCAATATCCGAATCGAAATAGCAGTCCACATGGTACCAATCGCCGTCGAGCTTGACAAGGTCCCATGAATGGCAGAGGCTCAGATCGTGCACTACCTTGCAGTCGATATCCATCATCTGCATAAAGAGGCGGAACGTCGTCGCGTAGCCGACGCATACCGCGCTGCGATACTTGAGCACGCCGTAGGGATTATCCCTGTCCTCGCCGGTGGTGGGGATGACGGTGAGTATGCCGTTGTCGTTGATGAGCTTCAATGTAAGCCATTCATAGACCGCCTTCTCCTTCTCGAAGGGGGTCATGCCATCCTCTATCACCTCGCCGAGTATCGCGGAAGCCATGGAGAGAGTCTCCTTCTGCCTGTCGTCAAGCGCGGAGGCGTCCCCGGACTTATAGGCGTCCGATATTGCGGTCGTAGAGCGGATAAAGTACTCTTCACCGATGCAGACGTCGTCCTCACGGGTCTCGTCCTCATCGGGCTCCTGCGCCTGCTCCTGCATGGCGGTCATGATACGTCGGGTGTCCATATATGCGAAAGCGCTGACAGCAGTACCGGCAATGGCCAGAACACAGATGATCGCAAGCGCGGTGATGATAAATGCGTTTGTCTTTTTGTTCATAGTTTTCCTTTCAGCATTTTGTTGTAGTTTCAAATGCCGAGGGATATTATAGTCTTATACGTAATTAAGTCAACACCTTGCAGCAATATATTGTTGATCCAAAACAAAAAGCCCGTGAAAATCCTTTGGTATCACGGGCTTTTATAATTTTGAAAATTATCGCAAAAAACGGCTTTTCAGTCATCCAACGTGCCGAACCACGGCACGAACTTCGATACCTTCCTTTTGTATTCCGCATACAGCGGATATTTTGCGGAGCTTATCTCCTCGCCGAAATTGGAGCTCCCCATAAACAGCACTATAAGGAGCAGCGCGCCGATAACGCTCCAGTTGAACACGCCGACTCCGGCCCCGATGCTGAACACATAGAACGACGCCCAGATGCACTGCTCGGCGAAATAGTTGGGATGCCTGCTGTGCGCCCAGAGGCCGCGCGTATTGAAGCCCTTGCGATACGGCTCCGGCAGGGAGTCGAGCTCGGCGCCTGCGGCAAGCATCCTGTGCTTTTTCGACTGAAACGCCCACTGCTGTTCGTCGGCTACTGTCTCCAATGCGATAAAGGCGAGCATGAGCGCGGCGGCGATCCAGTCGACCGCTCCGAACGGCTTTTCAGAGCGCATGCTTATCAGTGCGGGGAGAGTCGTCGCGAGCACGAGCGCGTTCTGATACACGCTGATGAAAAGCAGGTCGAACACAGCCCATTTCCAGCGGGGCTGAAACTCCTTCCTGCTCCTGAGGACGGCCCAGCGGTAGTCCTCCTCGCCTGACCAGAACCTCAGGCTGTAAGCTCCCTTCCTCGCGAAATTGAACGTGAGCCTCGCTCCCCACAGCGTCGCAAGCGCCGCCATAACGACGAGGCGCGGCTGCATCCCGCCCTTTGCGGCGACGACCCATGTGTAGACCGCGGGAAGTATGCTCCAGAGCTTGTCCATCTGGCTGTTGTTGCGGGTGAGCTCGCCCGCGGTGAAGCAGCAGAGCGCCGAACAGCCCGCGATGATGAGGAGTATCTTGAGCGTCGCTGCCTGGACTTCGTCGATGGCAGGGCCAACGAGAAAATAGACCGCCGGGCAGGCGGCGATCGAAAGCCCGATGACGAGCGCCAACAATGCTTTTTTCATTTATAATATAGAGGACTGCGGAAAAATGCCGTATGAAATTATGATGCAGCCCCTCCCCCCTTATGATGAGATGATACCATATCCGGGGAGATTTGTCCAGAAATGTAAAAATGAGGCGCCGTCCGCTCTCAGCGGTACAGCTCCCGGATGAATGTCTGCATGCGCTCGGTCACAAGTTCGTTCCGATCCATTAAAACGAGCTCTTCACGGCTGACCCATCTGTACTCCATGGTCTCGCCCGGCTGGAGCGTTACGCTGTCCTTATCGCAGTCGGTGACGCACAAGAACTCGTCACAGATCGTGCCGCGGCTCAAGACGCTGCCAACTTCGTTGAGTTCGGATGACGATATCTTTGCATGAGATCAATCCGAAGGATCAGATGCCATACGCCTGCAGCAATCACATACTCGCTTGCGCAAGATGACATACCAATCCTTCAGATTGGATAAGAAAGAACGAAGCGATTGCTTCGTTCTTTTTTGTGAAAGAGCGCACAAACGTACATTTTCCGAGGTAAGAAAAGACAAATGTAACGTCTACGCCGTTTCGCCCAGCAGCTTGGCTGCCTGCTTCTGCAGCTTCGCAAGCTCTGCCGTGTTGACGGTTTCGAGCTTGTCTTCTTTTTCTTGCCTGACTACGATCTTTGTCTGCGTCATTTCGTAGAGCAGTCGCGCCAGCATGACGGTGTTCTCAACGTTCTTTTTCTCTTCCCGAGAGAACTGTTTCCAGACGTTTTTTGTTGACAGCGTATCATCCACACAACGCAATCCTTCGGCATATCTACGATAAACCGCGGTTACGCTTCCTCTATATGATTCTGCCGCTTTCTGGAGTTCTGCATAAAATGCTACAATTTCATCTACGCTCTTCTCCATCTGCTTGGCCTGCTTTTTGTTTTCAATTGCCTTTCTCTTGAGTCCAAATCCTTTGATGCAAAGGACAAGACCTGCTCCAGCCATTGCGGGAGCGGCGATGATAGCTCCAGCTCCGAACGCAGCTAATCCTGCCAATGCGCCAACCCCAACTCCTCCTGCGCCGACAATAGCCATTTGAACGTCAGTGGACAGTTTCTTGATTTCCTCCGGTTCGTAGTTAGGCAGCTTGACTGCGGAGAAGATATTCGACTTCATTTTCGGGCGGCCTTGTATCCGCTCCATCGTATCTGCGAAATGAACGAAGCTGTCAATTGCGGTTTTTTCCGCCTCGCCAAGATCGGCTAATACTGCTTGCGTTTCCTGATAAGCATTCTCATGTCTTTCAAGTGCAGCCTGCTGAATATCGAGAGCCTGACGGTTTATCTTTTTGGCTTTGTGTGCATCGACCGCGCCCTTGGTTCCTGCTGCTACTCCAATTCCAAGTGCAGTGAGGATTACACCTATGGTGTGATCTTTGAGCCACGATAGTACTTTCTTTATTATCGTAACTATTATCATCAGGTGTCCCTCCCTCAATCAAACACGAGGCAATTATCAGGGTTGCCCATAAAATCATCGAAGTCGCCTTCCCACGGAAGCGGGATGCCAAATTCCTCAAACGTGTCAAGCAGGATTTCATGGAGCTCATCATCGTCAGCGCAGAGCATTTGCCTTGCATATCCGTCGAGTTTCACGACCTGATCCTTAAACTCAGTCATGTCGTACTGAGCGATCTCGGCTGCAAGCGCTATGAACGCTTCCGATGTCTCTCTGATTTCATGCTCCACGGATCCATAGACATTCAGACGTTCAACCACTTTGCGAATGAACTCGCTGCGGTCGATCATGATTAACAAGGTGCACGAAATCAATCCACTGACGAGCGATGCGCAGAAATTCTGTACTACCACGCCGACCTTGCCATCTTGCCCTATAGGCGTCTTTGCGATCTGGTTGCCTACTGCTGTTCCCGCGATGACGCTGGCTCCTGTTGTCAGCGACACCATCGCAGATTTCAGTTGGTCTCCCAGCAGCAGGTCATCCGGGTTGATAAGCAGAATGTTGCCCACCTGCACAACCGTCGTATACCCCTGCCGGATATAGCGCACCATGTTCTTGTCCGTAGTGAGGAAAATGTTGATCAGCGTGGTCGTGAGACTTGCAAGCGCTCCGGCTGTAAATCCCTGCTCAAGCTGAGCAAACAATTCTTTGTAGTTTGTTCTGACGTTATCCAGCCCTCTTTGGAGGCCAGTACCAACCGCGCGGGCACAGTCGGCAAACGTAACGCCTGAAGGAAGCGCCTTGACTTCATCCTCGCATGCACACCATAGCTGGATGAACACAAAACCGAGCGCCTGACGAAGCCCCATCTCGATACCGCGCTTTCCAGCGGCAGCTGCAGCATCCATAATGAACTTGTCGTTGGAATAGTATGCCTCGCTTATACGGCGCTCATATTCCTTTCTTGCTGCGGAATCCTTTTCCCGCATCTGTGCTGCAACATCAGGCGGCAACGGATCTCCACGATCCACACGCCATTGAATGTACTCTTCAATGGTCATGTCGCTCATGCTTTTGTTAAGCCGCTCGTTTGTGAATTGCAGATTTGATGGCTGATTTGCCAGCTCTACACCATCGAGCCCAGCGAGCACACGACCTCTGTCGTCATGTATTTCATGCGCTGAAATGACGTGATCCAGATTTGCACGCCTGTCTGATCCGAGTCCAGATGCCTTGCCATAGTAGATGCGGTTTCCGGGGACATACGCATCCTCGAAAAATGCGTGGGTATCTCTTGCTGCACGAACCGTACTGTCATAAGCATCATTGTGGTGATACGCGACACTATCATATCCGCCGCGGCCTTCATAATCCGCTGCGTTTCGGGAATTCTTGTATTGGCCGCTTTCTCTTACTCCGTGGATTGTATCCACATCGCCGCCATGCTGGTCATGAACAAGGAAATCCAGACCGAATGATGTGACGATGCTATGAAGGATTACGCCCCTATAAGCGCTCCACATCTGCGAAAAAACAGTTTCGCCTGCCATAGTCATCCTCCCAACATAAATGTATTCATTTTTGCTTCTAATCCTGAATATTTTAGCATATTTTCCTGCTTTTTTCAATGATCAATACGTCTTTTTTATGTACGGGTAATTATATCGTTACGCAAAAAGAGCCCTCGGTTTTGGCTGTTCTCGCCGCTGCCGAGGGCTGCGTGTTATCTTACGTATTCCAGCCGGATGCTGACACCGCATTTGAACTCAATCTCAATCTCCGTCTCTCTGACGATAATCTGATCCACCAGTGACCGCATGATGGCCGTGTCATCTGTACTCATAATCGTGCCGTCCTTGATGCCGTGCTCGAAGGCGTCGAGGATGACCTTCAGCTCGGTATACTGATTTGCCGTGCAGGGTTCGAATCTCTCCTCCTAAACACTTTTGTTCTTTCTTTGCAAAGCAAAGAAACGTAAAAAGTAAACCCGCGTTTTCTGCCGTATTCGGGGCCTGAACGCTAAAAATCGGGCTCCGCAGCAGTCGATTGACCGCACCGAAGCCCGATTTCTCTGTGTTTTTCCCGTTTTTCGCCCAAAATGCAAGAAAAAACCTCTCTTGTCTTGGTAGACAAAAGAGGTTTCTTTGATGGCGCGCCCGGCGGGATTCTGAACCCCCGTTTCGCAGCTGCACTGTTTCTTTCCCGCTCGCGTTTGCGAAACGTCAGAGAATCGGCTTCGCCAATTCTCGGAGTTCGAGTCTTTATGTCCGTGACAAAAAGTGACGGGACAAAGTCCCGTCACTTTTTGTGGCGCGCCCGGCGGGATTCGAACCCACTGCCTTATGCTCCGGAGGCATACGCTCTATCCAAGTGAGCTACGGGCGCATCAGCGAAAAGGATTATAGCACCTTTTCGCCATCTTGGCAATAACTATCAGACAAGGCTTTCGAGAAAGGACTTGCCGCAGGTCCAGCTCTCGCCGGTCAGGTATTCGTAGACGGTCGCGCCGATATCCGCGAAGGTCTCGCGAGTGCCGAGCTCGGCGCATTTCCCGCTTCCTATCATGGCGAGAATGGGGATGTACTCCCTCGTGTGGTCGGTACCGGGATAAGCGGGATCGCAGCCATGATCGGCGGTGATGATGAGCAAATCCTCCTTCGTCATTGCGGCCATTATCTCCGGAAGCTTGGAATCGAAATATTCGAGCGCGGCGCCGTAGCCTTCGACGTCGTTCCTGTGGCCGTAGAGCATATCGGTATCCACGAGGTTCGTGAATATGAAGTCCCCCCTGCCCTCCTTGAGGAAGCGGATCGTGGCCTCGATACCGTCGGGATTGTTCTTCGTATGGTCGACCGTCGTGATACCGCGGTGCGCGAAGATATCCTCTATCTTGCCTATGCCGACGACCTCCAGACCCTTTTCGGTGAGCCCGTCGAGTATCGTATCCCGCATGGGGGCGAGCGCGTAATCGCGGCGGTTCTCCGTGCGGGTGTAGACGCCGTCGGAGCCGATAAACGGACGCGCAATGACTCTGCCGACGAGGTTATCGCCCGTGAGCTGTTCCCTCGCGATCATGCAGATGCGGTACAGCTCCTCCAGGGGGATGACCTCCTCATGCGCGGCGATCTGGAACACGCTGTCGGCGGAGGTATAGACTATGGGCTTGCCGGTCGCCACATGCTCGTCGCCGAGCCTTTGTATTATCTCCGTGCCGGAGGCGACCTCGTTGCCGAGCGTGCCGCGGCCTATCGCGGCCTCGAACCTGTCGAGCACGTCGCGCGGGAACCCATTGGGATATGTGCGGAACGGTATCTCCATGGGGAAGCCCGCCATCTCCCAGTGGCCGGATGTCGTATCCTTTGCCTTTGTGATCTCAAGCGATCTGCCGTATGCCGCCCGCGGGAAACAGACGCGGGGCAGGTTCGACCCCTCGATATTGCCGAGGCCGAGCGCGAGCATGTGCGGTATCTTCATGCCGCGGACGCTGTAAACATGCCCCAGGGTATGCGCCCCGGCGTCGCCGAAATCGGCCGCGTCCGGAAGGCTGCCGATGCCTACGCTGTCAAGTACTATGATCGTCGCTCTCTTTTTCATCATTATACCCCCCATGCTTTGGGCCGTTGTCGGCCGCAAATAAAAGTGTTGTTAACGGTTGATCAAAGCTCTATCGCGAGCCTTGCAATAAACTCCGCGTTCGTGGGCTTGCCGCGGTCCTCGTCGACGCTCATGCCGAAATACTTCTGCTGATAGTCGATATCGCCGACGACCCACGCCGTCTCTATCGCGTAGCGGATCGCCCTTTCAACGGCGGAGGGCGTGGTATCGTAGTATTCGGCTACGCTTCCGTAAAGCTTTTTGGGCTTTGGCGCCTCGTGCAGTGCGCTCTGCATGGCGATCGCCGCGATAAGGTACCTGTGTCCCGCAAGCTCTCGCTTGACGCCCAGCCGCACGAGCTTGTCCGATATGGCGGCTCGGAACGTCTGCTCGTCCCTTGTGTTGTCGTGCCATACGAGATCCGTAACGACGGGCATCTTTTTCGTGATGGTCTTAAGGTTGACGCCGTATTTCATGTTCTGCCTGTACAGGCGAAGCACGTTTTGCGCGTCCGCGCAGGGATCGTCCGTCTTCGTGACTATATCCGTCAGCGCGAACCCGTCAACGAGGCTTTTCATGCTTTCGGAGTCTCCGGCGAAAAGGCCGATACTGACCGACTGCCTGTATTTGGCGAGTCTGGAAGCCTTGACCGCGATCTCAGCCGATTTTGGATCGAGATCGATAACGATCAGCATGGGCTCATAGGAGTAGCATTTCTCGATAAGCGCCTCCTCTGTTTTGACCGTAACGAAGCTTATGCGTGAGAGCGTCGACAAATGCCCGCTGAACTCTTTAAAATACCCGTCGGCCCTGCCGAGGTACAGCCCCCTGTGTTCGACTATGAGCCTATCCTTTTCCATCAGTTCCCTCCGAAAAGATCGTACATCCAATACGCGTACGCGCCGTAGCCCTTTTTTGGATCGTTCACGAAAACGTGCGTTACGACGCCCGCGAGCATACCATCCTGTATGACGGGGCTGCCGCTCATTCCCTGGACTATGCCCCCCGTCCCCTCCAAAAGCCTCGGATCCGTGATCTCGATAACGAGGCCCTTCGGCGCCGGCCCGTTCTGCCTGCCGGTCCTGATTATTCGGCAGGAGAACTCCTCCGGCTCGCCGAAAGCGGATGTGATGATCACCGCGTTCCCCGTGTGGACCTCGTCGGGGAAAGCGACTGGTATCTCTTCCCCGCCCAAAAGCTCCGCAGCGCCGGCGTAAAGCCTGCCGAATATGCCCAGCTCCGTATTGCCTTCGATGGTGCCGAGCTTGACGCTGTCATCTCCGAATGTGCCGTGCAGCTCGCCGGGAGCGCCCTGCGCGCCCTTCGTAACTCCGAGTATCGAGGCAAGCACGAGCTCTCCGTTCCTGACCTTGAGAAGCGCCCCTGTGTCAGCGTCGAGCACGGCGTGGCCGAGCGCGGCGGTGAGACCGCTGCTCCTTTCGTAAAACGAGAGCGTGCCTATCCCGATCGTACTGTCGCGCACCCATGCGCCGATGCGTTTACCGCTGTCCGAATCAACGGGAACGACCGTTATCTCCTTCCGTTCCCCCGCGCGCTCCACGGTTATTACCGCGGCTCCCTGGACAGCGCCCAGCAATGACGAAAGCTCCTTGCCCGTCGCTATTGGGATACCGTTGACGAGCAGTATAACGTCCCCCGCCTTTATGCCGGCTTCCGCCGCGGGAGAGACCCTTCTCCCGTCCGGATCGATGAAGCTGCCCGTGCCGACCACGAGCACGCCTTCGGTATAGATGCTTATCCCGACCGCGCTTCCTCCGGGGACGAGCATCGGTTTGTCGCCTATGAAGGCGGGGACGCTTTTTACCACTATGCCGCCGAAGAGCCTGATGCTGACCGTGCGGCAGCCGAGCGTTTCATCGTACCTGCTGTCCGCGGTCACGGCGTGCGGGAACGCGGAAGCGCCGAGCCTTTTTGCGAGCGACTGCTCGGATTCCGCATAGTATGCGCTGGGAAGCTCCCTGATCTCCCGCATGGGAGCGCTGTGACCGAAAGCGAATATCGCGAATGCGAATAATGCCGCGGTCACCTTTACATAATACGCGCCGAAAGCGGCGCAGCGTGTTTTGCGATCCTTTTTCATTGCCGCCGTCCGTCTGAGTTTCGATGCTCTCAGTTTTCACAGCGGCGGCGGTTCCTATCCGTCAGATACGGGCTTCCTTCGCCCTTTTTATGAGTTCCTCCGCATGGGATACGGCGGCTTCGCTTCCGCCCTCCGCGCCCATGATCCTCGCGAGCTCGTACGGGCGTTCATCGGGCGACAGGAGCTTCACCTCCGTCACGGTCCTTCCCGAGGTCTCGTGCTTCGATACGACGTAATGGCTGTCCGCGAAAGCGGCGATCTGCGGCAGATGCGTCACGCAGAGCACCTGATGCCTGCCCGCGATCCTCTTCATCCTGAGGCCTACTGTGTTGGCGGTGGTCCCGCTTATGCCCGTGTCGACCTCGTCGAAAATGAGCGTGGGGATGCCGTCGGCGTCGGTTATGACCGTCTTCAGCGCAAGCATTATGCGCGAAAGCTCGCCGCCGGATGCGACCTTCGAAAGGGGTTTAAGCGGCTCGCCCTCGTTGGCGGAAAGCAGAAGGCTCACCTGATCCATGCCGCCCTCATGCGGCTCGTCGTCGATCGCGGAGAACTCTGCGCTGAGCCTCGCCTTTTTCATGCCGAGCGCCAGAAGCTGTTCCTGAGCGAGAGCGCAGAGCTTCGCGGCTGCGGCCTTTCGCGCCAGAGTGAGCTTTGCCGCAGCTGAATCGTACTGCGACCTCAGCTCCGCTTTTTTCTTTTCGAGCGCTTCCCGTAAGGACGCGTCGCCCGTAAGCTCATCGAGCTCCCTTCGCGCGTTTTCGGCAAAGCGAAGAACGTCATCGACCGTACGTCCGTATTTGTGCTTTAGACCGTCTATAACGTCGAGCCTCGTTTCGAGCTCGTCGATGCGTTTCGGGTCATATTCCGCCCCGAGCCTCATATCGCGTACGGAGTACGCGGCGTCCTCCACCTCATAGTAGAGGTCGCCGAGGCGCGAGGATATCTCGCCGAACTGGGCGGAAAACCCCGCGATGGAATTAAGCTCGTCAACGGCCGCCCTGAGCTTTGAAACGGCTCCGTCGTCCCCGCTTAAGAGTTCAGAGGAGGAGTTTACGGCTTCCGAGATCCTTTCCGCGTTCGTTAACAGAGTCAGCTCCTCCTTTATGGACGTCTCCTCGTCCTTTTGGAGCCTTGCGCCTTCTATCTCGTTTATCTGATAATTGAGTATGTCTATCCTGCGCTCGCGCTCCGCCTCCGAAAGGAAGCCTGCGTTGAGCTTATTCGTGACGCGAGCGTATTCTTTATACAGGCGGTCAGTCTCCTCCTTAAGCGGCGCAATGCTCTCCGCGCCGTACGCGTCGATCACGCCCAAATGGTTCCTTTCATCGAGGAGCGACTGATGCTCATGCTGGCCGTGAACGTCGACCAGGAGATCCGTGATCGACTTGAGCGACGCCAAGGGTATCACCACGCCGTTCACGCGGCATAGGCTCTTGCCGTTGACGTTGAGCTCGCGCATTATCGTAAGGTCGCCGTCGTCGCTCATGAGCTCCATCTCGCGCAGCTTATCCGCGACGAGAGGCTCTTTCGCGATGCCGAAAACCGCTTCCACGCGGCATTTCTGCTTGCCGTAGGAAATGAGCTCGCGGCTGCCGCGGCTGCCGAGCACGAGGTTTATGCCGTCGATGATTATGGATTTGCCCGCGCCGGTCTCGCCCGTTAAGACGGTGAATCCGCCTCCGAGCTCCAGATCGAGCTTTTCGATCAGGGCAACGTTTTCGATTATGAGTCTTTCGAGCATCTTATTTCAGTTTCTCACGTATGAGCTTGAATACGTTCCTCTTCTCAAAGCGGATGAACTCCGCCGTCATTTCGGCCTTTTTGAACACCGCTTCGTCGTCGGGATCAAGAACCATTATGTTCTGGCCGTCGCGGCTCAGCCTGCAGACGCAGCGCAGCCTTACCCTGACGACTGAATCCGCGGCGGTGACGATGGGCCTTACCGTGAGCGAATGCGGGCATATCGGCGTAACGAGTATGCAGTCGAGCTTCGGCGCGACGACTGGCCCGCCCGCGGACATTGTGTACGCCGTGGAGCCGGAGGGCGTTCCGACGATGAGCCCGTCCGCCATGACGTTGCCTATCTCATCCCCGTCAACGAACAGATCGAGCTGGGTAATGGATGAGAGCTCCTGCCTGTGTATGGAAAAATCGTTGAGGCATTCGCCCATGCTCACGCCGTTCACGCTGCAGGAGAGCATCGACGGGCGTTCGATATAATAATCCCCGGATAGGAGCCTTTCCAAAGCCTTGGGGAAGCCGTCGGTGCCTATCTCGCTGAAAAAGCCGACCCTTCCCATATTTACGCCGAGCACAGGTATATGCTTCGGCGCGGCGGCGGCGACTGCGCGGAGTATCGTACCGTCGCCTCCGATCGTGACGACGCAGAAAGCATCGCATCCTATATTCAGAAGCTCCTTCAAGCCTTCGTCGTCGCGTACGGAAACGGTCTCGATACCGCGGGCTTCCGCGACCGAAACGAGCTCCTCCATGAGCTTTGCCGCGTTGGGTTTATTGGGATTTGTGAAAAATATCAGTTTCATAATGCAATTATATCACGAAAGCTCCCTGTGGGAAAGCGCAACGATCTCCCGTGCTGCGGCGGAAATGTCGAACTCCTCCGCTATACCGCCCTTTGTAAGATACATGAGGTATTCGATATTGCCCTTGGGTCCTGTGATGGGCGAATAATCGAGCGCCTTTATGCCGAATCCGCATTCCGAGGCGAGATCAGCGGCGCCATTCAGTACCTCGAGATGAGTAGCCTCGTCACGGACTACGCCGTTCTTTCCGACTTTCGACCTGCCCGCCTCGAACTGGGGCTTTACGAGCACGACGGCCTCTCCGCCTTCCGCAAGGCATTCGAACATGCGGGGCAGTATCAGCCTTATCGATATGAACGAAACGTCGCAGGAGGCGAATACCGGCGTATCGTCGAACCACGAGGGCTCCATGAGCCTTGCGTTCCTGCGCTCCATGCAGACGACCCTTTCGTCGGTGCGGAGCCTCCAGTCGAGCTGACCGTAGCCGACGTCGACGGAATAGACCTTCCTCGCACCGTTCTGGAGCATGCAGTCGGTGAATCCTCCGGTGGACGCGCCGACGTCGAGGCACACGGCGTTTTCAAGCGAGATGCCGTACTTTCTTACGGCCTTGTCGAGCTTGAGTCCGCCCCTCGAAACGAAGGGAATCGGGTTCTCTCGGACCGTGAGCGCCGCGTCGTCCGCAAACGTATCGGAGGCCTTCATTACCTTGACCTGGCCCAGATAGACCACGCCCTCCATTATGAGGGCTTTCGCTCTCTCGCGGCTCGGGGCGAGCCCCTGCTCCACGAGCAGTATGTCTGCGCGCTTAGGCATATATGCCTCCCATACAGCCCTTGATCGTCTCCAGGAGCTTCTCCTCGGAAAGACCGCATTCATCATCCTGTTCAGCTACGGTGCCTTGTTCAATAACGCGGTTCGGCACCCCGACGGGGACGACGCGCGCGCCGGAGCCTATGCGGCTCATGTAAGCCGCTATCTGCGCGCCGAAGCCGTCGTTGACCACGCCGTCCTCAACGGTAACGACATAGTGCGCGTGCGACAGCTTTTCGAGCGCGGCCTCGTCCATGGGACGGATGCACCTTGCGTTATATAGGCCGACGTTTAGATCGCGGCATACGTTCATTACGGGATCGAGCATCCTGCCCGTCGCAACGACACAGACGCTCCTGAACGGCTTTATGCACTCCCACGAGAGTATCTCGCCGCTCATCTCACGCTCGGGAAGTACGCCCCTGTTGTACCTTATCGCGCAGGGGGAATCGTTCTCCTTCACAGCCCAATCCAGGCATGCGCGAAGCTCCTCCTTGGAGGAGGGCGAAAGTATCTTCATGTTGGGAAGCGTCATCAGGTAGGAGATATCGTAAATACCGTGATGGGTCTCGCCGTCGGCGCCGACAAGCCCCGCGCGGTCGATGCCGAAAACGACCTTAAGATCCTGCAGGCACACGTCGTGCACGAGCTGATCGAACGCCCTCTGCAGGAACGAGGAATAGACGCAGAACACGGGCTTCACACCCGCTATCGCCATGCCGGCCGCCATCGTGACCGCATGCTGTTCCGCGATTCCGACGTCGAAGAATCTGTCGGGGAAGCGCTCCTTGAAGGAATCGAGCCCGGTGCCGGAGGCCATCGCGGCGGTTATCGCGACAAGATCCGGATCCTCCTCCGCAAGCCTGCAGAGCTCGTCGCTGAACACGGCGGAGTTGCCGAATGTGGTCTTCGATTCGCCCGTACTGATATCGAATCGGCCTATGCCGTGGAACTTTTCGGGATTCTTTTCAGCTGGCTCGTAGCCCTTGCCCTTGCGGGTGATCGCGTGTATCACGACGGGCTTGTCCATCTGTTTCGCATGCTCGAAGACCTCTGTGAGCGCCTCGATATCGTGACCGTTGATCGGGCCTAAGTACGTGAAGCCGAGCTCCTCGAACAGCACGTTGGGGAGTATGAAGTATTTGATCCTGTTTTTGAGCCCCTCGAAGCGGTCGCTGAGCCATTTGCCGATAAGGGGGATATGTTTCAAAAGCTTTGAAAAGCCGCGCTTGAAGCTGCGGTAGCCCCTTGCGGAGCGCATCTTGGCAAGGTGACGGCTGAGTCCGCCGACGTTGTCCGATATGGACATCTCGTTGTCGTTGAGCACGACGATGAGCGGCAGCTTCTGCTGACCGACGTCGTCCAGCGCCTCATACGCCATGCCGCCCGTCAAAGCGCCGTCGCCTATCAGGGCAATGACGTTTCGCTTTACGCCCTTGAGCGCGTCCGCGCGCATGATGCCTATCGCGGCGGATATGGACGTGCTCGAATGGCCCGTGTTGAAAGCGTCGTACGGGCTCTCCTCGGTCTTCGGGAAGCCTGCGATGCCGCCCTTTTGGCGGAGGGTATCGAACCTTTCCGCACGCCCGGTCAGGAGCTTGTGGACGTAGCTCTGATGGCCGACGTCGAACACGAGCCTGTCCGTATCGAGATCGAACACGCGGTGCAGGGCTATCGTCATTTCGACCACGCCGAGGTTTGAGGCAAGGTGGCCGCCCGTCTTTGAGACGGTTGTCACGAGCTGCTGCCTGATCTCCTCCGCGAGCTCATATAACTCCTCTTTCGAGAGCTTGCGCATATCCTCGGGCGAGCCGATGTTTTTAAGCAGGCGAAGCTCACTTTTCTCTGTCATTTCAGCAAACACGCCCCAAATAACGGGACTGCCTTTCCCGGCGCGCAGGCGCCGATGATCAGTTGCTCCTTACGAGCATATTGTCTATTACAGCCGCGAGATAATCGGAGTTTTCGATATCCCTTATGGCTGTTTTCGCGTTTTCAGCGGCGTCTGCCGCGGCTTTTTTTGCGCCTTCGAGGCCGAGCAGCGCCACATACGTGAGCTTTCCGGTCTCCGCGTCCTTGCCGAGCGTCTTGCCCATGAGCGCGGGATCGCCCGTTATATCGAGCATGTCGTCAGTTATCTGGAAGAGCAGGCCCATGTTCTCCGAATAGGTACGGAGCGCGGCGAGCGTATCCCCGTCGGCGCCGGCGATGTATGCGCCGGATAATACCGCCGCCTCAAGCATATCGGCCGTCTTGTGCCTATGTATGAAGCGGAGCGTATCAAGGGTGTTGTTTTGCTTTCCCTCGTTCTCTATATCGGCGGCCTGACCTGTCACCATGCCAGAGGCGCCGGCTCTTTCCGCGATCTCGCGCGCGGCTAAAAGCACGCCGATATCGCCCGTATCCGCGGAAGCCCGAAGAAGCGTCTCGAAAGCGAGCGAAAGAAGCCCGTCCCCCGCGAGCACGGCCATCGCCTCGCCGAACACCTTATGGTTCGACGGGCGGCCGCGGCGCATGTCGTCGTCGTCCATGCACGGGAGATCGTCATGGATGAGCGAATATGTGTGTATCATCTCCAGCGCGCAGGCGGCGGGGAGCGCCTTTTCGATATCGCCGCCCAGCATCTCGCACACGGCGAGCACAAGGCAGGGGCGCAGCCTCTTGCCGCCCGCTTCGAGGCTGTAGAACATCGCCTCGTGAAGCCGGGGGTAGATACTGCCGTTCTCACGTTCGGCGATGCTCAAAAGCCCTTTTTCTACGAGCAGCCTGTATCTTTCGGACGCTTCGGAATACTCCTTCGCGGTCATCAGAAGGGCACCTCCTCGTCATCCTCGGGCTCGTCCTCCGCCCCCTCCTGCTCGTTCAGGAGCGCGCGGGAAGAGACCTTCTCGAGCCGGGCGTCATAGCTCTTTAAGAGCTTTTCGCAGTGCTCCGCGAGCTCCATGCCCTCCTCGTAAAGTTTCATAAGCTCGTCGAGGGGCACGGCCGCAGCGCTCATCCTTTCGACGATCTGCTCGAGCCTTTCGTATGCCTGTTCGTATTTGAGTTCGCTGATATTATCCATTGGACACCGCCTCAGTTTATTTCCGTCACGACGGCGGAAGCCGATCCTCCCGCCATCTGAATACCTATCCTTTTGTCGGGTTCGAGCCCCGAAACGTCCTTTATCACGTTCCCGTGCTCGTCCGTCACGATCGAGTATCCGCGCTTCATAACCTCAGCGGGACCGAGCGCCTTGAGCTTCTCCAGCCTGCCGAAGAGCTTTGCCTCTGACGCCATGAGCGCGGTCTTTACGCCGCTGTCGAGCCTTTGAGCGTAAGCCCTCAGTCTTTCGCGAATGAGGCCTATCGCATAATGCGGATTTGCCATAGCGGCGGATCCGGTAAGCCGTTTGAGCCCGTTCTCCGCCTCGCGAAGCGCGTCGGAAGCGAGCCTTGCGGCCGTCTCCCGAGCCCCGGAAAGCGCGTCCTCAAGATCCGCGAGCACCGGACAGCAGAGCTCCGCGGCGGCGGAAGGCGTGGGCGCCCTCATGTCCGCGGCAAAATCCGCTATCGTGAAATCCGTCTCGTGCCCGACCGCGCTGACGACCGGCACGCGGGACGCGAATATCGCCCTCGCCACTGCCTCATCGTTGAAGCATGAAAGATCCTCGTAACTGCCGCCGCCCCTGCCGACGATAATAACGTCGACCTCCGGGAACCTTTGCAGCGCGCGCACCGCGGCGGCGATCTCCGCGGGAGCGGCCGGCCCCTGCACCTGGCAAGGGGCAAGGAGTATGTTCATATTCGGGAAGCGCCTGCGCGTGACCGTTATGATATCGTGCAGCGCGGCGCCGGAGGCGCTCGTTGCGACGCCGATCATGCGGGGCAGCGCGGGAAGCTCCCTCGCGTTTTCAAAAACGCCCTCCGCCTCGAGCTTGGCCTTGAGCAGAAGGAACTGACGGTACAGCTCCCCCTCGCCCGAGGCGCGCATGCCGTCGACATAGAGCTGGTATTTGCCGTCCCTCGCGTATATCGAGACAGACCCGTGCGCTATGACCTGCATGCCGTCCTTCGGGTCGATCTTCATCGCGGAAGCCGCGGAGCGGAACATGACGCAGCTTATAACCGCTTCCTGATCCTTTAAAGTAAAATAGAGATGCCCGGATGAGTGGCGCTTAAATCCGCTGATCTCACCGGACACCTTTATGCTCCGCAGGCGCGGATCGTTGGAGAGCACGCGGCTCGCGTACTCATTCAGTCTTGCTACGGTAAATACTGTTTCACCGGCCATGGCGTCACTTTCCCAAAGGGGATGCTACCGTGCCGAGAACGCCGTTGATGAAGCGCGGCGAATCCTCCCCGCCGTATTTTGTGGCGATACGGACAGCCTCGTTGATGACGACCTTTTTAGGGGCCTTCCTGTCATAGAGGAGCTCGTACACCGCGACGCGGAGCACGGAAAGATCCACCTTCGGCATGCGTTCGACGGACCAGCCCTTTGCCGCGGCGCCTATGACCTCGTCGATCTCGGCGCGATGCTCGTCTATGCCGTCGACGATGCTGTTCGCAAAATCGATATCCGCCGCGGCGGGCTCCGCCTCCACCCCGGATATCTCCGAGACGGTGGCGTAGGTATCGTCGCAGCCGAAAAGCTTTTCATACGCCATTTTCATGGCGATCTCTCTTGCTGATTTCCTGCTCATAACAAAGCTTCCGCTAAGGCCTGCGTCAGTTGATCCTGGCGGCGGAGGCGGGCGAATAGGTATTGATAACGGTAAAGCCGATCTGCGATACCTTTACGCCTGCGTAGGTCTCGATATAGTCCTTGAGCTCGGTCCTGACCTTTGTGCAGAGCTCGGGGATGTTCGTATCGGCAAGGACTATCGCCTTCAAAGCGATGTTCACGCCGCTGTCGGCGCCGATAGTCACCTTGCTGCTGCACTCGCGGATGCGGCTGTTGGACTTGATGTACTTCTGCGCCATGCTGTCGATGGAGGCGGCGGTGATGTACGCCGTGCCGTTCTCATCGGAGGCGAGGAGCGAAGCGTTGTTGACGGTATCCTTCTCCTTGGGCTTGCTGCTCGTGAACAGCAGCTTTATCGCGATCACCGCAAGTATCGCGGCGACAGCGATAACGGCTATCCTGATGTAGTTAAAGCCCAGGCCGCTGCCGAGCAATTCGTTGATGAAGGAGTTAATGCTGTCCGCTGTGAAAACGCCAACGGCGCAAAGGATTATAAGGACCATTGCCGCGATGAATATCAGCAGCACAAGGCCAAGAAGCAATTTGTCAATAAGACGAGGTTTCATTTGTGATCCTTTCCGGTAAGCACGTTACGAAGCGGTCACCTGACCCTTGCTTCGATCTCCGGCTTTTCCTTCTCCTTTTTCTTGTCGACCTTTTCGGGCTCGTCGAACGTGACGTTCTGCACGACGACGTTTACCTCGACCACGCGCAGGGAGGTCATGGTCTCGATGGCGCTCTTGATCTCCCTCTGAACGGCGTTGCAGACCTCCTGTATGCGGTAGCCGTACTTGACGTTGATGCTGATATCGACGGCTGCTTCCTCCTGCCCGACCTCGACATGAACGCCTTTCGTAAGATTCTTCTTGCTGAATATGCCGGAAATGCCCTCGATAACGGTGCCGGCAAGGCCGGATACGCCGTCAACTTCGGAAGCGGCAACGCCGGCTATGGTGGCGACGACGTCGGGCGCGAATACGACCTTGCCGTTCTCCATAACGCTGATATCGGTTACTACTTCGGTATCGAAATCCATTTTGGAAATCCTCCTGAACATTGATACTTTATTATAACAAACAATGCCGCGTTTGTAAAGTACTCAATGCAGGCGCGGGCATATAATTACGACCCGAGCGATATCTTCACCGCCGAGGCCGGAAGGCCCGTTTCCGACATCACGATATCGAGTATCCGCGCAACCTCCTCGTCGGTCAGGCTCTCGCCGTCTATAACGACGGTCACGGCTCCTCCCCTGTACGAGGCCGCGGCGTCGAGGAAGCCTTTGCCCCTTATCTGGCTCTCGATCGTGAACTCCTTCTCCATCCTGCCGACAAGCTCCAGAAGGCGGCTCTCGGCGTCAAGAAGGGCGTCCTCATCCGCGTTGCCGGAATTGATTATGGAGCGCAGATATTCTATCTCCTGCGCGCGCACCTCGCTCCGCTCCTTTCGGAACGAATTGAAATAATCTCCGTATACGCTCGCAATGGTACCGATCGAATCGGCCTCCGGCGTGGGCGTCGGCTCAGAGCCCAGCACGTCCGTCACGTCGTCGCGGTTGAGCTTTACATTCACCCAAACCGCCCCCGCGAGCAATATGAGGGCGATCGCAAGCAGTATCGCGAACCTCTTGTTCCTTGCGCTCTTTTCCATTTTGCATACCTCCGTTTTTTATTGTTCCATCGGGAATATCCCGATCTTCGCAGGTTCCGTGCCGAGCACGGTCATAACGGCCGCCTCGAGCTCGATCCTGACCTTTATGTCCCTCGCCCCTTCCGCGACGACTATTACCCCGCGCACCGGAGGCGCCGAGCTTACCTGCGTTTTAACTTCCCCATAGGATCCGGAAAACAGGTCCGATTTTCTGCTCTCCCCCGCCTCCGGATCGGCTTCGGTCCCGTATGTGATCATAACCCTCACACGGCCCGCTCCGTCGATGCGCGAGAGTATCTCCTCGAGCCTTGACTCAAGCTCCCGCTCCTCTGTGAAGGACGAGGCCGTGTTTTCTGTCTTCGCCGCGGTTTCCGTACGGGCGGAGCAGCTCTGCCCGCCCGAAAGCAGGAATATCGCGAGCGCGGCGATCAGCATCGAAGCGATGACCGCGGTCTCCAGCCTTTTATCGTCCCTGAGCCTGTTTACAAAGCCCGTGAAGAGTGCAGGTCGTTTCATTTCTCACCTCATGCGCAGTATAAGCTCCGCTATCGGCTCCGCTACCGCGGCGGTCTCTATTACCGCGAGCACGCGCTTCGCGCTCTTTGCCATGTTTCCCGGCGGCAGGAGCCCCTCCGCCGCGAGTACGATGAACACCGCCGCGATGAGCCTTGTTACTATGAGCTTCATGCTTTCCACCTACCAGAGCCCAGCTGAGATCCCGCCCGAGGCGATGAAAACGAGGAACGTCAGCGCGAGCATCGCCCCGGTCACAGCGACGCAGGCGAATAGGCCGTTCGTCATATCCGCGGCTCCCGAGAGGAGCCTTACCACCTTCGGATCCGCCGCGGGTTGGCTCAAGGCCGCCGCGGTGCGGAATATGAATATCCCCGCAGCAAGCACCGCGAGAGGTCTTATGAGTATCGACAGCAGTATCAGTATCGCCGCCGCTCCGACGCCGTTCTTTATGAGCAGCGCGCAGCCCATCACGGTATCCACCGTGCCGCCGATCATGTTCCCCACGATAGGCACGAGCCCAGAAAGCGCGTACTTTGCCGTGCGTACAGTCACCCCGTCACGCGAGGCGACGGTGAGCCCCTGCACGGCGCTCATGCCGAAATAGAATGTCGAGACCAGCCCGAGCGCCCATTTCACGAGCTTCTGAACGAGCTTTACGAGCTCACTCATCCTTCCTCCCTCTGTCAGCGCGTCGATCACGCTGAGCACTCCGCCCATGAGCACCGCGGGGAGTATCAGCCCCTGAACAATGAATATCACCGTGCCCGAAAGGAACAGCATGAGCGGGCGGAATATCCCCGCGGATGAGACCGCCCCGAGCGAAACGAGCAGCGCGCTCATTATTGGCAGCGTCCTTTCCGTCAGCTCCCCTGCGGCCGCTACCGCCTCCGAAGCCGTTTTGCCGAGCGCTGCGAACACCCCCGCTGTAAGCGTTACCGCCGTTCCGCAGAGTATGAAACCGAGCACCGGGCGTATGCCCTCGTCCGCGATCACGCCCGAGAGCGCCGTCATCATTGCCGCCGCGGCCAAAAGTGCGGCTGCGCCGGCTGACCTTTTCAGCTCCGACCTGAGCAAAAGCCCCACAGTCTCCCACAGTCCGTCGGGCGCTTCCGAGCTCCCCAGCTCCGCATACGAGAGCAGCAGCCCGTCAAGGGAGGCGAAATCCCTGCCGGTCAATCGGCCGAGATCGATGAAATACTCCTCCCAGCCGGACAGATCGAGCTCGCTTATCTGCCTTATTAGCTCATCCTCTATGCTGTCGTCGGGCTCTTCCCTGGCATCCGCGGCAAACACCGCCGCGGGCAGGAGCGCCAGCATGAGCGCCGCCGCGATCAATATAAGCCGCCTCATGCCGAGCCTTCGATAAGCCCTATGAGCGTCCGCGCGAGGCGGATCAGCATGGGCAGCGCGGCTGAGATCATGAGCAGGCGGCCGCAGATCTCCGTCTTTGCTGCGAGCGCGTTTTCGCCTGAGTCACGGCAGATATCGGCCGCAAGCTGCGCGATGTACGCGATAGCTGCGACCTTTATCGCAAGCTCCGCCGCTCCTCCGCCGGGATTGATCCCCGAGAAGGCTCGCCTCAGCTCCACTGCTATTCCCGAAAGCTCCGTTACCGCCGCAAGGAGCAGTACGGCTCCACCTGCGATAGCCGTCTGCGCGCCGAGCTCCGGCCTTATCCCGCGCAGCGTGAGCGAGAGTATCGCCGTTATTACCGCTATTCCCGCTATCCTGAAAATATCCATGACGTATCAGTACAGATCGAACACGCTCCGGACGCTGTCGAAGAGCGATCCGATGAGGCTTATCACCATCGCGAGGACGATTATCAGCCCCGCGAGAGCGGTGAGCATGGCGATATCGTCGCGCCCGGCCTGCTTCAAAAGCTGACATGCGGCAGCGACGAGTATGCCTATCCCTGCTATCCTGAAAACGACTTCTATTCCCATCGGCACCTCACATCAGAGTAAAAGCAGCGCAGCCGCGAGCCCCAGCAGCACGGAGAGCGAGCCCGTAAGCTTTGACCTTTCGGCATCGGCTTTTTCAAGCTCCGCAAGGCGGGTCCCGAGCTTATCCATTGCCTCGCCGAGCCTCTTTATCTCGTCCTCCATTGCGCCAGTTCCGAGGGACGAAGCAAGCTCGTCGACGACGCTCATGACCTCCCGGCATACGGGCGGCTTTTCGGCGAGCGCGTACGCTTCCGAGAATGTCCTTCCTTCGGCAAGACCCTGTGATATCCCCTTCCACAGCGCACGGCAGCCGCCTTCTGCGGCGAGGCGCGCCGATATCTCGTCAAGCGGCTCGCGCCGGAGCCTCATGCGGTCCCCGAGCTCGCCGAGATCCTTAACGAGCGCCTCGGCATCGCAAAGGGATCTCCCGCTCCTCGCCTTTTTCACCGACCCGAACAGCGCGCACGCGCCGAAAGCGAGCATCGCCGCGGCAAGCCTCGCCGCGCTCAAAGCCTTACCGGCGATATGCGTAGCATGCTCCCGTTCCTGTGCAGCAGGAGCACGCGGCGGAAAACGCCGGAAGCGAGTATTTCGGAGAGCGCCGCGCGGCTTTTCAGCTCGTCGACGGAAGCGGCGTGCGCGCTCGCTATCACAGCGGCGCCGGATCTTGCCGCCTCAGAGAGCGCTGCCGCGTCCTCCTTGCCGCCGATCTCATCCGTGATCATCACGTCGGGGCTCATGGTGCGAATGAACACTTCCATCGCGGCAGCTTTCGGGACATGCTCCATGATATCCGTGCGCGCGCCGACGTTGAACGACGGCGCCCCTTCCGAACACCCGGCGAGCTCTCCCCGCTCGTCCGCAAGAGCGACCTTCTGGGGCTTTACGCCGATCCCGTCGGAAAAGCACCTTGCGATATCGCGAAGGAGCGTGGTCTTGCCTCCCGCAGGCGGAGCGGCGATGAGGGCGGAGACCGGCCTGCCCTGCTCCGAAAGGTAGTGCATTACGCCCTCCGCGCAGCCGACGGCCTCCCTCGTTATGCGGATGTTGAAGCATGAAACGTCTGTGAGCCGCAGTATCCTGCCGTCCTCTGTGACAGGTCTGCCGCAGACGCCGACCCTCGCGCCGCCCTCAACGGTTATGAAGCCGCGCTTCAATTCCTCCTCGCGCGCGTAGACCGAATGGCGGCAGAGCTTTTCGAGCAGCTCGCGCGCGTCGGCACGGGTAAAAACATGCTCAACAAGCAGCGTTTCGCCGGTTTGCGTCACAATCTGCGGCGGCTTTGAAACACGCAGCCGTATCTCCTCCGCAATGCCGCAGGAGCATGCCTCGGAAACAGCCTCCCGAAGCCTTGCGGGAAGCATCCCGATCACCGTATCAAGTGCGCGATCCGCTGTTTTTTCCAAGCTGCGCAAATCCTTTCCGAATGGTCTTGTTAATACTATGACGCGGCGGGAAATGATATGATAAATGAATAACAGACTTGATTTTTACCTTGTCGTACGTTCGGCCGATATTGTTCGTACGTTCGTCCGACGGACTGTGCTGCGCACCCCGCCCGCAAGCACGGAGAGCATTATCCCCGACAGCTGCGAAGAAAGGCAGTATTCCGTGAGCCACAGGCTGCCAAGGCTGTCGCCCCCCACGCCGGCAAGCTCCGAAAGCGCGGCGAATATCGGCGCGAGCGCGGCTGCGGCCATGCCGTGCGACGTTCCGAAGGGTATCGCGAGAAGCGCCGGGACGAGCCCAGCCGCATAGCAGCGCCAGTCTCCTTCAAGACCCGATATCCCGCTCGTCAGAAACCCCGCGGCTATCGAGAAGGGCAGTATCGCCGCTTTGAGCTTTGCGTCCGAACTCTCGCCGAAAGCGTGTCCGAATAGCCACGCTGCCGTCACGAGACACGATGGAACGAGTTCAATATCCTCAGAAGGCTCGAGCGTGAAGCGGCTAAGCACCGCCGCGCAGAGCAGAAAGAAAAGAGCCTGCTTCCTCCCTGCGCCGGCCGCGGCAAGCGTGCGTTTGCAGACGCCGCCCGCAACCAGCACGGCGGATACCGTTATAAGCAATAGGCTCAAGCTCATAAATAAACCCCGCAGACAATGTTCTTTTGCCATTATCTGCGGGAGATGATGTTTTTATTTATCGAAGTCTCAAAAACGCGGCCATGGAGCCCGTGTCCTTGCCATCGCGGCGGTAGGAATAGAACAGCTCCTTTTCCTCCATAGTGCAGTGCCGCATTACGGATATGTTATCCAATTCGAGCCCCGCGTCCATAAGCTGTATCAGCGCGGCGGCATGCAGCGAGACGTAGCCCTTGCCCGGCCTTTCGGGCTTTTCCTTTAAGATATCCGGGCAGTCGAACTCCCGAGCGAAATCCTCCGCGATCTCCTTTTCGACCTCAAAGCAGTTCTCGCAGATGCATGGGCCGACTACTGCGACCATATCCTTGGGATCCGCGCCGTATTCCGCGGTCAGCCTTTCCGCGAGCCTCTGCCCTATACGCTTGTACATGCCCTTCCAGCCTGCGTGCGCAAGGCCTATGGACCTTGTGACTCGGTCATAGATGAAAAAAGCGCTGCAGTCGGCGTGGCAGGTGACGAGCGTGACGCCGGTATCGTCTGTCACGAGTCCGTCTGAAAAATCCAGAGGCTCCTTTGAAATGCCCCTGCCGCAGTGCTCGCTGCCGAGCTTCAATACGGTCGAGCCGTGCTCGTGCCGAACGAGGGCGAGCTCGTCGTAATCGAGGCCGTAAGCCTCGCAGAGCAGGCGGTAGTTTGCGAGGATGTTTTCCATCGGCTCATCCCTGCTCGTGCCGAGGTTGAGCGAATCGAAGGGCGGGGCGCTTACCCCTCCCCTTCGCGTCGTAAAGCCGTGGGTGACGCCGGGTTCAGAAAGGAGCCTTTCCGATACTATGATCCCAACGCCTTGGCTTTCGCGGTAATGCGAGTCTGAACGGACCCTTTTTAGGAGCTCCGCCGCGTTATTTGGCATCCTGTTCACCGAGCAGGAGCTTGAGCTCCGCCATGAATGTATTGATATCCTTGAAGGAGCGATAGACGGAGGCGAACCTGACGTAGGCGACCTCGTCCAGATCCTTGAGCCTCGCCATGACGAGCTCGCCGATCTTGATCGTGGTGACCTCCTGCTCGAGGGAGTTGTTGATCTCCCTGACGACGTCCTCCACGAGCTCATCCATAGCGGCAGCGGAGACCGGGCGCTTCTCGCAGGATTTGCGGATGCCCCGCAGTATCTTGTTGCTGTCGAAGGGTTCCCTCGTGCCGTCGCGCTTGACAACGATTATGGGCATCTCCTCCACCTTTTCGTATGTCGTGAACCTGCGGCCGCAGTTCATGCATTCGCGGCGGCGGCGGATCGCGGTGCCGTCCTCCGTGGGCCTCGAGTCAACGACTTTGCTGTCCGTGCACTGACAATATCTGCATCTCATACCGGCTGCGCCCCGGGGAAATCCGCCCGAAGCACTCCTTTCTTATGTCTTTCAAGATATTGTACCACATTTTATTTGAAAACGCTATATGTATTTTTACACGCCGTCGGCCTGAACGAGTATAACGTCGTCGCCTATCTTTTGTATCTTGCAGTAGGGTATCACGAGCTCCTCCGCGCCGCGGACAAGGCCCATGAAACGCGCCGGCCCCGGCACGACGATCGCGCTTATGAGGCCTGTGCAGTCGTCCATCTCAAGATCGCAGATATGCCCGAGCCGCGCCCCGTCGCAGATATTGATTATCTCCTTCCTCCTCAGCTCCGAAAAAGTTGTGTTCGCCATAGCATCACCCGGCCTTTCGACAAATTACTTCGCTATATCCTATGCCGCATGCGGCGCGGGATTGATAATATCGGAAAAGCATTGACACAAAACATAGGGTTATAATAGAATAGTACGCGAATGAAGGAGTTTTTCGATGCGCTGCCGGAACTGCGGAAAAAGGAACAGCCGAAAGGCGATATTCTGCGCCTACTGCGGAGTGAGGCTAACGAGCGGGAATAACGGATCCAGGCGGAAGCCCGCGCTGCTTATCGCCGCCGTCATACTTGGCAGCGCGGTGTTTTTGGGCGCCGTGATCGCTGCGGATTCCTGCATAAAGGCGGCAAAGACCGCGGCTTCTTCGACCCCCGTGCCGACAGCCGCTCCAACCGCGGCGCCGACTCCGATACCGACGCCTACCCCCACGCCCACTCCCACTCCGACGCCTACTCCCACTCCGACGCCAACGCCTACTCCTTCGCCCACTCCCGTTCCCACGCCAACTCCTCCGCCCGTTTGGGAGGAGGATCTCGAGCCGGTGGACGCGCTCATTTCATTCGTGCTGACGGGCGAACCGAGACACGCGAAAAGGGCGCTGCCTCCGCAGTACATCTCTTTCGTAGTCTCGCGGTACGGCTACGCCTCGGCGCTGATTGGCGGCGAGGACGGCGTGATACGCGTCGTAGGCAGCATTATAACGTCCGGGCTCAAGGCCAAATACGGCACTATAAACGGCATCAACTACACTATCGCGGATCGGCGAAGGCTCACCGTTTGGGAGCTCGAGGCGCTCTCGCGCTCTCTGCCGGAATACGGCGTGACGACCGAGCCCTCGGAAGCGCACGAGGTCACGCTTTGCCTCCTGCTCGATACCGCTTCGGGGCAGACGGAGGTCACCATAATGCCGCGTGTGCTGCTGCTTGACGGCAAGTGGTACATACATCCCGCGGATATCGAATCGCTTTACAGTTAAAAATGCGCATAAACAGGGCGGAGCATTGGGCGCATTCACTTAAAGATACACAGCCTCAAAAGGTATCTTTTTGCGCCGTGCTGCGCCTTCAATGCTCGAAAGACTTTCCAAGTATTCCTGCGCTTTTCGC